>CAKZKQ010000341.1 GCA_937123825.1 uncultured Pseudomonadota bacterium
AGATCGGCCTCTCGTCATTGGAGATCAGCAGTCGGAGGGCCATGCTGGGAGGCGACGGGGTGGCTTATGTCTGCCCAGGGCTCAGGCTTGATGTGCAGCGCAACCAGACCAGTATGGGGGGCGGGCGGTACAGTATCCCCTTGAGGGAGGCCTCGCCTGAAGATTTGACACAGGCGCCCGTGGATGCGCGCTCGGTGGTGTATTGGCTCTCGCTGCTGCTCTATAGCCTTGTCGTGGCCAAGGTCCCACTGGAGGGCGACAACGAGTATCAAACCTACATGAACATCACTGAAGGGCGCTTGGTGCCGCCGAGCGAACTCAACCCCAACATTTCGGCGCCGTTGGAGGCGTTGATCCTCAAGGGCATGAGCTTGAAACCAGCGGCGCGCCACCAGAGCCTGGGGGACTTTGAGGCGGCGTTGCTGGCCTTGTTGAAGGCCCAGGTGCGTCAGGATGTTGATGCGGACGATGTCCACAAGGCGTTAGTCTGGTTCAGGGGCAAGGTGTACGACGGTGACACCACGGCGATTCTGGGGGCGTTGGAGCGCCATCCAAGGCTGGCGGCGCAGCCCGAGGTGGCCCAGTACATCTGGTCCCACATCCGCACGTCCGTGTTGGATTGCTTGGAGCGTTGTGCGCTGCCCGCTTGGCATACACTGCTCTTGATGGGTCATCTGAAGCCCGCAAGGCAAGCGTTGGAGGGCATGTTGGCCGAGTGCTCTGGAGGCTCCAGGCTGGCTCTGCGTTGGCTTTTGGGGCGGCCCGACAGCGCGCTCTCAAAAACGCACCTTGATGGGCTGGTCAGCCAGGAGGCCTTTGTGGACGCGCAGCGCCTTAGCGCGCCAGTGGCCCAGACGGTTGTCATTGAACCTTGCTATGTGGCCTGGGAAGGGCTCCAGCCGCTTGACGGCGTTGATCCGTCTGCCCAGCGGTTTTGTGCCCATTGCCAGAAGACCGTCACGTGCGCGCTCAACCAGAGTCACTTGTTGTCCCTGGTTTTGGAGGGGCAGTGTGTGCGGCGCGATCCTGAAATCTTTGATCGGACGCACACACCGCAATCGACGTTTGTCGAGTCAAGAACTGGCCAGATGAATGCTGCATCTGATGCAGACGACACCGGCTCGATGGTGGTCGAGAGGTCGTTGCTCGACAGGTTCAGGGCTTGGTGGCGTCGTTGAATGGAGCGCTGCTGTACGGGGCTGAGCCGTGCTTAAGCGCCCTTAAACTCCAAGGTTTAAGCTGTGCGACGTGAGCTTTGGCCTTAAACTCCTTTGTGTCAGTGAGATGGTCCCACTTTAAAGCGTTTTGAAGGCATGCCCCGGTTTGGGGTGGTGTTTGGCACTGCGCTCTTGTGTCCCTGCCTTTGGGGCCGCCCGCGCGCCGCTGTGACGGCGAGCATGGAGGCCGTGGTGTGCGCCGTCGGTGCGGGCTGCAGTGCCTGGCGATCCCGACCTGAGAGACAACGGAGGATGAGTTGCGATGATGGATGTGTTGCGTGTGCGTATGGGTTTGGTCCTTGTGGGAGTCGGCGCGGCGATGGCGCTGGGGTTGGCAGGGTGCGCTTGCGGCGGCGGCGGTGATGAAGAGCCTGCGGCCAACGAGAGCAAGGACGAAGGCGAGTCCAAGAAGAAGGGCGCCAAGGCCAGTTCAAAGGACAAGGGTCTTAAGGCCGTTCAGATCGGTGTGCACAATGAGAGCAGCTTTGCGCTGATGAGCGACGGGACGGTGCGGGCCTGGGGCTCCAACGCCTACGGCCAGCTTGGTTCTGGCAAGATCGACCGCGACTGGGCCACCCCGGTGGCGGTCAAGGGCATCGATGACGCCGAGGCGCTCTTTGTGGGCGGCGGCAACCTTGATGGCACCGCCTGTGTGCGCCTTGAGGGCGGCAAGTTCAAGTGTTGGGGCGGGGCGGCGATGATGCCCGGCGTGAACAAAAACACCGTCAAACCCACCACCGTCAGCGCCTTTAAGGGGGCCAAGGCTCTGTCGCTGGGCGCCGGCCATGGTTGCCTGGTGGACCAAGGCGGCGCGGTGAAGTGTTGGGGCAGCGGCGCCTTTGGCGTCCTTGGACAGGGCAACAAGGATGAATTGAAGGAGCCCGGCGCGGTCGAAGGCATCGACGACGCCGTGGATGTCCGCGCGGGCATGAACCACACCTGCGCGCTGCACGAGTCGGGTGAAGTCTCTTGTTGGGGCAACAACTTCGACGGCCAGTCGGATCCCGAGACGATGGGGTACGGCAAGGACGTCTTGTCGCCGCGCAAGGTCAAGGGGATCGATGACGCCAAGGCGCTGGCTGTGGGGAACAACGTCTCTTGTGTGCTGCGCAAAGACGAGGACGGTGTTTGGTGTTGGGGGGACAACTTCCGCGAGAAGAAGCCGTTTAAGGTCCCTGAAAGCGACGACGCGGTGGCCATGTCGGGCAACTTTGGCGGGCACACCTGCTTCATCGACAAGGAAGGTTCAGCTTGGTGCTGGGGCGAAAACAACTTTGGCCAAGCTGGGGTCAAGCCTGGGAAGAAGACCCGAGATTTGAATGGCACGCCCCAGAAGGTGCGCTCGATTGGGGATGTGGAGGCCATTGCCGCCGCCCACACCAGCAACCACACCTGCGCGCTGGTGCGCTCGGGCAAGGTGATGTGCTGGGGCCGCAACCGCTTTGGTGCGGTGGGCGACGGGACGTTGGTGGACCGCTCCAAGCCCAAGACGGTCAAAGGGCTCCTGGAGGCCGAGCTGCCCGAGCCTGCCGACGGCTTTGACACCGTCAAATCTCGCGGCAAAGCCACCAAGCTGCCCGACGACCTGCCCGAGGGCTGCAAAGGGGGCGGCAAGCTCAAGGTCAAGCTCGAATTTGACGGCGGCGTCGAGGGCTTTGCGCCGCTGCACGCCTCGGCGGTCCGCTCGCCGCGCAAAGGCAGCGACAAGAAAGCCAAGCCCGGCACCCGCTACGAGGTCAGCCTGCGCAACTACACCTTTGACCCCAAGCTGAGCGTCTTTGACTTTGACCAGCGCCCCCGAGGCCAACAGTTTGCCCTGAGCCTGGCCTTCACCCGCGACAAGGCCAAGGAGGTCAAGGACGGCAAAAAGACCAAGACGGTCAAGACCCCCCTTGAGGTCAACACCGGCGACTACACGCTGGGCTTTGCCAGCGGCGAGGATCGTCAGGAGACATCGGTGCGCGGCTATGTGCGTCGGCAGACGGTCTTCTTTGGGCGCGGCTTTGGCAAGTCCTACAAGGGCATCGAGTTGACCCACGTGGGTGACGATTGGATTTGCGGGACCATCGACCTCAAAAACGACAAGAATCGCCTCAAAGGCCACTTTGTGGCGCCCGTGAAGGTGAAGAAGTAGGCTGCGCTCAGGCAGGCTGGCAGGTGGGGCAGTGGTAGCAGCGCCTGCCTGCGGCGTCGCTGCGCACGATGGTGTCGCCGCAGCGGCGGCAAGGTGAGCCGTCGCGTCCAAAGACGTAATGACGGTACTCCCAACGGCGGCGTCGGCCGCCTTCTTTGATCTTGGCCACCACCACATCTTCCACAGTCACGCCGCCGGTGCGGTAAGCGCGCCGGGTGATGTCCAGCGCCGCGTGGCTCAGGCGATCGAGCTGCGCCTCGGACAGGTCCATGGGGCGTTGTTCGGCGCGCAGGCCAGCGACAAAGAGGATCTCGCTGCGCAGGTAGTTGCCCAGCCCGGCCAAGCACTTTTGATCCAGCAAAAGCCCCGCCAGACGGCGGCGCCGGAAGGTGTCGCTGGACAACTGGTGTTTGATGTCTTCGGGGGTGGTCTCCAGCGAGAGGACTTCGATGCCCAGCTTGCAAAGGTATTTGTGGGCTTGGAGGCCGTCCTTGTCGAGCACCTCAATGTCTGAGGCGCTGTAGAGCAGGGCGCTGTGTTTGTCGGTGTGCAAAGCCAGACGCAGTTGTCGGCCAATGTCGGGCAGGTGGCCGCTTTTGCTGGTGCGCCACTGTCCGTAGAGTTGGTTGTGGCTGTAGATGGTCAGGCCTTGTTCAAAGCCGATCAACATGGCCTTGCTGCGGCTGCGCACTGAGACGATGCGGTCGCCTCTGAGGTCATTCTCGTATGACTTGAGGTGATCGAACGCAAAGAAGATGTCCCGGGGTTTGCGGCCCATCAGAATCCGAGCCAATTTGTCGGCGGCGCGCTTGATTTCTGGTCCTTCGGGCATGTGGCGAGGTTCCTGTCAGAGCGGTTCTTGAGCACACCGTGCGCTTGGCCTGAGCCTGGACGCGCATGGGTCGCTGTGCTCGGAGCATTGAAGCGCTGAGCGTTTGCCAAACAGGCAGCAGCTAGCGCGCAATGAGTCCAAGATTCATGATGTTTGGAGCGAGGTTTTGGTGTGCCCGCAGGCACAAAAGTCGCACGCTCCCAAACAATGGGCCGTCCGAGCAAAGGTATGTGGGAGGGGCCGACAAGCGAGTGCGCAGGCCAAAACATCCTCTGCGCTCACATTGGCTTGGATGCGCAGGCAGCATCGAAGTTGTGATATGTTGGCTGCACTTTGGTATAAGGAGCCGCCAATGAGTTCTTCGCCGGATTTTAGCGCCGACCCGCTCTTGGATGGCCTGCCCGAGCGCTACGAGGTCAGCCAGCGCCTGGGGCAGGGGGGGATGGCGACCGTGTACCGGGCGTTTGACGCCCAGGCCAAGGCCGACGTGGCGCTCAAGGTCCTTCACCCCCACTTGCGCGGCGATCCGTTGGTGGCCGAGCGCTTTCGACGCGAGATCGCGGCGGTGCGCCGCATCAATCACCCCAACGTGGTGGCCATCCACGACATCGTGTCCAAGCCGCTGGCGCTGGTGATGGCCTACCACCCCGGCATCGACTTGAAGCGGATCATCCGCCGGCGCGCGCCGCTGCCCGTCGCCGAGGTGATGATGCTCGCCGGAGAACTGCTGGCCGCCCTTGGCGCTGCCCACCGTGCCGGGATCATCCACCGCGACATCAAGCCCCACAACATCCTCGTTGACGATCAGGGGCGCCCCAGCCTGACGGACTTTGGTCTGGCCAGGGTCGATGATCTCATCAGCGTCACCACCCACACGCTGACGCTGGGCACGCCCGAGTACATGGCCCCCGAGCTGCTCGAAAGTTCGTTGGTCGATGGCCGCGCCGACCTCTACAGCCTGGGCGCGACCCTTTACGAGTGTTTGACCGGCAAGCTGCCCTTTGTGGCCTCGTCGCCCATGGAGTTGGTGCGCCTGCACGCCCAGGACAATCCACCCGACCCGCGCCAGCTTGTGGCCGAGACCCCGGCGGCGTTGGCGCAGGCGATCATGCGCGCCATGCGCGCCGACCCCGATGATCGCTTTGCCACCGCCGCCGAGATGCTCCAGGCGCTGCGCGGTGAGGTGGCCGAGGTGGCGCCGCTGCCCGGCGCCGATCCTTGTCCCAGTTGCCAGGCCCCCATTCCCCACGGGCTGACCATCTGCCCGGAGTGTGGCAACACCTCAGTGCGGATCACCCAGCGCGACGGCGCGGGCTGGGGCGTGAAGATCAAAAACATGGAGTCGTCGCGCCCCTGGTTGACCGAGTCCAAAGCCGCCAAAGAGGACTCGCTGACCTTTCAACAAAAGCACGCCTTGATCGACACCCTCAAGGTCATGGGCGCGCAGCCCGAGTTCAGCGACGTGGACCTGGATATGCGTCTGCGCACCATGCCCGTGATGGCCGCCGACAAGCTGGCGCACAAAGACGCGGTGCTGATTGAGCGGGCGCTGGGCGAGCGCCAGATTCCGGTGGAGTTGGTGCGTCCTGGGTGGGCGTTTCGTGCCGTTCACTTTGCCGGGCGCAGCCGCGCTCTGGCCTATGCCCTGGGCACCTTCGTCACCGCTTTTATCCTCATCATGGTCCTGGGGCTGAGCAACAACCCGGTGGGCGTGCTCTTTCTCTTCCTGGCATCGGCGCTTTTGATGGGGCTGGCCTGGTCGTGGTACCTGGCCAGGGTGACCCAGGCGTTGACCGCGTTCACAGGCAAGATCGGCCACACCCGCGACAACTCCAAGCTCAGCGACCGCGCCCGCGTCGCCTTTGAGACCATTCGCTCTCCTCGCCTTCGCCAACTGGCGCGCCGCATCCTGACCCGAGGGCTGACCCTCCAGCAAGAGATGGCCGACGCCGGCATGGCCGACGCCAACGCTTTGGGAGACGACGTGGAGGCGGTCATGACCCGGGCCTTGGAGCTGGTCGAGCGCGTCTCGACGCTGGAGGCCGAGTTGGCAGTGCGAACCCCCGCAGAGATTCACGAGTCCCTGCAGCGCTTGCAGGAAAAACTCGACGCCGAAACGGACATGGACGCCATCGACGGGCTGATCCGCCGCAAGGTCGAGTTGACCGACGAGCTGGCCCAACTCGACGTCCGGCAGGCCGAACTCTCCCAGTGCGCTTCTCGCCTTTTGGAGACCAGCGCGTCCCTGGCAGCGCTGCGGGCCAGGCTCGGGGCCGTCAACGACGACGGCCAACAACTCTCCACCCTGCGCGAACCCCTGACAATCGACGTGGAGTCCCACGTCGAGGTCCATGAGGCTGTCCATGTTTGATGATCCCAGGCTCAACCTCCTGCGCAAAGAGAGCCCGCTGCGGTGGGTCAACGACATCGATGGTGACGTGTCCAAACTGCGTCATCACCTTCTGGAGGTGCTCGCCCAGGCAGATCAACTGCCCGAGCACGAGGCCCGAGAGCTTTGGTATGCGCCGTTGGGGTTGCTCTTTGTGGACGGGGGCGACTTTGACGCTGCCCTCGATGGGTCGTTGTGTGACGCCTGGTTGCAGCTTCGAGGGACGCCGCTGGAGCACTTGGCGGTGTCCATCGACGAGGCGCTCGGCGCATTGCCCGAGCCAAGGCGCGGGGTGCTAAGGGCGCGCTTTGAAGAGCGCCTGGTGGATCACATCTACATGCACATCTGCCATCGGATTTACCACCGCGCCACCGATCTCCCGGACGACCTCTTGCGCCGCCTTGCGCCCAGAGTCTCCGCTGCGGCCAAGCAGTGGTGGTGCAGCGGCGAGCGCAAAGGGGCGCTCTCGCCGCTTGGCGCCTTGAACGCGTGTGTGCTGGTTTGCCCCGATGGGCCTTTGCCGCCCTGGGCTCCCGAGGCGATGCTGCTGGCCTTTGAAAAGATTTATGAGTCCAAAGAAAGCCTGAACAGGGCCTGGGACGAGCGCAGTTGCTTGGCAGGTTTGCTTAAGCGGCTTGATGGACCGGCGCGCAAAGCGCTCTTTGAGCGCGTCGATGAGAAGGTCGAGTTTGGGTTGGGTTGGTGGTGGTTGACGCTGCCCTACGTGAGCCCAACAACGGCGCGTCTCTTTTTAAAGGCGCTGCGCCTTCAAGACGCGCGGGCGTCCAGCCAGCATTTTGAAGAGGCGCTGGTGGCGCATGGGGAGTTGTTGGTGGAGCCGCTGTGGAGGCTGGTGGACGGCGGCGACCTGGAGCCGGAGGTGGCGTGGCATGCGCGGCGCGCTCACGCGCGGATTTTGGGGCCAAAGGCGCTGGAGCGTTGGGTGGGGGACCTGGGTTCGCGCACCGACGAGGTGGCCTGGATCGCCTTTGAGAGGTTGCTGGAGATGGGTCCAGAGGTGGCCGGGGCAGCGGTGCGGCGCGCGGCCAGCAAGCCCAGGGCGCGCCGAG
Organism: uncultured Pseudomonadota bacterium; assembly: GCA_937123825.1. Taxonomy (GTDB): domain Bacteria; phylum Myxococcota_A; class Bradymonadia; order Bradymonadales; genus CAKZKQ01. The sequence goes on from CAKZKQ010000341.1 coordinate 7,643, forward strand.
CACAGTGGCTTCGAGACATTTGGGAGGGCCGCCCAGAGCCGCGCGACGTGAAAAAGACCCTGGCGAGCGTGCGCAAGTCCATCGCCAAGGCCCCCATCAATGAGGGCTATTGGCGCAGTTTTCCGCATCCGCCGCGCGCCCGCGCCCGCTACATCCAGGGCGTGGGCTTTGTGGTCGAGATGATGGCCAACAAATGGCGCCTCAATCTGCAACGCCACTCCGACTGGTGGCCTTTTCTGCACCGCTTGCATGCCCACGATGAGCGCTGGCTGGCCATCACGGCGCTTGAACTGGAGCCAAGCAACCGTGGCAACCAATGGCGCCGAAAAGAGACCGATGTGTTGGCGCTCTTGGATGAGTCTTTTGGTGTGCGTGCGGTGCCGTACGTGCGAGAGATCTTCTTTGCCGGGCAGATCACCAAGGTGCTGGAGGTCTATCAGTGGCTCAACGGCCACAGCGCGCTCGAATCCAAAGACCACCTCGCCTTTTTGACCCACCGGTCCAAGTCGGTGCGGGCGGAAGCGTCGCGGATGTTGATGGACACGGGCGACGAGGTGGTCGAAGAGGTGGTGGTGTTGCTGAAGTCGCGCAAGGCCCAGGAGCGCGAGACGGCGGCGGTGACGCTGCGGCTGATGAAAGCTCCCGCGGCCCACGGCCCGCTTCAGCAGGCGCTGGCCAAGGAGCGCTCGGCCAAGGTCAAGCCGCAGCTCAAGGAAGCCATCGCAGCCTGCGACCCCATCATGAGGGCGCTGACCACCCGCGAGCGGTCGTTTGGCGCGTATCGCCCCGGCGAGCCGTTTGATGTCAACCAAGGGCTGGCCCAGTTGCGCGAGTTGGCCCACGCGGCACCCACCAAAGTGGCCTGGGTGCGGCTGTGCGATCTCTTGCAGCGCCTTGAGTACGTGGGGGCTTTGGAGGTCGCCATGGACTATGTCCAGGGTTCGCCCTTGGCTGGGTGGCCCGCAAAAATCCGCAGCCTGCCCTGGGGCTGGGCCGAGCACCCACTGCTGGGGACTTTGGATGATCCAGAGCGCTCAAGGCCGGACTGGGTGCCGGTGAGTACCTTTATGTGCGGTCGCGCCGAAGCGTATATGGACGCCATTTTGCCGCGTGAAGAGCGCCGGATGAGCGCGCGCTGCTTTGTGCGCGGTGACGAGGCCCGCTTTGCGGCGGCGGTGGGCGTGGGGTGGGCCTGGTGTGAGTCGCAGGGCATTGGTTTTGAGCACCTGGATGTGCGGGTCGATGGCGGCACCAAGTCTGGGAGTTGGACCCGGCGCAAGCCCCAGAGCACGGCGTTGAGGCTCTGGCATGGTTATGGCGCTGTGCTGACGCGGACCGAGGCGCTGCGCATGAGGAGCCCGCAGCCTCAGGAGCATGGCTTGCAGTTGCTCAGGGCCCGGGTGCCCAAAGAACACCCGCTGCGCCTGGAGTTGGCCATGACTGGTCGACAATACCACATCGACCTCATGGATTTGTTTGATTTAGAGACTCCTTCATAGCCTTGCTGGCGGCGCCGCGTTGGTGCAGGCAAAGTGGCCAGATTGCGATGGCGAGCCGCGCGTGGTCGTGGTGCGTGAGGTCTGAGTTGTGGCTTGAATTCCCATAAATCTCTGGAGTGAATTGCGCTCACATCTTCTTTGTGGTTTTTGTGTGGGGTTTGTTGGGCAAGGGCGTCGTTTGGATAAGAAGTGCTTGGATGTGGCCAAGGGCTGTTTTGAACCGTGCAGTGTGGCCAATGGTTCCAATCCGTGACTGATACCAAATGAAAGGAAGTTGACCGTGAACACACAGAAGCTGTCGAAGAAGAGGGCAACCCGGCGCAATCACCAGTGGGCAGCAAGGTCTTGCATCAAACGCAGCGTGGCCGCCAGCGCCATTGCTCCCATGACAAGGCGGGTGCTCCATGGCGTGCTTATGCTCTCGTTGTGCGCGCTCTTTGCTTGCAGCGACGATGCAGGCTCTGACGGTGGTGGGCAGAGCGCCAACAACGGCTTTGTCAACAACGCTCCAAACAATGGCTTTGTTAACAACGCTCCAAACAATGACGTCAATAATGACAGCAACAACGACCCGAACAACGACGTCAATAATGACGACAACAACGATCCCAATAACAATCCGAACAACGACCCAAACAACGATCCGAACAACGATCCCAACAACGACGCCAACAATGACGGCGGGCTGCCGGCGTGTGGCGCGGGGAGTTTTGGAGACGCCGTAGAGTTCACGATTCCTGACGGCGGCTTTCCCGTGACCTCAGACGGCATCTATTGCAATCAAAGCGGCAACGCCACGCGCCGCAGCTACACCTTGACCGACATCAACGCCGATGGTCTGCCAGATTTGGTGCTGACGGCCGATTGTCGTCAGGAGAATGATCTCGGAACCACTCACTGGGACGTTTACTTCAACGAGGGAGGCCGTTTTGCCAGCTCGGCCACGCGCTTCAACCTCCCAGAGGGCGGCTTTCCTGTGACTTCGGACAGCATCTATTGCAACCAGCGAGGCAACGCCACACGTCGCAGCTATACGCTGACCGACATCAACGCCGATGAACTGCCGGACCTGGTGCTGACGGCCGACTGTCGCCAGGAAAGTGACCTTGGAACCACTCACTGGGATACCTATCTCAATCAGGGCGGTCGCTTCGCCACATCGGCCACGCGCTATGCCCTCCCAGAAGGTGGCTTTCCTGTGACCTCGGATGGCATCTATTGCAATCAAAGCGGCAACGCCACGCGCCGCAGCTATTCGTTGGCCGACATCGACGGGGACCAACTCCCCGATCTGGTCTTAACCGCCGATTGCAGAAGCGATGACAACAGCGACCTTGGCAGCACTCGCTGGACCGTCTACCCGATGCTGTGCGAAGAGTAGCCCCCAAATGGAAGCGCACACCTTGCCGCTCCTGTTCGCATAAGCGCTCGCTGTTAATGGCAAGAGAGACAAGACTCGGTCTAAACACCGACGCGGAGTCTTGCGCCTTACGCCAGGGGGTGATCCATGTTTGAAGATTCCAGGCTCAACCGGCTTCGCAATGGAAGCCCATTGCGGTGGGTCAAGGGCATCGATGGCGACGTATCCAGGTTGCGGTGCCATTTGGAGGAGATGATCCCACACGCCGCCCAATTGCCAGAGCGCGAGGCCAGAGGGTTCTGGTATGCGCCGGTGGGGTTGCTCTTTTTGGATGGGGCCGGGTTTGACCCCGCGCTTGATGAACGCTTGTGTCAAGCCTTTTGGTGGCTGTGGGGAGAGTCGCTGGAGGAATTCGCGATGCCCATTGATCAGGCGCTCGACGATCTGCCCCTGCCAAGGCGCGAGGCGCTCAAAGCGCGCTTTGAAGAGCGTCTTGTCAGCCACATTTACACATTCACCTGCCGCACCCTCTACCAGCCCTTTTGTCACATTCCAAAACCGTTCTTGTACCGCCTTGCGCCCAAAGTCTTTGCTGCGGCCAAGCAGTGGTGGTGCAGCGGCGAGCGCCAAGGGGCGCTCTCGCCGTTTGGCGCCTTGAACGCGTGTGTGCTGGTTTGTCCCGATGGGCCTTTGCCGCCTTGGGCTCCCGAGGCGATGCTGCTGATCTTCGAAACGATTTATGAGTCCAAAGAGGTCGCATACGGGGCGTGGAATGAGCGCAGTTGTCTTGCCGGCCTGCTTAAGAGGCTGGATGGGCCAGTGCTCCAGGCGCTTTTCGAGCGCGTCGATGAGAAGGTCGAGTTTGAACTGGGTTGGTGGTGGTTGACACTGCCTCATGCGGGCCCCACGACGGCGCGCCTGCTTTTAAAGGCGCTGCGTCTTAAAGACACCCGGGTGTCCCAACCCGAGTTTGAAGATGCGCTGGTGGCACATGGAGAGGTGTTGGTCGAGCCGTTGTGGGCGTTGGTGCAGACCGGTGACCTCACCCCGTGGGGGGTTTGGTGTGCACGGCGAGCGCATGCTCGTATCCTAAGGCCGCAGGCTTTGGAGCGATGGGTTGGGGACTTGGAGTCGAGCGCCGACGATGTGGCCTGGGTGGCGTTTGAGAGGCTCTTGGAGATGGGCCTGGAGGTGGCTGGTTCGGCGGTGAAGAGCGCGGCCAAAGAGCCCGGCGCACACCGCGCGCAATGGCTCCAGGCGATCTGGTTGGGCGAGCGTCGGGCGCTGGATATTGAAGAGACGCTGGCGTGGGCTCGCGATGCCATCAAGAACGCTTCGCGCCGCGACGACTTCAGGTGGTTTGCCCACCAGTCTTACAGCGCCGCCCGCTTTATCCATGGGCTGGGTTTTGTTGCTGAGATGATGGCAAACCGCTGCTACATGGCGTGTGGGAAGGACTCCGATGCCCCAAAGTGGTTGTTTCTTCACCGCTTGCATGCCCACGACGAGCGTTGGTTGGCGTTCTTGGTCCTCCATCTGGAGTTGAATTCAGAGGACAAGATGTGGGGCCCAACTGTGCCCGAATTGCTGACTTTTCTGGGGGAGCATTTTGGCGCGCGCGCGGCGCAGTACGTGCGTCCATTCTTCTTGAATGGACAGAACACCAAGGTGTTGGATCTCTACCAATGGCTCAACAGTTACAACGCGCTTGAGCCCAAAGAACACGTGGCCTTTTTGACCCACCGGTCCAAGTCGGTGCGGGCGGAAGCGTCGCGGATGTTGATGGACACGGGCGACGAGGTGGTCGAAGAGGTGGTGGTGTTGCTGAAGTCGCGCAAGGCCCAGGAGCGCGAGACGGCGGCGGTGACGCTGCGGCTGATGAAAGCTCCCGCGGCCCACGGCCCGCTTCAGCAGGCGCTGGCCAAGGAGCGCTCGGCCAAGGTCAAGCCGCAGCTCAAGGAAGCCATCGCAGCCTGCGACCCCATCATGAGGGCGCTGACCACCCGCGAGCGGTCGTTTGGCGCGTATCGCCCCGGCGAGCCGTTTGATGTCAACCAAGGGCTGGCCCAGTTGCGCGAGTTGGCCCACGCGGCACCCACCAAAGTGGCCTGGGTGCGGCTGTGCGATCTCTTGCAGCGCCTTGAGTACGTGGGGGCTTTGGAGGTCGCCATGGACTATGTCCAGGGTTCGCCCTTGGCTGGGTGGCCCGCAAAAATCCGCAGCCTGCCCTGGGGCTGGGCCGAGCACCCACTGCTGGGGACTTTGGATGATCCAGAGCGCTCAAGGCCGGACTGGGTGCCGGTGAGTACCTTTATGTGCGGTCGCGCCGAAGCGTATATGGACGCCATTTTGCCGCGTGAAGAGCGCCGGATGAGCGCGCGCTGCTTTGTGCGCGGTGACGAGGCCCGCTTTGCGGCGGCGGTGGGTGTGGGGTGGGCCTGGTGTGAGTCTCAGGGCATTGGTTTTGAGCACCTGGAGGTGCGGGTCGATGGCGGCACCAAGTCGGGAAGCTGGACTCGGCGCAAGCCCCAAAGCACGGCGCTGGAGCTGTGGCGCGGTTACGGGGCGGTGTTGACGCGGACTGAGGCGCTGCGCATCAAAAGTCCGCAGCCTCAGGAGCACGGTCTGCAAGTGCTCAGGGTCCGGGTGCCCAACGAGCATCCGCTGCGCCTGGAGTTGGCCATGACCGGTCGCCAACACCACATCGACCTCATGGACCTCTCCAACCCGGAGCCCTCCTCATAACCCCTCAAGCGCCGCCTGGGGTCTCGCGCTCGCCGTTGCCGTGCAGCGCAAAGCGCCCCTGCTCGCGTGGGTGCACCGGGGCGTTTTGTGGCCACGGCCACCCACCAAAGCCCGTGCGCTGATAGTCGCCGATGGCCTGATGGATCTCTGCGACCGAGTTCATCACAAAAGGCCCGTGCTGCACCACAGGCTCGCCGATCGGCCGCCCCTGGAGCATGAGGACCTCGGTGACCTCGGCCTGTCCGGCACGCAGCGTCACGCTGGCGTCGGGCTTGACCTGCGCCATCTGCCCCACCGGCACTTTGTGACCGTCAATGTCGAGCACGTCGCCCACAAAGTGGTAGAAGGCCCGGTTGGTGCCCGGCTGCGTGGGAGGCGCGGTCCAGGTCGCGCCCGGCGCCATCTTCAAGGTCCACACCGAGACGTTGGACTCCGGGCGCGAGGCCCACGATGCCGGCGGCGGAGACAGCGGCGTCACCCCCTCAAAGGCCCCCGCGATGACGGTCAACTCGGTGGCCTTACCGGCCGAGTCGGTGAAGGTCTTTGTGGGGATCTCCTCACTCCAGAACATGGTGAAGTGCGCCTTGCGGCGCTTGTCCTCGGCGGGCAGGTTGAGCCAGATCTGGAAAAGCTCGGCGGTGTTGGGCTTGTCGGTGTTGAGCAACGGGAACATCTCGCTGTGCACCACGCCGTTGCCCGCCGTCATCCACTGCACGTCACCCTGACCAAAGCGCGCCGCAGCGCCCATCGAGTCGGTGTGGTCAATGAAACCCCGACGCGCGATCGTAATGGTCTCAAAACCCCGGTGGGGGTGCTGCGGAAAACCCGGCACGGGGTTGCCGTGGTACATGCTCCAGCCATCTTTGCCGCTGAAATCCTGACCGATGCGGCGCCCGCGCAGTTGGGCCGCGTCGAGCCCCATCTGAGCGTTGCCCGCCGGGTAGGCGTCGTTGTGATGGACGCAAAAGAGAAAGGGGTCCAGAGTCTTCCAGGGAAAACCCAGCGGTCCAACGGCCAGCACAGTCGGGGTCTTGGATGTCGTCATGGCAGATCTCCTTGGCGCGATGTCTGATGGCTCATGGGATCAGGGTCTGCGCCCCTGACCCACTCACCAACGGATGCGCTCTCGTTGGCGGACAGATGTGTTGATGTCGAACAAGTGTTTAAACGTTCAATGTCGAACACCCCAGATTTAAGCACGCAGTGGGCAGAGGCAAATCGGGACAAAAAAGGGGCCCAGCGCGTGTGCTTGGCAGTGTGCTTCATACCAAAATGCAGCCTTTCGTCTGCATTTTGGTATCAGGGACCGCAGGGATGCTCCCAACTGGCGGGGTGGTACCACTGCTCGCACTCGTCGTTGTCGTCGCGGTGGACAACGCCAAGCTCCTTGGTGAGCGTGTCGCCGCTGCGCTTGTAAGCCGTGGTCAACTGCCCAAACAAGTCCCCCACCACCCAAACCACAGACTCTCCCTGAGACACCACGCCCGCCAGAAGCAGGTCGTTGTCCTCATTTTGGGGGCCGACGGGCAGGGACTTGCCAGGGGTCTGGAGGCGCACGTGGGTAAAGGTCGACTCCTTGTACTCGCACTGCTGGGTCAACTGCCGCCACGCGGCCAGATGCATGACGACCTCTTCACTGCCCGGCGCGTTGGCGCGCAACTCAATGGAGCGGCCCATAAAGGGCAGCGCCGGATCTTTGGGGTCTGCGGGGGGCGGGTTTTGCGTCCACCAGGCCCCCATCGCCGCCCGGTCGCCGTCAAAGCCTTTCGCTGTGCGCGGCAAGACCATCTCCGCCTTCGAGGCCGGGGTCCAGACCAGCTCCTCAGGGGCGGCCTTGGCCTCAAAGGCCACCGGCGCCACCGACGCCTCACAACCGCTCAGGCGGTAACCGATGTCGATGATGTCGTTGCAGCCCTCGGTCTTGAAGAGCTCCAGCGGCCCGACGGTGGGTTGGCAGAGGGTCTTGTCGTCGGTGAAGAGGTGGATCTGCCCGGTGGCCGGGGCCGCAGGCGCCTTCAGCGCGGTGGCGTCCAGCGCGCAGCGATCGGCGTCCTTAAAGCATTTGGCCATCAACTCGGCGTCGGCCATAAAGAGGTCATCGGGGCTGAGTGCCTCTTCCACCAGGACTTGTCCGTGGCCCTCAAGGGCAATGACGGCGCGGGGCCGCAGGTCTGCGGCAGAGGCGGTCTGCGGCGCGGCGACAGGGGCGCTGTCAGAGGGAGGCGCAGGGGCCGGCGCGCTCTGGCAGGCGGTCAGGCCGGCGCCCAGCAGGACCAGCCAGGGCAGGCAAAGGCGTTTGTGGTGGACCATCCAGGTCTCCTTGGAGTCGGTGCCAATCAGTGCGAGCCCTCGCGGCGTCGTTGGTCGTGGGGTCGCCAGTCTTCAATGCTGTCATCAAATGGATGCACGGGGTGCTCAAAGGGGACTCTGCGGACCATATCCAGATCGGTCAACCCCTCGGTGCGGACCAGCGCCGAGCCGCGCATGATGGGCCAGTGAAAGATGCGAAAGTGGAAGAAGCTCTTAACCACCAGGACATCGGCCTTGATGGGGTTGAGCCCTGCTTGCCAGAAGAAGGTGGGCTTGAGGTTGTAAGGAGCATGCTCAGTCACGACAACCTTGATGTGACCCAGATCGAGCGTCACCGCTCGCCCCGAGATGCCCAGGTGGCTTTTGTGGACAAGCCGTCCATCGATTTCCAGCGGCGGATACATCTGGGGGTCCAGTCGCCCCCCGATGGTGCGCCGCACATGGGTGCCCACCGGAACATCGTAGAGGTGTTCAATGGTCTGCGCGTCGCGCAGCGGCACCAGCGAGGTCAACCCCTGGCCCTCTTCGAGCAGCACACGCAACAGGCGCGTGTTTTCACCCGTGGAGCCCGCGCCGATGACGTCCGAGGTGTCGACCATGCAAAAGGCGCCGGTGCGACTGCGCTTGCGCCGGGCCTGCTCGATGGCTTCACGCGGCGAAATAAAGGGCGGCGGCTGAAGGTGACGCACGCCCCAGGCCAGATCCGCCAGTTCGTCGGCGACGTTGTTGGCCAGTGTGGGGTCGCCGTCGGTGGTGACGTGCACGCTCCAGCCAAGGTGTGGGGAGTCGTTCCACAGGTGACACATAAAGAGGTTGACGCAGAGCACCCCCGGACGGCGCTCCATGGCCTTCATGTGCCTGAAGATGGTGCGCATGGGCTGGAGCAGATCGATGGTGTTGCCGCCGCCAAAGACCATCGGCAGCGAGCGCCACGTGGAGGTGGGGCGAACCTGGCCGCGGATGGTGCGGATCAAGAGCCTGCCCGCGCGCAGTCCCGTGGTGAAGAGGTCCCAGTGGGGGTTGGTGCGGTAGGCGACCAGGAGGTCGGCAGGACCGACCTTGTTGGGGGTCAACTGGGCGTGCAGGTCCAGGGTGACGGCGATGGGGATGTCGGGCCCAAGCGCCTCGCGCGCGGCCTGAAGGATGCCCTCTTCGGGTTCGGGGTCGGAGCCGGTGCCGCGCATGGCGCCGTGGAGGGTCAGCAGCAGCCCGTCGATGGGTCCGGCCTTGCGCAGAGACTGGCGAAGGCGGCTGCGCAAGGCGGCGCTGGTCTCTGGGGTGATGGGCCCCGAGGGCAGCGCCCAGGCGCTCCAAAGGGGCACCGTCTGCACGTCCGACTCCAGCGCGGCCGCAGCGCGCAGGCCCGACAACTCGGCCACGGGGGTCCACCCAGGGGCCTCGTTGCCCAGCAAACCGCAGGCGTCGTGCAGCTCCTGGCCGACCTTGAGGTGCTGGCGCTCAAAGTCGGCCATGGTGGTTGTCAGCGGCGAGAAGGCGTGGGTTTCCTGGGCGATGCGTGCGTAGGCGATGCGCATGGTGGGGGACCTCAGTGGCGAACAAACGCGGCCTGGTGGCCGTGTTGGATCAGGGCAAGGCGATCGTCTGGGGTCAGGGGGAGGTGCTCGGCGACCCGGTCAAACTCCTCGGCGGCGGTGGTGTCCGAAAAGAGGGTGTTGTCGGCGCAGAGGGTGACCTTGAGCCCGGCGCGCAGCCAGTCGACCACGGGGTGCGCCTTGAGGCTGGCCACGGCGCTGGTTTGGACGTTGGAGGTGGGGCAGGACTCGATGGTGACGCCCTTTTGGATGGCCAACTCCACCAACTCGGGGTCATCCATGATGGAGCAGGCGTGCCCGATGCGCGTGGCGCCAAGGACTTCGATGGCGGTGCGGATCTCGTCTGCCGGGCGGCCCTCTCCTGCGTGGACCGTCAGGCCGAGGCCTGCCTGCCTGGCGGCCCCGAAGGCTTGTTTGTAGTCGCGCAGCGTCCAGGGATCGTTTGGCTGGGGGGCTCCGGCCAGGTCGATGCCGACAATGGCGCGGCGCGTGTGTGCGGCGCGCGTAAAATCCGCAAAGATCCCGGGGTCATCGCCGTAGAGGCCGCAAAGGATGATGCCGGCGCGGCCAGCGCAGCCTTCGATGGCGGCGTCGATGATGTCTTCCATGGGGGCGCCGTGGTGGAGGTGGGGCGCAAAGCGGATTTCGAGCGTGGTGACACCGTTTTGGGCCGCGTCCTGGCATATTTCATCGGCCACGCGGCCAACCGCCTGCGGGGTTTGAAGCACGGCCAGCGTCAGACGGAACCGGTCGAGCGCCTGACGCAGGGTCATGCCCTGATGAAAGCGCAGCTCATCAGGGACGTGCAGGCCCAGCGGCGCGGCCAGTTCACGCAGTGTGTCGGCGCGCAACGAGCCGTCAAGGTGAAGGTGGAGTTCGGGCAATCCGCCGTGGGTCATCAGTCATCCTCCTGGCCTTCAAAGACCACCAGGCGCACCGTCACCTCGCGCGCGGCGCAGGCATGCAGGGTGTAGCTGACCTTGTCGGCGTCGCCCTCTTGCTGGCTGATCCACCACTGGAGGTTGGCGCCGCGTCCGTCGCCCATGACGTAGACCTGGGCCCACAGGTCGCTGTCGCGGGGGTGCTTGCCCAGCTCGACGTCGATCCCGCCGTGGGGGATGGTGATGGGTTGGCCCTCTTTGAAGGGTTGGCGCTGGGTGGGGGCGTGTAGGAGGGCGCCAGCGGGGGCGGCGGCGCCCTCTGTGCTTTGTGGTGGTGGGGTGGGGGCTGCGGCGAGCTTGGCGTTGTCTTGCGCGGCTTCAATCCACAGCGCGTTGGCTTTGTTGGGTCCCTTCATGGGGGTGATGGTCAGCGGCTCTTTGAGCCCGACGTACACGAGGTGTCGCTTGCGGAAGATGTCTTCGTAGGTCAGCAGCGCGCCGCCGCCTTCGGGGTCCAGCGCAAAGGCTTTGACGCCGCTGTTGTCGCGCAGCTTGACCTTGTCCATCAGGCAGGCCTCAAAGGGTTGCTCGGACATGGACTCCCACAGCGACGCTTCGGGGGATTGGGCGGTCAGGCGGCGTATGCTGGGGCAGAAGTCCTGACGGCGTCTGGCGACGCCGCTGAACGTGACTTGCAGGCAGCCGTCGGTGCGCCGCGAGGCCTCAAAGCGCGACAGCCACAGGCCCTCAAAGGTGTGGGTGGTCGAGACGGTCATGTTGAGGTGGGCCAGCTTGATGCCCGGCTGGTGGTTGTTGAGCCAGACGAGCTTGAAGTGCCCCGTGGTGGCGCGGCCCTGGGAGACGTTCCACATGCAGACAAACTCGGGGCTGTCGGCCACCGGCACGATGCTCAGCGTGGCCTGGTCGAGATCGATGCCGTTGGTGGCCCCCAGCAGGCGCGTGTGGTCGAGGTGTTGGCTGTCGAGCCGCGTTTGTCCCGCGTCCAGCGCCTCCATCAAGGCCCCAAGCGGCAGCAGGATGATCCGCCGGGAGGTGCTGGTGCCTGGGTCTCCGGTCACGACGGCGACGGCGCCGAGGTTGGGCAGGTGGGCAAAGAGGTTGGCGGTGATGTGGAGGTTTTCGACGATGAGATGTGCGTCGCCGCGCTGGACTTTGAGGTCGTACGAGGGTCCGTCGCCGTCCTTGGTCATGAGCAAGCCGTTGGCCTGACCCAGGGCGCCCTTGGGCAGGCCCGGTGCGGCGGCGTCGGGTGTGTCGCTCGGTTGGAGGGCGTCCTGGCCAGGGGTCCACAGAAAGTGTTTGAGGGTGGTGCCCACCCGGGCTTTGACTTGCCACATGGCAACTCCTGCGCAGCGCTGCTGGTTTGGCGCGGGTTTTGGGTGGCGTTCACTGTGCAGCGTTGGCCTGGCCCCAGCATCCGTCGTGGTTTGTCTTCAGAGGCCTGTGTGGATCGTGGCTCCAGGCAAGGACCGGGTGTGGTCTGCGAGCGTTCATCCATGCGGCCCAACACATCATCACAATGCCAGCAGGCTACACCGTGTCTGCTTGAAACACCAACGGGGCCTGCGCGCGAGGTGTGAAAGGGATTTGTGTGGGGTGGGCTGTCGACAGGCCCTTCAGGGGAGATTTTGTGGGGTTTCAAGGCGCGCCAAGGCCTGGGAGCGCCAGGGTTCGACCCACCATCGCTCGATCAGCGCCCTGGCCTTGGTCTGGCTGGCTTTTTCGGCCAGGGTCAGCGGCGCCAGGAGCGCTTCAAGGCGTTCAAGGGCGTGGTCACAGGGCGGCAAACGCGCGGCGTCGAGCGCTTGCCACCGCCAGGGATCGGGTTCGGGCAGGCGCAGGTCGTGTTTGAGGTGTTGGGGCAGGTCGGCGCCAAGGAGTTGTTCGAGCACCTTTGGGGGCAATTGGTCGGGTTCGGGCAGGCGCAGGTGGTTGAGGTAGGGCGCCCAATCGGCCTCCAGCAGGGTCTGGGCGACGTCGTGGTCGATGGGCAGGCCGTAGATGTTGAGAATTTGGAGGTGTTGGAGCGACGGCGCGCGCAGGAGCAGGTTCAGCGCGTCGGCGTCGAGCTGTGTTTGGGGCACTGACAGGTGCCTTGGGCGCAGGCTGCGGGCTTGTGCCAGGGCCGCGACGCCCTCTTTTCCCAGGGCGTTGTTGCTCAGCGAGAGCGTGTGGAGGTTGCCCAGGTGCGGGCTTTTGGCCAGCGCGCTCAGTCCCTTGCCAGTGGCCCCGATTTTGACGGCGCGCAGGGTGCAAAGGCGAGCCGCCGCAGGGCTTTTGGCCAGGGCGATCAGGCCGGCGTCAGCGATGGGGTTGAAGTTCAACTCCAGGTCGGTGGGCTGGATGTGTTCAAGGGCGCAGGTCAGGCCTTTTGGGCCAATGGCGTTGTCGCTCAGGCGCAGCTTGGTCAGCGCGGCGGCAGATGCGGCCAGCGCGTGCAGTCCGGCGTCGGTCAACCCGATGCGGCGGCCCTGGAAGGTGCGCAGCCGTGAGCCACGGGGCAGGGCGTTTGCCAGTCGGTCGCCGCCAGCGGCGGTGTGTTCGAGTTGGAGTGTGTGGAGTTGGCCAAGCAGCGGCCCCTGGGTCAGCGCGTCGGTGTGATGGGGGTCGGCCAGGGCGTTGATGCCCACCATGTGCAGGTGCCGCAGAGCAGTCAGGTTGGGGCTGGTTGAGAGGGCCAGGAGGCCGTCGTGGTCGAGTTGGAGGCGGTGCAGCCGCAGCCGCTCCAGTGCCAGCGAGCGTTCCAGCAGGGTCAGGAGGATGCCGCTGGCGTTGTTGTGGATGCCGGCCAGGGTCAACTCGGTCAGGTTTTGGGCGGCGTCGAGGTCCAGGAGTCTGGCCATCGAGGCGGCCGACATGCGGGTGAAGGAGAGGTTGAGCTGTCGCAGTGGTGTGGGCCAGTGCTTTTTCAGGATTTGGGCGCTGTCGGCGTCCATGCCATGGGCGCGCTGGAGGTCCAGGTGAGTCAGGCCCTGGGCCAGCGGTGCTTGGAGGATGCGCTCAAGCTCGTGGGCGTCAAAGTCGGTCTGCGCCAGGCTCAGGGCGTGGAGGTGGTGCAGCGGGGCCTGGGTCAGGGCGTCAAGGAGTTTGGAGGAGAGCCTCACCCCGCCGAGGCCCAGGACCCCGATGTGGTGCAGGGCGCGGTCTTGGAGGAGCCGGGCCAGGGGTTTGGGGCTGAAGAGTTCGGTGCGCCATGAGCGGGCAGGGTTTGCGGCGCCGGGATAGGGGCGCCCGGTGCCGGGGAGCCAGCGGCTGGGGTTGGGGATGCGCAGCGCGCGGCAGAGCGCCAGGGCAGGGTGGGGCGGCTCATCGCGCAGCAGCGCCGCCAGCCACCTGGCGGGGGCAAAGCGGTGCATGTCGGGCCACGGGGTCAGGCGTTCTTCGACGTAGGGGATGACGGTGGCGCGCAGTTCTTTGTGGTCGGGCCAGTCGTCGAGCAGGTCACACAGCCGTCGCCAGAGGTTCTCACTGGGAGCTTCGGCCAGCATCCAGCGCAGTTGTCCAAAGTGGTCATGGCGAGCGGGCTGTGGTGGGGTCATGCGGGGTCAGTGGTCGTGGATGTCTTCGCGCATCTGGTTGAGGAGGATGGTGGCGGCGTTGTCGGCCATGCCGGTGAAGATGGCGCGCAATTCCTCCTCGGTCAACTCTGAGATGAGGGCAAAGTTGACGGCAGTGTTCATGCCCTGGATGGCGGGGCTGTTGCTGTAGATGTGGATGTCTTTAAGCGGCATGGAGAGGGTGTCGCCATACTCCCAGATGAGCTTGTTTTCGGGCAGGTAGACCATGGTGGCCTCGACCTGCATGAAGAAAAAGACCTCGCTCTCGATGGTGGCGGCGGTCAGGCCGTAGCTGACGACGTCGATGTTGAGTTGGGTGTCGGGGTTGTCGCCGTCGGTGGGCTTGAAGTTGGTGAAGCGCTCCATGTCTGTCTCAAATGCCCCCTGGATGATGTCGCCAAACTCCTGGGGGTCGGCGGCGGCCTGGATCTTGTCGTAGGTGTCGCTGGAGACGCCAATGGAGACGACCGTGCTGATCAAGGCGGCGGCCGGGTTGTCCTGACTGGAGCCGCCGATGCTCACCTCGGGGCCGCCCGTGGTGAGGCTGGAGACGCGGGCGGTGTCGATGGCGCGGTGGTATTCGGGCAGCATGTTGGTGCGGCAGCCGATGGCGATGAAGGCAAAAACGAGCAGCGACAGAGCGATTTTGTGGTGCATGGCGTACCTGTAGCGTGGGATCCCGGCCACGGTGGCGGGAAGATTGGATGTCTTTTTGTAAGCCACGGGTGTCCGTGGGGCGCTGGTGGTTGTGAAAGCCAGGGCGGCGTGCGTGGGCCGCGCAGGGGGTGTGCCTGGGCGGTGTGGGGGCGACGTTGGCCTGACTGACCCGATTGGCTTTCATAAGCAAAGAGTGGGCCTGCGGACGGATGTGACGGGCCAAAAGGCATAAAAAGGGTTGGCGGCGATGCAACAAGGCCACAGAGCCGGTTTTTGATGGGTTTGGGCAAGGTCAGGAGCGCGGCTGCGGGTGTGGTGGGGGCAGGGCACTGTGGCGTATGGGATACAGGGGGATGGGGCCTTGTGGGTTGAGTGCCCCGTGGTCTCTCTTTGGGCCGGGTGCCCTGGTCGAGGATGATGGACAGGGGGGTTGTTTTCTGATTTTTTGTTGAAGGTGTCTCTTTTTAGGCCAATCCCATCCATAAAGTCCCTTTATAAGGGCGTCCTGGGCAAAGCATGTTGTTTTCTGTGGTGGGATCTTCTTGAAAGTCGATGTGGAGGGGTATACAGTCTGTATACCTGAGACAATGGAGGGCAGTATGAGCGCAGGCAAGTGGGTGTGGGTGTTGACGGCGGCGTTGCTGATGGTCAGCGCCGTGGGTTGCGGGGACGACGGAGATGTCGCCGACAACGCGGGGGATGAGGCCAACAACGACAGCCCCAACAACGACAATCCCAACAACGATGACCCCAACAACGACGGTCCCAACAATGACGGGCCCAACAACGACACCGACGCCGATGTGACCTATCACGGTCAGATCGCCCCCATGGTGGCCGAGCACTGCGGTGAGTGCCACGTCGAAGGGGGCGTGGGGCCCTTTGTGCTCGACTCCTACGACGGCCTCAAGATGATGGGGCAGGCCTCGCTGGCCTCGATCCGCTCCGGGTCCATGCCGCCCTGGCAGCCCTCGGCCGATTGTCAGGACTACGAAGGGGCCAGGCTGATGGGCGACGACGAGATCGCCGCCTTTGAGCGCTGGGTGGAGCTGGGCATGCCCGCCGGGGAGCCCGACCAGTCCGCCGAGCCGCCCCCGCCGCCCGAGCCCGAAGAGACCTTTGATCCCACCCACACCGGCATCGTCTCTGAGCCCTACCTGCCCAAAGGCGACAACCCCGACGATTACCGCTGCTTCATCCTCGACCTCGATTTCGAGGACGACATGTTCATGACCGCCAGCAACGTCATCCCCGACGCGGGCGCGCTGGTGCACCACGTGCTGGTCTACGCCATCGAGCCCGAGCAACTCGAACTCATCGAAGAGGCCGACGCGGCCGAGCCCGGCCTTGGCTACACCTGCTTCGGCGCACCCTTCCCCTCCGAGGGCGATCTGGCCGACCAGGCCAGCCAGGGCCTGCCCATCCAGGTCGGCTCCTGGGTCCCCGGCGGCAAACCCCAGATCTTCCCCGACGACGTCTCGGTGCGCATCCGCAAAGGCAGCAAGATCGTCATGCAGGTCCACTACAACCTGCTGGGCAACGAGCCCGAAGGCGACGCCACCGACTTCCAGATGCAGCGCACCGACCAGCCCACCGCCCGTCTGGCCAGCACTCGCCCACTCATCGTCTACAGCCTGGACATCCCCGCCGGGGAGCCCGAGGCCGTCAACACCCGCACCTACCGCAACTTCAGCGGCAAGACCCTCAAGATCGCCTCGGTGGCCGCCCACATGCACCTGCTGGGCAAGCGCTACAAGGCCCACATCAACCACGAGGGCGGCGAGGAGGAGTGCCTGCTGGAGATCCCCGACTGGGACTTCAACTGGCAGGAGAACTACTCTTTTGTCGGTGGCAAGACCATCGACGTGGCCCCCGGCGAGTCCATTACGCTGGAGTGTGTCTACGACAACTCGGCGGCCAATCAGCCGGTGGTCAACGGCGAGCAGATCGAACCCCGCAACGTCAGCTGGGGCGATGGGACGTTGGATGAGATGTGCATGGTCTACATGACCTTCATTGAGGACTATGAGCCGCTGCCCGAAGACGCCGGAAGCTGCGCCCCCGCCACCGGATGTTTTGAGGCCTGCGAGGCCGATCAGACCAACCCGCTCGATTGCATGCTCTCGTGCGATATGCCCAACACCTGCAAGGTCTGCTCGCTGCGCAGCATCATCCCCTGCGCCGCCCGAGACTGCCTCACCCCCTTCCTGGAGGTGCAAAACAGCGGCTGCCTGGAGGATTGCTTCATCAACACCATGATGCTCGGCGGCGACACCACCGCCTGCTTCCGCTCCGAGTGTGAGCCCTCCTACGACGCCCTGGCAACCTGCCTTGAGCCCATCATCAACGCGGGCTCCTGTGACCAGGGCCTGGCCGACACCTGCGGCATCGTCCGCTGAGCCCGGTCCCACCAGTGCCCGTCAGCAGCGCCGGGCGCCTTTGGGGTGGGCCACACAACCCCTCAGAAGCAGGTTTTGTTGCCACCCAGTTGGGTGCGAAAGGGCCCAATGGTGTTCAAGAGGTGCGCCAGGAGCGCGTTGATGTCTGTGTCACACAACTCGTCGTGGTTGGTGATTTGAAGCGACTGGCCAATCTCCACCAGCCCATAAAGCCCATCGACGTTCACCAGCGCGGGGTTTTGAGAGAAGGTCAGCAAGGCCTTGATGTGGCGCAGCTGCTCCAGGGCGTGCAGGTCTTCGACCTGGCTGTCTTCGAGCTTCAGGATGCGCACGCTCTGCAATGAGGCAAAGCCGCTGATGTCGGCCAGCTTGGGGTTGCGCTCGATCTCGATGGTGGCGTCGCTGGCGTCTTGGAGCGCGCCAAATCCGGTGATGCTGAGCAATTCGTCGTTGAACTCGATCTTCAGCGTGGACTGGAAGGCGCCAAGGCTGCCAAAGCCCGTAATGTCTTCAAGGGTGTTGTTCTTGGTGATGTCGATGGTGCTTCCGACCGAGTTGAGGGACCCAAAGCCATCGAGTTCCTGCAGATTGGGGTTGAGGGTGATGGTCAGTTCACGTTGGATGCTGGTCAGAGCGTTCAGGCCATCGATCAGTCTCAGCGCCAGGTTGTTGTTGATCTCCAGCCTTCCGCCCAGCTCATCCAATAAGGGCAGGCCGCTGAGGCTGATCAACGCGGGGTTGTTCCTGATGTAGATGCCATCGGTGCCGGTTTCCAGGCCTTCATCGCGAAACAAGCCGCCTTCGCTGTGCCCATTGCCCACCTGAACCAACGCGTCGAACCCGTCCAGGGTGGTCAGCGCCTTGTTGTCTTCAATGATCAGTTCACCGCCGATGTACTCCAGGCGACGCAGGCCTGTCAGGTCGTTCAAGGCTGTGTTGCCGATGATGATCAGGTTCCCGTGGATCTTTTTAAGGAACTTCATCTGCTCCAATGAGGTGACCTCGGTCTCATGGATGATCAGGTCGCCGTCGATCTGCTCGGTGCAGTAGATGTTGAGGCTGCTGTCGAGCTGCTCCTGGCTGGTGATGACCATGCGACCGGCGAAATTTGGGTTGGCGTTGACGCATTCGTTGGGGCAGCCGGGCACACCGTCGATGTACTCACACTGAAGGCCGGCCTTGTAACCACAGCGCAGGTTGTCTTGCCATTGCAGGCAGCCGTTTTCGTCTGGCAGACAAGCCTCCAGGTATTCATCTTCTGAAGCGCATCGCTCCTGACCCTCCTCACATGGGGCTGGGGGGCACTGCGCGGTGTCTTCGTGGGGATCTTCCGAGGTCTCTCGAAGTGAATCTTCACGTTGGGCCGAGGGTTGTGACTCTTCACCGCATCCCACCGCACCCAGGCCCATCACGCACACCAGTCCACACAAGACACTCAGGGTCCATGCCTTCATCTTCTCTTCTCCGTGTTGAGGTCCTTGAAGCTCGCCGTTGGCAAATTCGAAGCCTGTCTTCAGGACGCAGGGAGGCCTTGACCGACGGCGAGCACGCCGCAATCGCGGCGCCTTCCTCCGGTCTGATCCACCCCAAGCCTTGGTCCGGGAGCTTTAAGGGTTTTGAATAATGTGTTTTGTGCCTTTTAAGGCATCAAAAGTGATGTCTTTTGGACATTGCATGTGCTGTGCCAAAAGCGGAATCGATGTTTGATCCGGCGTTAAGCCCGTGTTGGTGGGGGTTGGCGTTGGGAAGCGGTGTTGCCATGGGTTGTGGCAGGGGTTTTGTCCCGTTGGGGTAGAAGGGTTTCGGTGGTGGTGGAAGGTTTTGCCCAGGGATAAAGCCTTGCATCGGAAGTGCAAAGGGGACAAAGCTGTTGTGACACAGGGGCGCCGCCGGTCGGGGGCAAAGTCCCTGCAAGACAAGCGGTGTTGGTGGTGCTGGGGTGGCGCAGTGTTGTGGCTTTTGTCCGGTTTGCCCGGGCGATGGGGTTGAACACAGCGCCTGGGGTGTCACCGGGGCGACCTGGACCCACGCGATTGCGATGCGTTTGGGGGTTGTCGCGCTGCTTCACCACAGGGTTCGACGTCCACGATGCCAATCGTTCAAAATGTGGTTAAAACCGGTGCCCAGGTGGCCGGTGCGGTGCGCGACCTGGGTCGCCTGCGCGAGATCGTTCAGATCCTGGGGGCCCACGGCTTTGGTTTTCTGCTGGAGCAGCTCAACCTCCTGCCCGACGTCTCCATCATCCGCCGCATCAAGCCCAGCGCCACCGTTGAAGAGTTGCCTTTGCCCGTGCGCGCGGCCAACGCCATCGAGGCCCTTGGCCCCACCTTCATCAAGCTTGGTCAGGTGCTCTCCACTCGCCCCGACCTCATCCCCATGGCCTGGTGCCGCGCGTTTGAGTCATTGCAGGACAACGTTCAGCCGGTGCCCTACGAGGCGATCGCGGCCCAGATCGAGGCGTCGCTTGGAGACCGCCCCGAGGCGCTCTTTGAGTTCATCGATGAGGCGCCCTTGGCGGCGGCGTCGATGGCGCAGGTCCACCGCGCGCGGCTGCCCAGCGGTGAGGAGGTCGTGCTCAAGGTGCAGCGCCCTGGGATTGGGCGCGTCATTGAGACCGACCTGGACATTTTGAAGTTCCTGGCCCGGCGCGTGGAGGGGCAACTGCCCGATCTGGCCATCCTGAACATCTCGGGGATCATCAAGGACTTTGAAAAGTCCATCATGGAGGAGTCCGACTTTACCGGCGAGGCGGCCAACACGGAGCGCTTTGCCCGGAATCTGGCGCCGATTGAGGGGATTTACGTGCCCAGGGTCTACCGCCGCTATTGCTCCCGAGAGGTGCTCTGCATGGAGTATCTCAAGGGGGTGAAGATGCGTCAGGCGCGCGACGAGGGCTTCGACATGGAGCGCCTGGGCAAGATCTACTTTGAGGGCGCCGCCCGGATGCTCTTTGTGGACGGGCTCTTTCACGGTGATCTGCACCCTGGCAACGTGCTGGTGATGGAGGGGCACCGGCTGGGGTTGATCGACTTTGGCATGGCCGGGTTTTTGACCGAGGAGATGCGCGACAATGTCTGCGCGGTGCTCTTTGGCATCTCTCAGAACGACTTCCGCACGGTGGCGCGGGTTATGTTTGAGGTCGGCATCAAGAACACCACCATCAACTACCCCCAGTTCGAGATCGAGGTGCTGGAGTTGATGCAGCGCCACGTGGTGGGGCGGTCGATGGGCGAAGTGCAGGTGGGGGCGTTTTTGACGGACCTGCTGCAGGGGTGTTTGCGACACAACATCAGCGTGCCGTCCAACTACACGATGCTCTTTAAGGCCATCATGACCACCGAAGGGCTGGCCAAGGATCTGCTGCCCGAGTTGGATCCGCTGGAGGAGTTTCGGCCGGTTTTGGAGAAGGCCGTGCGCCAGCGTTTTAGCCAGGACCGGCTCAAGCGCGACATGGCCATGCACGTGATGAACGCCGACTACTTCTTGCGGCGGCTGCCGATCATTGGCTCGCAGGTGGCGGCGGACTACGAGACCGGGCGGCTGAAGGTCCCCATCTACCAGACGCGCGACCCAGAGTTGGAGCGGCGCGCGGATCTGCGGGCCAACCGGGTGGGCGGCGCGGTGGTCTTGTCGGCCTTCTTTTTGGGGTCAGTGTGGTCGCTGGGGATGCCGCAGTGGAAGCCCTTTGAGATCCCGGTGGTGTCGGTGATGCTCTTTTTGATGACGGGCCTCTTTGGCGGCTGGCTGCTGCTTGGCGCCATCCGCAGCGGGGGCTTCTCCAGTGGTTGGCCGGGCCGTTCATGAAAGCTTTTGATCTCGAAGCCCGCATCCTGCACGAGGCCGATGGGGTGATTGTGGTCAACAAGCCTGTCGGGTGGCCCTCGACGGGGCGCGATCTGGACGACCCAAAGTGTGTCCAGCACCTCTTGATGGCCCGGGCGCGTCGGATGGTCTGGGCAGTGCACCAGCTTGACGCCGACACCAGCGGGGTCAACGTCTTTGTGCGGCGCAAGTCCCTGGTGGAGCCCTGGGCACAGAAGTTGCGCAAAGGCCGCAAAGAGTATCTGGCCTTGTGTGTGGGCCATCCCAGGCACGACAACCGCCGCATTGACGAGCCCATCGGGTGGGACCAAGCCACGCGCCGCCGCTGGGTGACGCCCGACGGCCAAAAGGCGCTGTCGCAGGTCAAAGTCCTGGAGCGGCGCGACGATGGTACGGCGCTGGTCCGCGTGCAGATCCACACCGGGCGGACCCACCAGATTCGCATCCACATGGCGTGGCTTGGCCATCCGCTGTTGGGCGAGCAGCGCTATGTCGAGCCTGCCTGCACAAGGCGCGCGCGTCACGCCCTGCACGCCCACAGGCTTATCCTCAAAGATCAGACCTTTGAAGCCCCATTTGAGGGGTTTTGAACGCTCTTTGGTCCGTTTTGTAGCGGTTTGCACGCTGGTGCGTGATCCAAAACGCTCGATTTTGCTTGAAACAGGCTTGCGTGCCTCTTGGGCGCGATCTAAGGCCCGTGCGCAGTCTCTTGCGCGCCTTTGCGTAGCTGACTCTCCAGTCAGTGGAGGCGCTGGGCGCGTCCAGCCCGTGTTTTTGGGAATAAGCGGTGTGGGGCGAGTTGGCATGGGAGGTGCTTTATAGGGGGCCATCGCCTTGGAGCGGGCCGGTGGGCGGCCTGCGGCGAGCATTGTTGGAGGCCCCAAAGATGAAGATGAGCACCACACAAAAGAAGAGCATTTTGGTGAGCATTTTGACCGCTGGCAGTGAGGTGATTCTCTTTGGGATCGCCAGTGCGCTGATGGTGGGGCCGATTTTGTTGGCGCTGCGCTGGATGCTGGGCGCCACGGGGGCGGTGGCCAACTTTACGCTCAACCGCCGGTGGGCGTTTGAGACCGACGAGCAGACCAATACGGCGGCTCAGGGGCTGCGCTTTGCGGTGACGGCGCTGTGTGGGGTGAGCATGAGCACGGCGCTGTGGTGGGCGGTGGTGCAGCAGACGGGCTGGGATCCGCGCGTGGTGCACCTGGTGACGATGATCTCGGTCTGGTTTGTCTTCACCTACCCGATGTTCAAGCTCTGGGTCTTTCGGTGTGAGCGGAGCGAAGAGGCGGTGGTGGCTTAAGGGTCTTCGGTGTGAGCACAGTTGGAAAGGGCCTGTGGGGTGAAGGCCCTTTGAAACTGCACCGGGACCGTGCTGGCTCAGGCAGTGCACAGGGCCAGGAGCCAGAGGGCGTGTGAGGCCATGGACTGGAGCGAGGTGAACTCTTTTTCGCTCTCGGGGGCAAAGTAGCCGGTGCCGAGGTTGGCCACGGCGATGCCTTTGTCCAGGAATGGATCGACGCCAGTGCCGCCGCGGATGGGCAGCACGCGCGAGGCGATGTCCTGGCACTGTCCGGCCTGGAGGGCGCGCTCGACCAGGTCGGGGCGCTCGGCCAGTTTGGGGCCCATGTTGACGTACTGGTGCTGGAAGCTGAGCTTGTGGGCGCCGTCGACGACGGTGGTCAGGTGGTCCTGGCGAGCCTGGATGCCTTCGGGTTTGAAGTCGCGGATGCGGACGTCGAGGCGCAGGGCGTCGCCGTCGGCCAGGATGCGGTAGGGCTGGCTGTAGCCCTGGTAGTGCTCGGAGTCTTCGGCGGCCAGCTCAAAGCCGGGGTTTGAGTTCAGAAAGCGCAGGATGAGTTGCAGAGCGGCCCGGACCGCGCTGGTGGGCCTTGCCGGGGCTGTTGCCGCGTTGAGGCTGTACGAGGCGCCGCGCGGGATGTGGGGGCCGACCACGGCCTTGACGGCGTCTTCGAGCGCTTTGTGGGCATCTGTGCTTTGGACGTGGACGTGGATGCGGGCGTCGCAGTCGCGCAGGGCGTCGCTGGCGAAGGTGGCGGGCGTGACGCCGTTGTTGGAGGCCAACCGGTCAAAAATCTCGGCGGCCAGCCGGGTGGCGGGGCGGTGGCCTTCGGCTTTGGCGGTGGCGCCGTGGGTGTTGACGCCGCCGATGAAGAGATCAACCCAGTGCCCGCCCTGGAGGTCCAGGTCGCCGTGTTCAAACCAGACCGAGCCCTGGGCGGCGTTGAAGTTCTCGACGTTGATTTCAAAGGGCTCCAGGCCGTCGATGGTGTAGCCAGAGCGGACACCGCGCGTGGCCAGCATGTCGGCCAGACCCACGAGGGCTTCCATGCGGCCGATTTCTTCATCGGGGCGCGCGATGAGCAGCAGCGGCGGGTGGGGCAGTGAGGGGTTGGTGTGCAGCAGCCAGGCCAGGGTCATCATGTGGGTCATGCCCAGCTTGTCGTCGAGGCCAAAGGGGGCGTCGCCGGGGCCATGCAGGACATCCTGCCCCATAAAGACCTGCAAAGAGGGATAATTGGCCAGGCTAACATCGAGGCCAGGGTTTTTGGGGTAGCTCAGACGCTCGCCGTTCCAGCCCGGGTGCACGATCAACCCATCCACGGGGTACGTGCCGCGCGCGGTGTCCAGGTGGACCAGCAGCGCCAGCGGCTCGGCGTCGGCCAGCGCGCCGCGCCCCGCGAAGGTGGCGATGACGTTGGCGTGAGCGTCTCGCTCAATGCTGGCGCCATGTTTGGTAAAGAACTCACCGAGCCAGTCGGCCAG
>CAKZKQ010000342.1 GCA_937123825.1 uncultured Pseudomonadota bacterium
CCGAATCGGCGGGAGGACTAATCCAGGGCTGCAGCTTAGCTGCTCGCCGTTCGCTGCGGCACAACGCTGCGCGTTGTAGTCGCCTTGCTCACCCTCTTCTAGGCTCGACCCTCAGCGACTCATCCGGTATCGAGATGCTCCACAAACGGTCGGATTCTCGCCCGAATCGGCGGGAGGACTAATCCAGGCGTGCAGCTCTCGCGTCGATCAGCACCCTGACTGGCACCTATGATTACCATTAACCGCACTTTTGATAACCATAGGTATCAATAAGCTTGAAATATTCGAAATGCGCATTATAATTACCATTCACAACTTCTTTGGTAACCATTGTGATCAGCAAACAAGCAGAAAAGAATCGGTCAGCTACTGTATTCCCCAAGAACCGACCCCTATTGGAACAGCTAGGCGAGAACATCAAGCTGGCCTGTAAGCGCAGAGGCTATACCCAGGTCTTGATATCAGAGCGCATTGGACTCAGCCGACTGACCATTCGGAAAATTGAAAAGGGGGACCCCAGCGTTTCCATTGGCCACTACCTGGCGGTACTCAGCGTCCTTGGACTGGCTGGCGACTTTGCCAAGGTCGCACTGGACGATGAACTGGGCCGTAAGCTGCAGGACATCAAGCTGATGAGCAAGAAATCCGGAACACAATCATGAGCGCGGATAAGTAGCCTCGAGCAGGGAAAAATAACCATGAGCACCGAAGTTTTTGCCTTCGCAGACTGGGAGGAATTCCAGAAGCCGACCTTGGTCGGCACACTTCGGTCCTCCCCCGCGCGTCAAAAAGAGCATTTCAGCTTCAGTTATGACACGGACTGGCTGCTGTCTCCTTATGCGCAGCAAATCGATCCTGAGCTCAGCCTCTATTCCGGCGAGCAGCATGGTGAAGACGACAAGAATTTCCGCGTATTCCTGGATTCCTGTCCCGACCGCTGGGGTCGCATGCTGATGAAACGGCGCGAGGCAATCCATGCCCGCCAAGAACAAGGTCGTCCACGCGTGCTGTCCGAAATAGATTACCTGCTGGGCGTGCACGACCTGCACCGTGCTGGCGCCCTGCGTTTTAAGCGCGAAATGGATGGCCCTTTTCTCGACAACGATGAGCGCCTCGCGGCCCCGCCGCTCTCGTCATTACGGGAGCTTGAGTACGCCGCCCGGCAAGTAGAAGACAATGCCGATGGCGATGATCCCAACTATGTGAAGTGGCTGGCCATGCTGATGTCCCCAGGTTCCTCTCTCGGTGGCCGCCGTCCCATTACAACCCCTTGGCGTCCTCGGTCCGTCCCTGAACTTCCAGAATCTGTGCCAGCGTCACCATCACGTCCAAACGGTCCTCGACCGCCAAAGACATGCCCAGCGCCTTGCGACAGTAAGCCTCGGCCTGTGACAGGCCCTGCTCCAGCTCCAACATGCACCGCGCAGCACGGTGCGCTGTCATGGGCTCAAACCCCATCGTCTGAAGCTGCTTCTGGTACAGCGCCCACGCGCGCTGCCATTGCCCTGCGGTCTCTGCCTGACGCGCCGCGCGGATGATGTTGTTCTCCACCCTGCGCTTGACCGGCGTGTGGGCCGCGCTGCTGCCTGCGGCTCGAGGCGCCGGACGAGACGATGGCGCCCGACGAACCGGCCGCGACGCCGGCGACGGCGGCGCCACACGCTCTCCTTTGGACAACTGCCACTGACCCAGCAACCCACGCGCCAACAAACCGTCGTACTCGGCCCGTTTGCGCGGATCCCCCATGATGGCGTACGCCTTGGAGAACCACTGGAAAACCTCTTCGATCCGCCGCTTATAAGGCCCCAGCTCCTTGCGGAAATACAAATCCGGGTGGAACTCTTTGGAGAGCTTGAAGTAAGCCCGGCGCACCGTCTTGTTGTCCGCGTCTTGCGGCAACTGAAAGAGGTCGTAATACGTCACCTTCTGAAGATGGTAGTGGTAGTAGATGATCTGCTTGCGTTTATCCAGATCAATCTCCACCTCCTGCGCCAACTCAAGAGGGTCAAAGACAAATTGCTCGTATGGCGTGGGCCAATTGGTGGGCAGCGGCACCCGCACGCTTGCTTTCTTGCGCGGCGCCTTCTCTTCCTTCTTCGGACGCCCCACCGGCTGCACCGCACCGCTGCTGACACCCGCCGCGCGCGCTGGACGCACCGGCGAGTTGCCCCTTGAAACACGCGGCGGCCGGATGGACTGGGATGACGTCGAAGCCGCGCCACCGGCGCGCCCCAACCCCTTGCCACCGACCGTGATCATCTTCAAGTCCCGTAAGCGACGCAATGACGCCACCACGTCGCTCTCAGACATCGTCAACGTCTCAATGAGCTGCTTGATTGTCTTTTGACCGTCTATCCGTGACAGCACCGTCCAATCGGACATCTGCACGCGCGTTGTGTCCGGTTGCGCGTTGCGGTTGACCGCCGGAACGTCATCCCCACGGCCAAGTCTGTCGTAGATCTTCGCCATTCAAACCCGTCGGGCCAATCCAGAGAATAATGTTAAATGCCTTCTATGCCAGAATCGCAGCGCCAGAACATACACACTGCGACCTCTGCACACACCATAACCCGCCTGCGGCCAGCGACGCAAGACACACCTGCTTCGATGACCAGCAGATCGACGCCGATAACCTCACCCCTGACCAGCGCCCACTTCAGCGAGCGCCGCCCCAAGGATCTCCAAAGCATCATCCACGTGCTGACGCGTCACCACCAAAGGTGGCACAAAACGCAGCGTGTGGCCTCCAGCAGTATTGATGATCAAACCGCGCTTCCTGGCAGCCTTGACCACCTCACCTGCAAACTCAGGGCCCACCTCGACGCCGACCATCAGACCCACACCGCGGACCTCTTTGAACGCCACCGGAGAACCCTCACCAAGCTTGCGCAGCCCGTCCTGGAGGTACTGGCCCACGTCGGTGACGTTGGCCAGAAGCTCTGGCTTGGACACCTCCTCAAGGACCACGCTGGCCGCCGCGCACATCACCGGGTTGCCCCCAAAGGTGCTGGCGTGACTGCCGCGCACAAACCCCTGGAAGACCTCCGCCGTTGAGAGCATCGCCCCAATCGGCACGCCGCCGCCGAGCCCCTTGGCCAAAGACATGATGTCCGGAACCACGCCAAAGTGCTCGTAGGCAAAGAGGCTCCCGGTGCGACCCACGCCGCACTGAACCTCATCAAAAATCAGCAGCGCTCCGTGCGCATCACACAACTGACGCAGCCCCTGCAGGAACCCTTCGGGGGACGGCTTGACGCCGCCCTCGCCCTGAATCGGCTCCACCATCACCGCCACCGTCTGCGGACCGATGAGCGCCTCCACCGAAGCAAGATCACCGTAGGTCGCATAGCGGAAACCCGGCACCAGCGGCTCAAAACCCTTGTGATACTTGGGCTGACCGGTGGCCGTAATCGCCGCCAACGTCCGACCGTGGAACGATTTTTTGAAGGTGATGATCTCTGTGCGCCCCTCATCGGCCTTGATCACGCGCTGGTAGCGCCGGGCGAGCTTCATCGCCGCCTCGTTGGCCTCTGCGCCCGAGCTGCACAAAAACATCCGGTCCGCAAAACTCAGCGCCGACAACTGCTCCTGAAGCCGGATCTGCACGTCGCTGTAAAACACGTTGGAGATCTGCATCACGCGCCGCGCCTGAGACTCGATCGCCTCCACAAGACGCGGGTGACAATGACCCAGACAGTTGACCGCGATGCCCGCCATGAAATCCAGATAGCGGTTGCCGTCCCGATCAAAGAGGTACATCCCCTCGCCGCGCTCGATCACCATCCTCGCCGGGGCGTAACTCGTGTTGCCAGTCCGATCACCCACTTCCAACAATGCTTCGGTGGTCACCTCTGCATGGCCTTTGACCATCTCTCCCCTCCAGCACTCCAATACCGTCAAAGTTTTGAGATCTTTGCTGACCTCATCTTCACCCCAATGATCCCCAAGGTCAAAGCAAACCGACGCATCAACCCCAGAAAATGTGCCCAAATCTCAGACACAACCGATCGCATCCTCTTAGACTGAAACACAAAAGCTTGCCGCACAGAAGTCCACCAAAAAAGAAAACACGGACTCCCATAACCGCGGGCACCGCTCGCCCACCTCTGCCCCCAAGCCCCAAAACCCCGGGCAGGGATTTTCCCTTCCGAGGTCAAGCAGGACCAAAGCCGCAGCAGCATTGGAACCCAGGAAATCCGTCAAGACGCCCCTTTAGAGGATGTAGCGGCTCAAGTCGGTGTCTTCGGCGATGTCGTGGAGCATCTTGCGCACAAACTCGGCGTCAATGACCAACGACTTGTCGGGCATCTCGGGGGCCCGGAACGACACGTCGTCCAGCAACCGCTCAAAGACCGTGTGCAGACGCCGCGCGCCGATGTTCTCAAGCTGGTCGTTGACCCGCGCAGCGATCCTCGCCAGTTCCGCCACAGCGTCTTCAGTCAAAGTCAGCGCCAGATCCTCGGTCGCCATCATCGCCCGGTACTGCTTGACCAGACTGTTGCGGGGCTCGGTCAAAATCCGCACAAAATCCCCTTCGGTCAGGTTGTCCAGCTCCACCCTAATCGGAAAGCGCCCCTGAAGCTCAGGAATCAAGTCCGACGGCTTGGCCACGTGAAAGGCCCCTGCGGCAATAAAGAGCACGTGGTCGGTGCGCAGCACGCCATGCTTGGTCCGCACGGCGCTGCCTTCAACGATCGGCAGCAAGTCTCGCTGCACACCCTGACGAGAGACGCTCGGACCATGGCCGCCGTCTTTGCCAGCCACCTTGTCGATCTCATCAATGAAGACGATGCCGCTGCTCTCAGCGCGCCGCAAGGCCTCCTGGACAACCCGCTCCATGTCGATGAGCTTCTCGGCCTCCTGACGCTCAAGCACGCCCAAGGCGTCTTTGACCTTGAGCTTCTTGCGCACCATCTTTTGCGGCATCATGCCCCCGAGCATATTGCCCAGGTCCATCTCTTCCATCCCGCGCCCCGTAAAGATCTGCATCAACGGGTTGCCGGCGGCCGCCGCCTCGATCTCGACCTCGACGTTGTCAAACTCACCAGCGCGCAGCTTGCGGCGCAGATCCTCGTTGTCGACCGAGACCTTGCGCGTGGTCACCCCGCCGGCGCCGACCACAAAACCGCTCTGGCGGCTCTGGTCAAAGGCCCGCTCGTAGACATTCTGCCCGCCACCACGCACGTCCGCCGGCAAGAGCGCCAGGATTCTATCCTCGGCCGCTTCGCGGGCCACCGTCTGCACCCTGGCCTGCTCTTCGGCCCGCACCAACTCAATGGCCACCTCCACCAGATCCCGGATGATGCTCTCCACATCCCGGCCCACGTAGCCCACCTCGGTGAACTTGGAGGCCTCGACCTTGACGAACGGCGCCCGGGCCAGCTTGGCCAACCGGCGCGCGATCTCGGTCTTGCCCACCCCGGTGGGGCCAATCATGATGATGTTCTTGGGGGTGATCTCATCGCGCAGGTCGTCGGGCACCTGCTGACGCCGCCAACGGTTGCGCAGCGCGATCGCCACCGCCCTCTTGGCCTTGCGCTGACCGATGATGTACCGGTCAAGCTCACTGACAATCTCGCGCGGGGTCAACGACGTGGTGTTCTGGGTGCTTTGGGACATCACTTGATCTCTTCAACAGTCAGGTTGGTGTTGGTGTAGATGCAAATTTCACCGGCAATCTGCATGGCGTTGCAAGCCATCTCTCTGGGATCCGCCGGGCTATGGCGGGCAAGCGCCCGGGCCGCCGCCAGGGCATAGCTGCCCCCGCTGCCGATGGCCGCGATGCCCTCGTCGGGCTCCAACACATCGCCGCTGCCCGACAAGAGCAAGAGCCGCTCCCGGTCAGCCGCGATCATCATCGCCTCCAGACGCCGCAACATCTTGTCCGTGCGCCAATCCTTGGCCAACTCCACCGCAGCGCGCGTCAAGTTGCCGCCGTACTCGCCCAGCTTCCCCTCAAGCTTCTCAAAGAGGGTCATGGCGTCGGCGGTCGAACCCGCAAAACCACAAATGACCTTGCCGTTGTGGATCCGACGCACCTTGCGCGCGGTGCCCTTCATCACCGTGTTTCCAAAAGACACCTGCCCGTCGCCAGCCACCACCACGTGGTTGCCGCGCTTGATCGCCAGGATGGTCGTCATCGCCGCTCATCTCCTCATCATCAACCAAAAACAATCCAAAACCGACCGCCACATGCGCCAAACCAACCCCGGGGGCGGCCCACCGCAGCCTGACGCGTCCTGCGCAGCATGGCAAAACCCACCGCAGACCGGCGCGCTGGCGGTATCGGACAATACTGGACACCGAAGCCCAAGGGTCAATCGTCTTCTGATTCAGGATCCTGGCGAACGGGCGCTGGGGCACCATCATCGCGGTGCGCACGGGGGTGAGCGTCGTCGTAGGCGGCCATCAAGGCACCCAGCGACACGTGGGTGTAGTGCTGGGTTGTGGAGAGACTGGCGTGGCCAAGAAGCTCCTGCACCGAGCGCATGTCCGCGCCCCCATCGAGAAGATGGGTCGCAAAGGAGTGGCGCAGTCCGTGGGGCGAAATGGCGTTGGAGACCCCGGCGCGGGTGAGGTCTTCTTTGATGTGTCGACGCACCGAGCGCACCGAGAGACGACCGCCGCGCTGGTTGAGGAAGAGCGCCTCGGGGTCACCTTTGGGCCGCGAGGCCAGAATCTGACGATACGGCAGCCAGGTTCGAATGGCTTGAACGCAGGGCTCGGTCAGGGGCACCTTGCGCTCTTTGTTGCCCTTGCCAAGCACCAGAACCCAGGCGCTGTCCAGGTCGACATCCTGAAGGTTGAGGCCCGCAAGCTCGCTGACGCGCAATCCCGAGCCATAGAGCAGCTCCCACATGGCCCGGTTGCGGACCTTGAGCGGATCGTCCTGCTCTTTGGCGTCCAACTCTGTCAGGGCAAAGGCTTCGTCGACGTTGAGAAAGTTGCTCAGCGAGCGGCGCATCTTGGGCATCACCAGCAGCGCCGCCGGGTTGCCCGTGCAATACCCCTTCTTGACCAGAAACTTGTAGTAGCTGCGCAGCGTGGAGAGCTTGCGGCGCATGGTGCTGGCGGTGCAGCACTCCACCAGCGTCCCCATCCAGTTGCGGTAGTCGCGGTGGGTGACCTTTCCCGGCCCCCCTTCAAGCAAATTCTGATCATTGAGCCACTGGGCAAGGCCCCTGAGATCCCCACGATAAGCGCGCAACGTCTGAGGAGAGGCACCGCGCTCCACGCGCATGGCGCGCAGGAAGCCCTCCATCCGCCACACCGCCTCGTGGCTCTCTTCAAGCAGGGACTCTTGGGACATGGGCCCTCCTACTGGGCGCTGTCTTGGGCTTCGATGCCCACCACCTCGACCTCAGACTTGGCCTTGCCGGCCAACTCGCGGGCTTCGTCGAGCGACGCGTAGGTCGAGTTGCACTGCGGGCAGGTCAGCTCCTGGCTGTTGCCCTCCTTCTCCACAATGTACTCATGGCCGCAGTGGGCACAAGGCACGTTGTGGGGATGCTGCCAGACGGCAAAGCGGCAGTCGGGGTAACCGCTGCAACCATAAAAGACCTTGCCTTTGCGAGAGCGCTTCTCAATGACCTCGCTGTTGCACAAGGGGCAGTCAAAGCCGATGGCAAAACCCTTGGTGTTCTTGCACGT
>CAKZKQ010000343.1 GCA_937123825.1 uncultured Pseudomonadota bacterium
CCAGGGGCCTCGGGTCGAGCGCAGCTGTAGCACCGCTACTGCAAGCGAGTCACGTGGTTCCTGGGGCCATCAGGGCCGTCACAAAGTGAGTCGGACGTCTGCATTTTGGTATCACTGCAAGAAGATTTGCAGGTCGTAATCGCTGATCGTTTCGTCGTCGAAACCGTAAACACGCACAAAGTAGGTGGCCGGGAAGATCGCCAGCGCCGCCACCTCCTCCACACCGCCAAGGCCGTTGGAGACCGCCACCAGCGTCTGCGTAAAGCCGTCGTAAAGCTCCACGTCCAGATCCGCCGCGTCACCATCAAAGGTCACGCGCGCGGTGATCGTCTGCAAGAGGTTGACGTCCACTGCAAACCAATCCTCATCGGCAGCGCAGATCGACAACCCCTCCCTGAGCCCCGGAGACAGCCGACGGGCCGTCCCCTGGGTGTTGTTGTCCTCAAACTCATCGGGGGCACAGCTGGACACCTCGGCAAACGCCAGATCCAGGCTGTAGATCTGGGTCTCGTCGGTCCCTTCAGCCTGGAAGACCTTCAGGAAAATCTCCTGAGTGGCGCGGTCGCTGGCAAGCTCCAGACGCTCGCGGCCTGTCGTCGAAGACGACGACCCCAGACCACCACCTTCCTGATCAAAGGCCACCAGCTCGATGTTGCCCAGCGCAGGATCAAAGTCCGCCGTGGCGATCAACGCCTGACCGGCCGGGACCATCACCCGATACCAGTCGGCGTCATCCCCACACATCGTCAGCGAATCAAACGTCGTGGACTCCAGCACCTCGGTGGCCTCCACGGGGTTGTTGTCGGGCTCCTGAGCGTCAAACGGGTCGCAGGCCGCCAGCGGCGCGTCCAACACCGCGTAGCGCAACGTGTAGGGCGCATCCACCGGCACCTCGCTGAGCACCGCCAGCGACACCGTCCCGTCGGCATCGGCCACGTGCTCCACAAAGCGCGCCGAAATCTCCACCTCTTCAGCCACCGCGACCTGCACATCGTTGCTGTCGACCACCGCCAAAGAGAGCGACTCCTCACTGCGGTAGAGCAGCTCTGCCTGCAAGGTCTGCCCCGAGAGCAGCGGGACCGCAAAGTAGTCGTCGTCCTGGGTGCAGTGGATGGCAGACACAACCCGATCCTCGACCAAAGTCGCTTCATCGACATTGTCGTTCTGCTCGTAGACATCGTCGGTGATGCAGCTCTGCGCCACGGGGCCATCCACGGTGCTGATCGTCAAAGCATAGATCGCCCCCTCGGGCACCTGCGCAGCAGACATCACCTCCACAAAGACCGGCCCATCGGCCATCGCAGTGTACCGAATGAACTCGCCGTCGGTCTCTGTCTCTGAATCGACCAACGGCGCCAGCGGCATGCCGCCGTGCAAAACCATGTTCAAGTCGCCGTCTTCGTGGAGGAAGTCGGCGCGGATCGAGAGCACCTGACCTGCCTGAGCATCAAAACGGTACCAATCGACGTCCTCACCGCAGAGGATCGCGTCGTAGGTCTGCGCCGCGCTCAAACGCGCGGCGTCGCTGACCACGTTGTTGTCCTCAAACTCATCGTCAAACTCACACCCCAGCGGCAGCGCGCCGTCATAGATGTTGACCCGCAGCGAGTAAAGCACCCCTTCACCCTGACGGGGACTGATGCGCAGGCGATAGGTCCCCGCCGGGGTTCCAGTCTGAACACGCACGCGCTTGACCGCGTCCAGCCCCAAAACCTCATCCACGGGGCGCTCGTTGTCGTCCACGGCGTTGGGACCAAAGAGCGCCGCATTGACCGCCCCCTGCTGGGCCAACCCCAGCACAAAGACCTCGGCGCTCTGCCCCTCGGCAAGCTCAAAGCTGTACCAATCTTCTTCCTCACCGCAGAGGATCAGATCGGCCTCCACACCCGCCTCCAGCAGCGCCGGAGTCTCAAAGGCATCGTTGTCCTCAAAACGGTCGTTGTCGGGACAGACCGACGTCGGGCCGCCCTCATACAAGAGCGTGTAGGCCCCTTGAGCGCGACCTCGGCCCACCACCTGGACAAAGAACTGACCGGGAAGCTCGGGCGTAAAGGTCACCGCCTCGGTGTCCGCGTCGGTGGCGCTGATGGCCAGCGGCATCTCCTGGCCTTCGGCCCAGACCGCCAACGTCAGATCGCCCTGCGCGTGGGTGTGCTCCAGCGAAAAGGTCACTTCGACGTCCGCAGGCAACGCCACCGCATACCAATCCTCGTCACCCGCGCAGATCTGACCCGCTTGCCCCTGGCCAGCCACCAACGCCCCGGCCTCTTCAGGGCTGTCGTTGTCTTCCAGGCCATCGTCTTCACAGTCGGGCACGACCACGGTCGCCTCCACCGCGTAGCGGTTGACCAGCCCTTCCTGACCCGGGACGCGCACAAAGATCTCGGTGGCCTGCGCAGCGCTGTAGGTCAGCACCTCGTCGTCGTCTTCGCTCTGGGCCGAATCGAGCAGGGTCTCCTCGGCGTCGTAAAGCTCCAACGACAGGTCGCCAAGCGCGTGCTCAAACCGAAGCGCGACCTCCAACTCCTCACCCGGGAAGAGCTCAATCGCGTACCAATCCTCATCGGCCCCGCACACAAAGCGCTCGGTCAACGCCTCCGCCAACGGATCCACCACGGTGGCGTTGGCCAAAGTGTCGTTCTCTTCGCTGTCATCATCCGAGCAGTTGCGGGTGATCTCAATGTTGAAATCATACTGCGTAAAGACCCCGCGCCCGGCCCCAAAAACGCGCACCGTATAAGCCCCGGTCTCATCAATGGTCCGCTGGAGCGTCTCGCCATCGTTCGGCGTGGCGGCCAACTGAAGCAGCTCACCAAGCGGATCGTAGAGCTGCATGTTGAGGTTGCCATCGTCGTGGATGAAGGCCGTGCTGATCTCGACGTCATCGCCCGCAAAGGCGGTGAAGGTGAACCAGTCATCGTCCTCACAGAAGGTCAGCCCTTCAAACGACTGCACTGGACCAAGCGCGGTGGCTTCATCGTCGTTGTTGTTGGGCTCAAGCATGTCGTCGTCGCAAGGAGGCGGATCGGTGCACTGGCCCGCCACGCAGACCTCTTCAATCCGGCACTCATTGGCCTGACGGCACCCAGGCACGCAGCGCCCCTCGTCCCGATTGCAGAACTGACCGTCGTCGCAATCGTCGTTGCGCTCGCACGCATCGCCCAAATCGACGCAGACACCCGCGTCACAGCGCTGATCATCCAGACAATCGTCTTCGTCGGTGCACGTCCCGTCGGGCTCACACTCGCCGTTGTTCTGGTTGCACTCGGTGTGCTCAGGGCACATGCCGCCGCAGTCCTCGGGCGGCTCTATGCAAACCAGCGAGCCGGGATCACAGACGCGCCCTTCGGGACACTGCCCATCCTCGCGGCACCCCACCCGGCAGCGCTGCTCCTGGCAAATTTCGCCCTCGCCGCAGTCGCCGTCTTCGGCGCAGACCCCTTCGTCTTCCAGGCAAAACCCGCGACGACAGACCAGATCTCCGGCGCAGTCATCGTCAATGTCGCACTCACTGCCAGGGTCCGAGCAAAACTCATCAACGCAGAACTGCCCAAAGTCGCAATCAAAGTCGCTGGTGCAGGCGGTGGGCTCGTCATCGGGCTCTTCTTGCTCAGAACCCTCCGATCCACTCTCCCCACAAGCCGCCAGGCACAACAAGCCACACAGCGCGCCCAAACACACGGCGCGCCTCAACATCCACTCGCTCATCGTTTCATTCTTCCGGTTCGGTCAGGGTGTAGCGCACCCGGTAATCATTGCCGTCGTTGGCAGCGTCATCGTTCAACAAGAAGGTGCCAAAGAAGTAGCGGCCCTCTTCGGGGATCACAAAGTTGATGGCCTCATTGTCGTCATCAGAGAGCGACTCAGCCACAGAGGTCCCCTCTTCATTGAAAATGCGCGCATCAACGTCGCCGCGCGCATGGACAAAGGTCCACGTCGCGTCCACCACCGTGCCGGCAGCCAACACCCCCAGATCCATCAAATCAAAGTCATTGACTTCATCTTCTTCGCTCTCACGGAAGATGCACGCCTTCATGCTGAAGCTGCGGTCGGGCTCGCCGCGCACCGCGCGGACCAGGAAGTCATCCACCTCGTAGCCATCGGGCACGCAGTTGTCCAAGCGCTCGGCCATGTGTCCCAACCGGTAGGTGGGCTGGCCCTCGACCGCAAAGGCACGCACAAAGTAGAACCCTCGCTCGGTGACCGTGTGCCGAATCACCTCGGTCTCACCATCGGTGGCGGCGGCGGTCACAAAGCGCACACTGTTGAGATCGTTGGTGTCGGCCAGGAAGAAGAGTTCCAGGTCCAAATCACCCTGGCGGCGATCCATGTAGGCGTTGGCCTGAATCACCTCGCCCACCTCATAGATCCGGTTCATAAAGTGCCAGTCATCGTCTCCAGGGCAGGCGACACGATCCAGGACCGTGATGCCGGGACCGAGGACCAGACCGTTGGCGGGCTGATCGGGCTCTTCTTCAGGGTCACCCTCTTCGTTGGCCTCAAAGGGATCATCGACGCACACGTTGTCCTGTCGCGTGTAGCTCAGCGCGTAGGTTCCGCGCGCGTTGTCCGCCTGGCTGACCACCTGCACAAAGTACCGCCCCGCGTCCTGCACCGAGGTCTCGATGGCTTCGTTGTTGTCGAGGCTGATGGCGCTCTCCACCAACTCGGGCTCACCATCGACCATCCTGAAGAGGAACATGTCCAGGTTGGCCTGGGCGTGGCTGAAGGTCGCGTTGATGTCCAGCAGCGTATTGGCCGCAAGCTCCCCCAAATCAAACCAGTCGCCCAGCGCATCCTGGGTCGTCTGACAAGCCACCCGGTTGGCGACCTCACCAGGGGGCAGCGGACGCGCAACAGCGGGCCCACCGTCGGGCTCAAAGACATCATCCAGACAGACGGTGGTGGGGTTGACCGAGATCTGGTAACGGGCCGCGCCCGCTCCCCCCTGCACAAAGACATGGGCGGTGTATCGACCGGGCTGCTGGATGGGCAAAACCACCTGCTCGGGCGCCACATTGGACACCCCACCCTGAGCCTCGGGCACAAAGACGCCGTCGCGGAAGAGGCCAATGTTGATGTTGGCGTCATTGCCATCAAAGAGGACGTTGACCTGAATGACACCGCCATCGATCTGACCCAGGTCGTAAACGTCCCGGTTGAAGAAGCACACCTGCGCCTCAATGATCTCCCCGACCGCCAGCGCCGTGGCCTGCTCGTCGTTGTCGTTGGGCTCCAGCGCGTCTTCCTCACAGGCACCGCACGCCAGCGGGCCATCGATCACACCATCACAATCGTTGTCCAAACCGTCGCAGAACTCGTTTCCGGGCTCTCCGGGCTCAGCATCGCACTCAAGGCTGCGAAGATCCCCAGAACAAACCTGCTCTCCGTCGGCCTCACACTGCCCCTGGCCCTGGCTGCACGCCTCTCCAAGGGCCTCAAAGCCCTCATCGACCTCCCCATCACAGTCATCATCAACGTTGTTGCCGCACAACTCAGCGGCGGCGGGCTCACCGGGCACCGCGGTGCACACCACGCCCTGGCCGTCGATGGCGCAGACAAAATCGCCGTTGCGCCGACAAATCCCCTCGCCCGCCTCGCAGCGCTGACCTTTGTCGGGGAACGTCTCATCGATCTGCCCATTGCAGTCGTTGTCGATCCCATCGCAGATTTCGTCGCTGGGCTCACCTTCCTGGGCGCCGCAGATCAACTCGGTGCGATCCTGGCTGCACACCTGGATCCCCTGGTTTCCACAAGCACCGTCGCCCACATCGCAGGCCGTGCCGAGCGCCTCAAAGCCCTCATCGACCTCCCCATTGCAATCATCATCAATGTTGTTGCCGCACAGCTCCGCCTCTCCAGGCTCCAGCGGCTCGCCCTGACAAACCGTCGCCAGACCATCTTCGGCGCACGCCAGTACACCGGCCGCCGCACACGCTCCAATGCCCACTTCACAGTCGGCGCCAAGCGCAAAGTCTTCGTCGGTCTGCCCGTCGCAGTCATTGTCCTGACCGTCGCAAAGCTCAACCTCATCGGGCTGGCCCACCACGGCGTCACAAACAAGCCCCAGACCATCTTCAGCACAGATCAGCGACCCGGTCGCAGCGCAAATGCCCTGGCCGGCCTCGCACTGCGCCCCCAGGTCATCAAAACCCTCATCGACCTGCCCATCACAATCGTCATCGGCGTCGTTGCCGCACAGCTCCGCCTGCGCTGGCTGACCCTCAACCGCATCGCACACCACACCTTGACCATCCTGGGCACACACCAGCGACCCGGTCGCAGCACAAACGCCCTGACCGACCTCACACTGGCTGCCCAGGTCATCAAAACCTTCATCGGTCTGCTCATCGCAGTTGTTGTCCACGCCGTCGCAGACTTCCTGAGCGTCGGGGTTGATGTCTCCATCGCCGTCATCACAGTCGGGGCCGGCCTCGCACCCCACACCAAAGCCGTCTCCGTCGGCGTCCACGCAATCCCCCACGCACGCGCCGTCCTGACAGAGCGTGCCTTGACCGCACGCGCTCTGGACCAGCACGCCGCAACCATCGCGGCCCTCAACGCAAAGAGACACCGTGGCGTCATCGGCACACACCGACTCACCCACCTCGCAGGCGTCCTCGGGGCACTGACGCGCCTCACAAGCCCCCTGCTCACACACCTCATCCTGTCCGCAGACCGTGACCTGAGGCGCCGGGCAACCACCCGGACCCTCAACACACTCCACCACAACCCCCTCTCCGTCGCAGGTCGCGGTACCGATCTCACACACTGGTGCGCATTCGGTTTGTGTCTCCACCACAGTTTCACCGCCACAACCGGCAGCCAACGACACCCACAACAAAGTCCCCAGCAACACCACACCGCGGCGCGCCAACAGGATCCACCCCACCCTCGACATGACCGTCCTCTCCTTGCTCTCAAACACCCGATTGTTTCACGTGAAATCTGTACCCCGTCCCATCGCAGCACAGACCTCAGAAGCTTATCCCATTCACCCTATTGCCGTTGACCAGCACACGCAAGCCACGCCGCTGACAAGGAAACCAATCCCCCCACACAAAAAACCACCAAAAAATGTCACAACCCCGCCAAACACCATCCAACACACACTGGCGCCACACCTCACCATCCACACCAGATATGTCACCAAGATCATAGGTGGAGTAATCATGCTCCACCCCACAACGGCCAAAACACACAAGAAAGACTCGCCTTGAAACAAGCAACCACAGAAGGCAAGAGCCAAAGCCCATCAGCGATGGCCCACAAAAGCCCAACGCCCAAACCCAGGCACTTCAAAAAGAAGAGAAGAAGCCATGAACTGAGGACGAGCGACGATGGATGCCAGACGCCGAAATACTCAGCGTTGACCCACAGGCCGCCAAACCAACTGCGGCCTGACGCAAAACCCAAGCAATTTAAAAAAGAGGAGATACCCCAAGTTTGGGGCGAGCAACGGTGGATGGCAGGGGCCGAAGCATTCAGCGATGAATCACAGGCCGCCAAGCCTCTGCAGGCCAGACACAAAACCAAACACTTCAAAAAGAAAAGAGGAGATGCCCCAAGTTTGGGGCGAGCAACGGTGGATGTCAGGGGCCTCGGGTCGAGCGAAGCCATAGCAGCGCTATTGCGAGCGAGTCAC
>CAKZKQ010000344.1 GCA_937123825.1 uncultured Pseudomonadota bacterium
TGCCATCTCAAAGTTAATCGTCCAAGCCGCGCCGTTTGCTGTGGGCGGTGTTTTGGCGGGGTTGATGGGGTCTTTGGGGCCGCTTTGAGAGGCGCAGCCGAGCCACTGTGTGGCCAGGAGGCAGGCCAGCACGAGCGTGGGCCAGAGGGCCTGGATGGATGGGTTTTGTTGGGTTGCGGGCATCTCTCTCCCCTTCAAAATCGCGCGTCAAAACGGGCCACCATCATGACAGGGCCAGACGCGTGCGTCGACCTGTCGTCGTGATGTCATATCACGACGGCATGTGGGCCGGGTTCCAACAAAAATAGTTGTGTGGGGACAGCGCTCAGAAGTCGAAGTGGACGCCCAATTGGGCCTCGGTCCAGGGCAGGAGGGTGCCATCGGCAAAGCCGAGCGACTGAAGCAGGCCAAGGCGGATGCCGTAGCCTTCGGCAGAGGTCAGGATGAGGCCGCCGCCAAAGTGGGCCAGGGGTGCGGTGGCGGTGCCGCCGACCAGGAAGGTCTCGGCACCGCCGCCAAAGACCAGGAAGGGCGCGATGTCGCTCTCGGAGAGGGTCCAGACCAGTTGGGCGCGGTAACCGACGGCGACCAGGGGTTCGAGTTCGCTCTTTGGCTCTGTGAAGTCGCCCTCCTGGATGTCATCGGCGAGGATGCCGTTGTCGTTGGGGTCCTCGGGGGGCGGCGGGATGGCCAGTGAGCCCAGTGAGAGGGTCAGATCGGCCTCGATGGCGATGGAGGGGCTGAAGTTGTAGCGCAGCGCGGCGCCCAGGCGTCCGGTGTTCTGGAGGCCATCGCGGTCGATGTCGGCGGCGGTAAAGAGGCGCCCGTAGCCCAGGTGAAGGTGCATGCCAAAGCCCGACTCGACCTCCATCAGTTGAAAGTCCTGGGCGCTGATTTCGATGGTTTCATCGGGGCCCTGGACCATCATGGCCAGTGAGAAGCTTGTTGGGGCGCCGGACGAGGGGGTGATGGTGGCCTGCCACTGTCCGGCTTTGATGAGCTTGGGTTCGCTGACGG
Organism: uncultured Pseudomonadota bacterium; assembly: GCA_937123825.1. Classification (GTDB taxonomy): domain Bacteria; phylum Myxococcota_A; class Bradymonadia; order Bradymonadales; genus CAKZKQ01. The sequence continues at coordinate 1,018 of CAKZKQ010000344.1, forward strand.
AGATGCCGTCTGGGCCTTCGATGGTGATGGGTCCAGGGAAGTCGGCGGGGCCGTTGATGACGATGTCCGTAGGTTCTTTGCGGTCGATCGGGGCCATGGGCATGCCGTCGGCGCGCTCGATGGTCATGTCGGGCCTTTTGACTTCAAGGGCGAGTTCTTCGGTGCTGACGCCGTCTGTGTTGGTGCACCTGACCTTGTGCTCCCCGGCGTCTTCCAGGACCTGCTCGCCGGTGGCGTCGGCGCCATCGACGGAGCACTCAAAGCCATCGGGGGCGATCAGACGCGAGCCGACCCAGAAGGTGTCGTTGCTGGCCAGTTGGGTGTCGGCGTCGTTGTGGGGGCGCACGGCGATGGCGACCAGTTCAAAGCGTTCTTTGTCGCTGGGGCGGCTCTCAAACTGGTCGTTGTCGATGCTGGCCAGGCTGGCGAAGTAGACCCCGGGCGCCATGTTCTGGAGTTCGAAGCCGAACTCGTCCTTGCTCAGGGTCATGGGGGCGACGGGGTAGATGCGTTTGCCGTCTTTGTCTTCCTGCCAGATTTCAAGGCGATAGCGCTCGGCTTTGTCGACCTTGTTCCAGGAGGCGGCGAAGCTGCCTTCACCGCCGACGGTGGTGAAGAGGCGCGTTTTGGTGGCCCATGTGGGGGTGTCGGGCAGGGGTTTGGGAGGCGTGGGGTCTTTGCCGGGGGCGACCTTGGAGCCCATGTTGGGATCGACGGCGACGCGCTTGGATTTTTTGGCGCGGCCGCCGACTTTGACGGGGCGTTTGCCGTGGTTGGCCACGCGGGTGGTCTTGGCTTTATCGACCTTGACCAGGACGTTGCCACCCTCCATCTCGGTTTCGCTCGACGGGGTGCTGATGACGAGGTTGCCGGTGTCGGGGTTGCCGTCGCCCGCCAGGGCACCCAGGTTGGCGCGCAGCGCGCCGGTCTCAAGTTCGGTTTGTTGGACGATGCGGCGCGATTTGGTGCGGTTGCCACCGTAGATGATGACGATGGTGTTCTCCCGCATGCGGATTTGGGAGTTGTCCTTGAAGGTGATTTCGGCCGAGGCCTGCTCCTGGGAGTTGACGCGCCAGGCCCGGAAGAGGTCCATGCCACGGCGAGCTTCTTTCCAGATTTTGTTGCTGGGTGCTTTGGCCTTGACGGCGCCCCAAAGGCCGGTGACCCAGGCATCGGGGTCGCGTTTGAGGACTGGCAGGATCAGGACGGTGCCCACTGGGAAGTTGTGTGGGGTGGGTCCGAGGCCTTTGTTGTAGCGATGGATGTGGTGGTAGGCGTCGCGGTCGCCAAAGAAGCGCGCGGCGACTTTGGGGCAGCTGTCGCCTTCCTGGGTGACATAGACAAAGGTCGGCTCATTGGCCTGGGCCAGGGCGGCGTTGTGGGGGACCAGCAACGCCAGCGCTGTCAAGAGCGCCATGACGCTCGAAAGCTGTCTTGGTGAGAACCTTGACACGTGGCTATCCTCTTTTTTGGCGCCGGCGAGCCTTTCGGACGGCTCGGATGATCTTCTGCGCGGCCTGAGTCGGGTGAATCGGCAGCGGGATGACCTCGGCGGCTCCAGCCCGCAACAGCGCCGATATTCGGTCGATGTCTGTGGGCTTTGACGTTGAGATGATGGGTCTTTGCCTGGCTGTGAGGGTTTTGACGGCCTGGGCGCTGGCGCCGGGCGCGAAAATGGCGTCGGGCGGGTTTTGTAGATGATCCAGGTCGATGCTCATGACCCCTTGGACAGCCAGGGTGTCAATGAGTTCATCATCGTCGCAGTCGCCCATAATGCCAAGGACCATGGCGTTGTGTCCGCCGCGGGCTTTGGCCTGGCCGACGGCGCCGGGCGGTGGGGTGATCATCCGCTGGGCGCGCTCTGGGACGCTGATGCGCCCGCGCAGCCCGTCGCTCTGGGCCAGTCCCACCCCGCCGCGCTGCATGTCGATCAGTGCTTTGACGACGCGCTGTGCGGTGGGCCGCTCCTCGGGTTCTTTGCGCAGCATCGCCATCACCAGGTGCTCAAGCAGCGGTGGGATGTCGTTGCGCGAGGCACGCTGGCGAGGGGGCTTGGGGGTCTTGTAGACGTGCTTGTTGAGCATGCCCAGGACCGTGGTGTCGAAGAAGGGCGGCGTGCCGGTGATCAACTCGTAGATCAGGCAGCCGCTGGCGTAGATGTCTGCCGAGGGCGTGACGGGCTCGCCGGTGGCCTGCTCTGGCGAGATGTACTGGGGGGTGCCGGCGGTCAGCCCGACCTGGGTCATGCGGCCCATGTCCTCGTCCTGGTCGATGAAGGCCAGGCCAAAGTCGAGCACCACCAGACGTTCGCTGCCGCCGGGCATGGGCTCGATCATGATGTTGTCGGGTTTCAGGTCCCGGTGCACGATGTCGTGGGCGTGGGTGGCGATCAAGACCGAGGCCAGCTCGGTGCTGTAGTGCAGCACCCGGTCCATGGGCAGCCCGCCAATATGGCGCTGCAGGACCTTGCGCAGCGGCTCGCCTTTGAGCATCTCCATGATCAGGTAGAGGCATCCTTGGGACATGCCAAAGTCCAGGATGCTGACTGCGCCGGGGTGGTTGAGCTTGGACATGACCAGCGCTTCGCGTTGGAAACGCTTGCGGAAGTTTTCGTCGAGCGAGTATTCCGGGCGCAGGAGTTTGACGGCGATCTCTTTGCCCAGCTTGGTGTGTTTGCCGGCGTGCACGGCGCCCATGCCGCCCTGGCCCAGTTTGGGCCCCAGCGTGTAGCGCTCGTCGATGATGTCCCCGACTTCGGGCAGGCGTATGCTCTTGCTCATGATCACACCACCACTTCAAAGACCAGCACGTCCTCGGAGCGTGCGGTCAGTTTGCGGGTCCCAAAGGGCATGGTTTCAAAGAGGTCGTCGGTGGCGGTGGCGGTGGCCTCGGTGATGAGGATCTGCTGGGGCCGGGCGATGGCCTCAAGCCTGGCGGCGACGTTGACCACCTCTCCGATGGCCGTGTACGCCATGCGCGACTCGGAGCCGACGTTGCCCACGACGGCCTCGCCGGTGTGGATGCCGATGGCCAGTTGGACCCTCAGGCCGTGGCGCTCTTCCCAGCCCGCGTTGCCGACCTCCAGAAAGCGCATCATGTCTTCGGCGGCGGCCACGGCCAGCTCGGCGTGGTCGGGTTGCTCTGTGGGGGCGTTCCAGAACGCCATCAGGCAATCCCCGATGAACTTGTCCACCGTGCCCTGATGGCGAAAGACGATCTCGGTCATGATGGTGAAGAGTTCGTTGAGGAGCCCAACGATTTCTTCGGCGCCCAGCTCTTCGGTCATGGGCGTAAAGCCGACCACATCGGCAAAGAGGACCGTGATCTGTCGGCGTTGGCCGCCCAGGGTCATCTCTTGCTCGCGGCGCACGACTCGCTCGACGACCTCTCGGGGCAGGTAGCGGCCCAGATCGCTGCGGATGGCCGCTTCCTGGCGCAGTTGGTCCTCGCTGGCTTCCAGGTCGGCTGCGGCGTTGCTGAGCACCGAGCCCAGGACCGCCAGTTCATCGCGGGTGTTGATCTCGACGCGTTCTTCAAAGCGCCGCCCGGCCAGCGCCTGGGCAAAGGCCATCAGGCGCGCGATGGGTCTGGCCAGCGTCTGCACAAAGGCCAGCGCCGTGACGACCGAGACAAAAATGGCGGCCAGAACCACCCACAAGGTCAGCCGCTGCGTGTCTTGGATCTCGCGGTAGACCTCGGCCTGGGGCTGTTGCACGACGACCGACCATGGGACGGTTGTCAGTGGCTTGATGGCGCCGACCATGGGCCTGCCGTCGGTGGAGATGAACTCCCCTGAGCTGAGCGCGCGAGAGCTGGACAGCTGCGCCACATCCGCCAGCGTGGCCGAGTCTTTGCGTTTTTTGAGCGCCAACGCTTCGGCTGGGTCGGGGTGGGCGACAAGGCGAGAGTTGGCGTCGACGACGTAAACCGCGTCTCGGTCCTCGGGGTAGTGCGTGTCCTGGAGTTCTTCGAGGTGTGTTTGCAACGTCGCCAGCGAGATCGCCGAAACCACCACGCCCGTGATGTCCTTGTTGGGTGGGCGCACGGGCACCGCCACCCATAAGCGCACGGCCTGGCCTTCCACGAAGGGGTCGCTGAAGGCCACGTTTTTGCTGCGGACGGCCTCCAGCATCTTGGGAGGCAGCATCTTGGGGGGCTCGGGCGGTGTGGTTCCCTGCTCTTTGATGACGTCCAGGAATCCGCCGTCGGCGGTGTAGACGATGGCGTGATCGAGGCCGATGCTGGTGGCGACCTGGATCTGCGCCATTTCCAGGCGGACCTCTTGCGGCAACCCGTCGGGCAGCGGCCTTGAGAGGGTCTGGCTGACCGCCTCCAGGTTCTGCTGGGCGCTCTCAAGAGGGACTTCGACGCTCTGGGCCAGCTCGCTGGTCACCGCCAGCATCAACTGGCGCACCGAGAGTTCCTGAGAGGCGGTCTTGAACTTCAAGAGCACCAATCCAAGCACCAACGCCGGCAAGACCGCCAGCGCCGTGGTCAAAGTCAGCACCTTCAACCACAATGGAAAGAGCACGCGTGGCCGCTGCGGACTCGCGTGTTCTTTATCGGTCTTCTGCGCTGTGTTGGCCACGGAAGTGCTCCCTGGTGTGAAAGAACGTACTAGGGGAGTGAATTTTTACTGTATGGTTGGATTTTTTGCAAGTCCTTGACAGAACCCTGCTCCGAAACTGGTGTGGTTTCGGATTGTTCGCGCGATGCGCAAACCTACATGGGGATGTGCAATATCACAAGGACGATGAACTTGCCCAGGAGAACGGCCGATGCCTTTTGACGCCCATTATAAGCCTTGCGATGCGCTCAGCGCCCTGGGGGAGGGGTTTGGCCAGGTGGCGGCGCCAGCGCGCTTTCCCGAGGCGGCGCTGCGTTTCAGGAACCAGCGCCATGCTCGCCGTGTGGGCCTGGGGTCGCTCGATGAGGGGCAGTGGCGGCGAGCTTTTTGGGAGTTGTTGCCGTTGCCCCAGAGTCTGCCAGCGCCAGTGGCGATGCGTTATCACGGCCATCAATTTCATCATTACAACCCCGAGCTTGGCGATGGGCGCGGGTTTGTGCTCTCGCAGTTGCGGGACAGCCCGCAGGGGCGCCTGCTGGATCTGGGGACCAAGGGCAGCGGCCGCACGCCCTGGTCGCGCTCGGGCGATGGCAGGCTGACCCTCCAGGGCGGTGTGCGCGAGGTCCTGGCGACCGAGTTGTTGGAGGCGTTGGGGGTCAACACGAGCAAGAGCCTGAGCCTCTTTGAAACCGGCGAGCGTCTCCAGAGGCACGATGAGCCTTCGCCGACGCGTTCGGCGATCCTGGTCCGGCTAAGCCACAGCCACATTCGATTTGGCACCTTTGAGTGTCACGCCTACGAGCGCAACCCCAGGCGTTTGGTGCGCCTTGTGGAGTACTGCGCCGAGCATCTGCTGCCCGAGATCGCCGATGAGCCCGATCTGCCGATGGCGTTGATGCGGGCGGTGGTGCGCCGCACGGCGGTGTTGACGGCCTCCTGGATGGTGGCGGGTTTTGTGCACGGGGTGCTCAACACCGACAACATGAGCATCACCGCCGAGAGCTTTGACTATGGTCCCTACCGATTTTTGCCGCGCTACGACGAGCAGTTTGTGGCGGCCTACTTTGATCACAACGGTCTTTACGCCTACGGGCGTCAGCCCGCGGCGGTGATCTGGAATTTGGCTCGGTTGGCCGAGGCGTTGGGGCACATCGCGCCTTCGGGGGCGCTCTCCGACACCATTTATGGCTTTATGCCGACCTACTTGAAGGCCTATCGCGCCCGTTTCCTGGCCCGTTTGGGGGTCTTGCCGCGCGGCGAGCAGGCCGATGAGGGGTTGATCGAGGCCGTTCATGCCTTTTTGTCGGGGTCGGCGGTGGGCTACGAGCGGTTTTTCTTTGATTGGTATGGGGGGATGGCCAGCGCGCGGCGCGCTTTGGATGGGATGGCGTCGGTGCGTTACGACGGCGCGGCGTTTGGAGCCATGCGCCGCAAGCTGCGCCGTTATGAGCCCGCACACCCGGGGCGGCTTCGCCACCCCTACTTTGAGCGTCGCGAGCCCTGCACGCTCTTGATCGATGAGCTGCGCCAGATCTGGCATCAGATCGTCCAGGACGACGACTGGTCGGCCTTTGAGCGGCGGATTGAGGACATTCGATTGATGGGTGAGGCGCTCTTTGAGCCGTCGCTCCATGGTTCGGTGGAGGCTTAGGTCGGACTTTGAGAGGCGACGGGTTTTCGCCCCGCATCCATCGAGTTCCAGGTTTGCTCGGGTTCAGGTCAGTGCGGCCAGCCATTTTTGGCACGCCAGCGCGATGGCGGGGTCATGGCAGCGATGGGCGAGCTGTTGGCACACGGGGGTGTTCTCCAGGAGCGCTCGGCGCAGCTCCAGCAAACTTGGCTGTGACTCCAGCGCCAGCGCTCTGAGCAGGTGCAGCGTGGGTGGATCACTCAGGGCGTCCAGCCGGGCCCAGGCGTCTTGCGTCAGCGCGATGCGTGCGGTGCGAAGGGCGCTGTGCGTGGCGTCTTGGAGTGTCTGCGCGGCGCTGAGCGAGGGGAGGGGTTGTCGATGGAGGCGCCGCCAGGCCCAGAGGGTCAGGTGGATGAGCGCCTCGGTGGGCAATTGGTTCAGGTCGGTGATCGCCAAAAGGGCCTCAAAGGTGGTGGCCAGGGGGTTGTGTGGCGACGGCGGCGGCGAGGGGGGCGGTGGCCAGGGGTCGCTCAGGGCCTGTTGGACCGCGGCGGCGTTCAGGCGCGGGCCCTGGAGGTGGGCGCAGGCCAGGTGGCGCAGGGATGCCTTGGTCATGCCCAGCAAAGCGCCCATGTGCAGGATGTCGCCCAGCGCGTCGAGGCTGTGCAGGCGCGCAAGCCGCCGCAAGAGCCAGCGTTGGTGCAGTTGGGGGGCAAAGCGCTTGCGGAGGTGTTCGGCGGCGCTGTGTCTGGGGCCTTGGTAGAGGTGGTTGAAGCGCTCCAGTAGGGCGACCCCTTTGAAGACGCGCTGGAGGCGATCCAGGAGGCCCTCAGCGCGCACCACCACGGGCAGCTTGATGGGCCTGCCCAGGTGCGCCGATGCCCAGGCGCAGGCGACCTGGGCGCTGGCTCGGTCCCAGTCGCCGTGGGCCATCGCCGCCGTGGGCATGTGGTCTTCGATCAGGGCGGCTGCGGCCAGGACGGCCTCGGCGTAGGGGTAATTGTGGTGCTGGCCGCCCATGATGGGTCTGCTGCCGAGGCCCTGGGCGATGACGATGTCGTTGGGGTCGCGTTGGGAAGGCTCTCGCGGGCTTGCCCAGGGCATGACAAAGGCGTCGGCGGCCAGCAGCGAGGTCAGATCGCCGACCACCAGCCAGCGCCTTTTGTCGGGCCAGCCGCCGCCTTGCTCCAACGAGCGGGTGAACTCGCGCCGCCCAGCGCACACCCGCACGCCCATCAAGAGCGTGGGGTGTTGCAGCAGCAGGTTCAGGGTTTCATGATAGGCTTCGATCCACCGCACGTCGCAGATGCGTGCGGGGTTGATCTCTAAAAAGAGCGTGCCTCCTGTCTTCATTTTGAAAGGGCGCCTTGGCTTTGGGAGCTTGGGGCGGCAATCCATACAGGTGTTCAGTCCTCTTTTGGGAGAGTCGCTCGCCCTTTCCCCCACGTCAAGGGCAAAGAGACAGAGGGTGATCTCATGGCGCAGGCCCATCGGTATCAGGCTTATTATTGTGAGGAGAACATCTGGCACCTGTGCCAGGAGGCCCGCTTTGAGGGGCAGGAAGGCAAGGTGGTGCTGATCTCCAACCCCACGCGGAGCTGCGCGCTGTGGTACCAGCGCGCCAGCCCCGATCCGCTCCAGGCCCTCTTGTGGGACTACCACGTGATTTTCATGGCACATCAGGACGGTGGCTGGTGGGTCTGGGATCTGGACACGGCGTTGGGGTTGCCGGTGCCTTTTTCGCTTTACTGCCGCGCCACCTTTGGGCCTCCTGGGGCCTTGCCCGAGCCGTACCGCTCACAGTTTCGGGTCATGGAGTCGGCGCAGTGGGTGTCGACGCTGCGCTCGGATCGCGCTCACATGCGCGATCAAGACGGGCAGTGGCTCAAGCCGCCTCCGCCCTGGCCGTGCATCGGTCAGGGGCAGGGCCCTGGCAATCTGTCGCGGTTCATCGATGTCGCCGACCCCTTTGTGGGTGAGATCATGACCGACGAGGTCTGGCGCCAGCGCTTTGGTGATGGGCGTTGAGGTGAGAACCTGGTCGTGGATGTGGCGCGAATGTAAACTTTGTTCTCTTTCGGCCCATTGGAACTTGGACCTGTGGGGTGTTTGTGGCAGTTTGTTGTGCAGCGCGACCATCTTTGAATGGATCGAAGCGTGCTTGATGATGCCCAGCAAAGTCTCAGGTGCGCCGTGTTGTCATGTTTTGGGTGATCCGTTCAACCTTCAGAAGGCCACCGTCAGATTGACAAAGTGGTTCGGGACGCTGTAACTGGTTCGGTCAGTTGCCCAAGTTGGTGGAGACGGACCGAATCTGAACCGGAGAGAGTTCAATGGAAGAGCAGGATAGAAAACCCCAGGTTGCAGTCGGTTGCTCTGGCTGCCTGACGCTGCTGTGTTTTCTGGGTTTGTTGGCGGCCGCGTTGGCCCCTGTTGTGACCGGCGGTAAAGCCAGCTGGGATGAGTCCTTGCCGTTCATTATCATCAGTGGTGCGTGCTGCTTCCTGTCGTTCTTCTTGGTGGCAGGCGCAGGCTTCTGGCTCTTTAAGTCTCGTCAGGAGTAAGGGCCGCCCTGACCAAAGCGGGCAAGCGCGATGGCCTGCTGTGGGCTTGCTTGTTGCCCGCGCTTTGGTTTTTCCCTCCCCCCCTCTTGTGCTCAGGTCAGGTCGATCGGGTTGTCGCGTCCTCTTTTACCAGGCGCACCTCGCTCCCGCCGAGCACCCACTGCCCATCCATTTGCCCACTGCGGCGAAATGAGTTGACCCCCCATCGGTGTTGGTCCAACCCTGCACATGCATGAGTTGTGTTAGATTGGACCGGTTCACGCGTTGCTGTTGCGTCAGATGCCCTGGTCCTTGTTGGGCCGGTGGGTTTTGAGCTCTTTTGAAGGCCTCTGCGCGGCGATGCGGCATCATCTGAGGCCGCATCGGTGGATTTGGGGTCGATACAACGGGCGCGGCGACGCGACCCGAAGATGAGGGGTCTATGCAAGCTTTGATCTCAAACGCCAAGGCGCTGGCCAAGCGCTGGGCGTTGCCCTTGGGCGTTTTGGTGGTGCTGCTGGCGATCAGCATCGTGTTGATGCTCTCGGTGCGCAGCGGCTCCTTCTACCCCACGGTGGTCTGGCCCGAGCGTTTGAGCGCCTCGACGCAAGGTCAGCTTGTGGTCACGGTCCATGCCACCGAAGATCACCAGACGATCATGTTGCCCGGGACCAAAGTCACCCTCCTGGAGTTCCCCAGTGACAAGCGCTACTACTCCATCCGGCGTCAGGCTGAGCTGCTGGCCGACGGTGCGTCCATGCGCGAAGTCTCTGTCGCCACCACCGATGCGCAGGGGCGCGCTGTCTTGTCGCTGCCGGCCGTCAGGCCAAGCGGCACCCCCAACACCCTCTGGGAGCCCAAAGATGGGCAGGTCCGTCTGGCGCTCAAGTTGGAGAACGAGCGCGGCGTGAAGGTCCTGGTGCGCGACTACAACGCGCCGCCCAAGGTGCGCCTGATCATGTCCACCGATCGTCCGCTCTACCAACCGGGCCAGACCATCCACATGAGGGCGTTGGGCGTGGACCCCGACAGCGGCAAGCCGGTCAAAGGGCCGGTGCGGTGGGTGGTGCGCGATCCGCGTGGCAACCAGGTCCTGCGTGAGGATGGGGCGCTGAGCGACGGTGGCGGGATCGCCTCGATGTCGTTGCCGCTCGACAGCCGGTGCATCCAGGGCACCTGGTCACTGACGGTGGAGCACGCCGGGATCACGGCCAGCGCCAAGGTCGAGGTCAGGCCGTTTCGGCTGCCGCGCTTTAAGACCACGGTGACGTTGGACAAGCCCAAGGTGGTGCCCGGGGCGGTGTTGGCGGGCCAGATCAACGCCCTCTACACCTACGGAGATCCCGTGGCTCAGGCCCAGGTGGACGGGCGCGTTGTCTACACCAACAACACAGGCCGAACGGAGAGCGCCCAGTTCGAGGGCCAGACCGATGATCAGGGCACGATGCGCTTTGACTGGCAGGTCCCTGGTGGCATCAGACCAGGCAGCAGGCTGGATGTGCAGGCGATCGTCACCACCGAGGCGGGCCGGGCAGAGCGCGGCAAGACCAGCGCGTCGGTGGCGGGCACAAAGGCGTCGTTGGAGTTGTTGGCGGCGGGGGCTTCGGGCTGGCGGCCCAACATTCTCAATCCCGGCTTTGCCATTGTCACCGGGCCCGACGGGCGCCCGATGGCCAACGCCCAGGTGTCGTTGACGCTGCCCGAGTCCAAGACAGAGCGTTCGATCACCACCACCACCGACGCCAGCGGCGCGGCCCGCTTTGAGTGGATTCCGCCCACCAACGTCCGCCCGCTAAAGATCCGGGCCGAGGTGTCACCCCCCGAGGGGCGCCCGTTCAAGCGCGACATCACCGTGCGGCTGAGCTACAAAGACGAGTTGATCCTGACAGCCCCCACCGTCCTGGCCAGGGTCGGGGAGCCTTTTGAGTTGTCTCTGTCTCCCCACACGACGGGGTTGACCGCCGTGGCCTTCAACCGAGGTTACCCCGTGGCGTCGGCCCCCGTGTCGCAGCGCGGCAACCTGGTGTCGATCACCCCTGGGCCCGAAGCCCGGGGGTTGACCGAGGTGGTCTTGATCGACAGCTCGGGGCGCGCCAGGGGGCGTCTGCCCATCTGGGTCTCTCAGCGCGGCGGTGACACTGTGGAGGTCAAGACCGATGCACCCCAGTACACCCCTGGGCAGGCGGCCAGCGTGGCGCTGGCGTTTGATCCCGGTCAGGGCCAGGACAAGCCAGAGGTGCCGGTGCGTTTTGGGCTTGTGGCGGTCGATGAGGCCCTCTACGCGCTCAAAGAGCGCGCCTCGGTGCCGCTGACGGTGCTCTTGCGTGAAGAGCCTGCGCGCGTCGCCCAGGTGAACTCAGCGCTGGGGCGGTTGGACTTTGAGGCCCGGGGGCTGGCCGCCGAGGTTGAGGCGGTGCGTTTCGCCCAGCGCTTTGGTCAAAGCAGCTATAACCAATACAGCGCCTCGGACGTGTCCCGCTATTACATGCGAGAGATCCGCCGCCCCTTGCTCGAAGGGTGGTTGATCGTGCTGTCGCTGCTCTTGCTTGGCTGCGGTTTTGTGGCCTCGCGATCGGCATGGCGAGCCTGGAGCAAGCAGGCGCTCAGTTGGCGTCGAACCGGTGCGATGGTGGGGGTGTCGCTGATGGCGATGGTCGCCGCCGGGTTCCTGGGGGCGATCTCTGAAGAGACGCTCCTGGGCGGTGTGCTGGTGTGGTCCGGCGTGGTCTTGTGTTGGTTGGTGGCGGCGGTGGTGGTCAAGGGCCGTCAGCATCTGGCGTTGTGGATGGAGATGATCCTCTTGATGGGGTTGTTGACGCCGCTGGCGCTGATGATGCTCGACGTGCTGGGCTCGATCTCTGGCCCGGTGGAGGTGGTCCTGGCGGTGGCCTGGGGGCTGCCGGCGGCGCTCCTGGCGGTGCAGATGGTGGGTTGGGCCTTTGTGCTCCACGCCGCCGAGCTGCGCAAGCCCGGTTTTGGTCTGATGACCTTTGGCGGCGTCTTGCTGGGCGGTTTTGTGCTCAGCCTGGGTCTTCTGGGGACCGTCCGGTACGAAGGGGGCATGATGCAGAAGAGCGCCGCGCCGATGTCCGCCGACTCCGCCGTCATGGAAGAGGAGAGGGACGCGGACGGCGAGTCGTTTGGTGATGACGGACCGCCAAAGGCCTCCAAGCCTGATGCGGGCGCGGCAAAGGGCGGACCGCGCGTTCGCGAGTTCTTCCCTGAGACGATGGTCTGGGCCCCCGAGGTGCTTTCGGACGCCGACGGCAAGGCCAAGGTCGACCTGCAGATCCCCGATAGCATCACCACATGGCGCCTGGAGGCGACCGCCACCGCCTGGGATGGCCGCTTTGGCGATGCGCGCCTTGGCGTCAAAGTCTGGCAGCCGTTCTTTGTGGAGTTGGAGTTGCCCACGGACTTGACCGTCGGCGACACCGCGCAAATCCCGGTCAGCCTGATCAACAACCACGCTGACGGCCTTAAGACGGCGTTGGAGGCCACCGGTGAGGGCGCGCTCGAGGTGGTCCAGTCGCCCGAGTCGGTCGATGTGGAGGCTGGGGGGCGTGCGTTGGTGACGTTGGTGGTCCGTGCGGTCAGGCCCGGTGCTGGGAGTGTGACGATCAAGGCGGTGCCTGAGGGAGGCAAAGCCGGAGACGCCGTGCGCCGCGTGGCCCGGGTGCGCCCCGATGGTCGCCAGTTGGCCCAGACCCAGTCAGGGATCATCCGCCAGGGCTGGCGCGGTCAGGTCGAGGCGCCGCAGGCCGCCATCAAGGAGAGCACGTCTGCCTCTGCGGCCGTCTTCCCCAGCGCCGTCTCGGACGCTTTTGATGGTTTGGACGCGATGCTGCGTGGCCCCACTGGGTGTTTTGAGCAGACCTCCTCGGCGACCTTCCCCAACGTCATGATCCTGCGCGCGCTGCGTCAGGTGGACCCCGAAGCGTGGCCAGGGGGCGCCAAGGCGCACCGCAAAGCGCTGCTGAAGGCCAACAAGTTGATGTCGCTGGGGCACCAACGGATGTTGCGCTTCATGCACGGCTCGGGCGGTTTCATGCTCTATCCGCCCAAAGACGGCGTGGATCGCAAGCCCGAGGTCATGCTGACGGCCTATGGTGTGATGCAGTTGGCTCAGATGGCCACTGTCCACCCCGTAGATGAGCAGGTCGTGGCCCGCGCAGTGCGTTGGTTGGTGTCCAGACAAAACGCCAACGGGACCTGGCCGGTTTACGCCAACCGCGTCTCGGGTGGCTCGGGCAAGCGCGACGGTGACCCTGCTCAGCTGCGCTCGACCGCCTTTGTGACGCTGGCGCTGCTCGACTCTCCCGAGCGTGCTCGCCAGCAAAAAGCCATCGACAAGGCGCTGGATTATCTGGCAACCAAGCTCGACCAGAGCGGCGCGCCCGACACGCTGGCGATGGCGGTGGCGGCCTTTGACAAGGCTGGCCGCGAGCAGGACGCCAAGAGGATCGCGCAGCGTCTGGCGTCTTTGGTGCGCCGCGAAGGCGACGTCGCCTGGTGGTCCCCGTCGGGCGCCACGTGGATGGGCGGCGTGGGGCGCTACGGCGACACCGAGGCGACGGCGCTGGCGGCCTGGGCGTTGCTCTCGGTCGAGGCCCACGCTGAGCTGTTGACCCCCGCCATGCGCTTTTTGGCCCAGCGGCGCTCGCCGTGGGGCGGTTGGGGCACGACCCAGGCCACGGTCTGGTCGCTGCGCGCCCTTGAGAAGCTGCGCAGCATCGACAGCGGCGGCCCTGTGACGGTGTCCATGTGGCTCGACGCGCAGCCCTGGGAGGGCGTCGGTGGCGAAGGCTCCCAGTGGGTCACCAAGCCGGGAGACGCGCTGGTGCGACGTTTTGAGGCCGATCCGCTCAGCGGACCCGGTCAGATCGAAGTCAAGGCGTCTCGTCGCACAGCGGCCATGGCCCAGGCCACGGTGCGCTACGCCGTGCCGTGGTCTTCAGAGCTGGCCAAAGTTGAGGGCGAGCGTCTTGAAGTGGTCCTTGATGCCCGCTCGGAGCAGGTGGCCAGAGGGGAGGCGCTGGAGGTGACGGTGAAGGTGTCCAACCCGGGGCGCGACGGTTACGGCGCGACCATTGTGGAGTTGCCGCTGGCGCCGGGCGCCTTTGTGGACGCCGATCAGTTTGAGGCCTGGCAGCAAGCCGGTCAGATCGACGCCTTTGAGGTGCTGCCGACCCATGTGCGGCTCTATGTGCCCAGCTTCAGGGCACTTGGCCAGCGGACATGGACCTACCAGATGCGCCCGTTGGTGCGCGGTCAGTACGCATTGCCGCCGGCGCGGGCGTACATCTTCTATGCGCCCGAGCCCATGACTGAAGTGGCTGGCGGTCGCGTAGAGGTGCGTTGATTTGATGCATTGAGCTTGTCGGGTTGGCTGGCCAGTTTGCGCGCAACTCATATCCCTTGGCAGATACGCTGTTGTGGCGGTCAGTGTTGCTCGGGGTTTGGGACAAAGCGGTAGCCGATGCCGCGCACGGTGAGGAAGTGGGCGGGCCTGGCTGGGTCTTGTTCAAAGAGTCGCCGCAGCCGAACCAGGAAGTTGTCGACGGTGCGGGTGTTGTTGGCGCCCGAGACATGCCATACCTCAGACAGGAGCGTTTGGCGCGCGATGGCCTTGTTCTGGTTGTCGATGAAGAAGCGCAGCAGGCGCAGCTCAAGCTCGGTGACGTCCAGGACCCTGTCGTCCTGTCGGACTTCGTGGGCGTCAAAGTCGACCACAAAGTCACCAAAGACAAAGAGGTTCTCCTTGGAGGTGGACGGGGCCAGCTCGCTGTCGAGGTCCCAGTGCCTGCGTCGCAGCATGGCGGCGATGCGCCCGAGCAGCTCCTGGAGGGCGAAGGGTTTGGTCATGTAGTCATCGGCGCCAGCGTCGAGGCCGGTGACGATGTCATCGCTGGTGCCTTTGGCGGTGAGCATCAGGATGGGGGTGTGGTCGCCCTGGGCGCGCAGGGAGGCGCAAAAGGCCACACCGTTGCCATCGGGGAGCATGACGTCGAGCACGATGAGGTCATAGGGGGTGCGCATCAGCGCACGGGCCTGCCCCAGCGATGAAGCCACATCGACGGCGTAGCCCTCTTCCTGGAGGTTGAATTCGAGCGTGAAGGCCAGGTGTTCCTCGTCTTCAACAAGCAGCAGGCGTTTGTTCATGGCGGTGTGCTCTTGCGTTTGAGTCCGGGGCCGCGCTTGGAGGGCAGCTTGAGGGTGAAGGTTGTGCCAGTGTTGGCCCCCTGGCTGTGGGCCTTGATGTTGCCGCCCAGGCGTTTGATCAGCGACGCGACGACGTAGAGACCCAGGCCGGTGCCCTGGATTTGCGGCGCGTCGGTGCGTTCGACCCGAAAGAAGCGCTCAAAGATTCGTTTGAGATCCGCCGGAGGGATGCCCATGCCCTGGTCGCTGACCTCGATGATGACGTGGCCGGGTTCTTCGTGCATGTGGACGCGCACGTGGATGTGGTCGCGCGGCGAGTATTTGACGGCGTTGTCGATGAGGTTGATGAGGATCAACTCAAGGGCGACGGGGTCTGTGCGCAGCGGCCGCTCGGGGGTCTCCAGATCCATGACAACGGTAATGGCCTTGTTGGACAGGGTGTGGCGCCGGTGGATTTGCTTCAGGACCTGTTCGAGCAGCTCGGGCAGGACGGTCGGTTCAAGCTCAAGGCTCTTGGCGTGTTCCAGGCGGCTGGCCTCAAGGACGTGCTCAACGAAGTCCTGGAGGCGGTCCACGTCGCGCCGCATCATGGTCACGAAGCGCTCCTGCATCTGGGGCGAGAGTTGGCGCATCTGCATGGTCTCAAGGCCCAGGCGCAGGCTCGCCAGGGGCGACTTAAGCTCGTGTGTGACGCTGTCGAGGAAGGTGTCCTGGCGGCGCATGTAGAGGGCCTGACTGATGTGGCTTTTAAGGAAGAGCGCCAGGGCGCCAATCACCAGCACCAAAAAGACGCAGCCCCCCGAGAGGATCAGCCAGTAACCGACCCCCAGGTCGGGCAGCGCCTTGGTCTCGGTCGCCAGCAGGTAATACTGGGTAAAGATGACGCTCCACCCCACCAAAATGGTGATGCTGAAGGCGATGGCCAGTGCGGCGATCAGGATCGGGTAGAAGAGCGATGTGCGGGTGCGGGCCATGGGGTCAGGCGGCGGTGCTGCGGCGCGTCTTTGGGTCGGCCATGGTGCGCGAAACCACAAGCGCAGACCCTGGTTCAAGAGGACATCATGTAAAATAGGCCGGCCTTAAGCCAGTGTCCGCGGTCATCTTGTGGAGAGGTTTTACAAAATTGTGACGTGTCCACCATTGGGAAACGCTGGAGCCTTGACGTGGGCATATGCGCAGTGGTTATAAAGTAGAAAGAGATTATGGGAAACTCAATTGGCACAAAGCCCCCTGGAAGAGGTCAAACACAGAGGGTTTGATGGGGAAGGCCAGTGCCACAGCGGGTTGGAATCGCCAGTGCAAGAGTCCAGGTGTGTCCATTGCGATCGTCCGTTGGACGCCAGTGCGGTGCGTTGTGCATCGTGTGGTGGGGTGCGCCCCGATTGCAGCCGCCTGGGTCGTGTGCTTGAGGGGGGGATTCGCATTGATGAGGTGATCGGCTCGGGCGGCATGGGGGTGGTCTACAAGGGCACCAAGTTGCCGCTGGGGCGGTCTGTGGCGGTCAAGTGGTTGCCCGGCACCGGGGACATCCCCAAGACCCACATCAAGTCCTTCATGCGAGAGGCCAAGGTCCTTAGCCGACTGCGCCATCCTCACATCGTGTCCGTGCTCGACTCGGGCAACGACAAACAAGACGGCGCCCTCTATCTGGTCTTGGAGTACATCCCCGGCGATTCTCTGGAGCACTTGCTGGATAAAGTCTTCCCGTTGCCTCACGAGCGCACGCTGAAGATCCTCATCCAGGTCCTGAGCGCCCTTGAGGAGGCCCACCGCCACGGCGTCATTCACCGCGACCTCAAGCCCGCCAACGTCTTGCTGGAGCAGGTCGCGGGCAAGGGCGACTTCGTCAAGGTCGTCGACTTCGGGATTGCCAAGAACTCGTCCCCTGACGGCTCGGCGCTCAGCGGCGGCATGTCGGTCATGGGCGGCATCATGGGCACGCCCAGGTACATGAGCCCCGAGCAGGTCCTGGGTGTCTCGGTCGATGCCCGGTGCGACGTTTACAGTGTCGGGGTGCTCCTCTCCGAGATGCTCCCCGGCACGGTCCCCCACGCGTCCGAAGACCTGCCCGCGATGCTGCGCCCCCCTGCGCGCGGCCACA
>CAKZKQ010000345.1 GCA_937123825.1 uncultured Pseudomonadota bacterium
CGAGCGCAGCTGTAGCAGCGCTACCGCAAGCGAGTTCTGTGGTTCCTGGCGCCGTTAGGGCCGTCCCAAACAGCGAGCGACGTGGTTTCTGGCGCTGTCAGGGCCGTCCCAAACTTAGGGGCAGCTTAAGTTGAGGCACTGCCCGAAGCTGTCTTCGGCGCAGACGGGGATGCTGTCCTGTTCGGAGGCGGGTTCTGAGAGGGCGATGCGCCCGATGCACAGGGCGGTGCCGGGTCCTGGGCGGTTGTTGATCCGCAGGGTGACTTCGCAGGGTTCGCCGGGTTCGAGGGCTTCGCAGTCGAGTGAGAGCGCGCCGACTTCTTCGGGGACATCGAGGGCCAGTTGTGCGTCGCCTTCGCCGATGACTTCGATTTCAAACGAGGCCTGGCAGGTGTTGCCCTGGATGCAGTTGGTCATGATCAGGACAAGCTCGTTGTCCCGGTTGCGATCGAGGCCATTGAGCACGAATTTGAGTTCGTCTTGCGCGTTGTTGGCGTCGTCGCCGCCTCCATTGTCGGGGTTTGCTGCGCCGCCACCGCCTCCGCCGGCTCGGCCGGTGTTGCAAGGACGACCGTTGTCTTCTTCCTCGTCACACCCTTCAAAGACGGTCAGACTGAAATCGTCGCTCTCGTCTTCACCACATCCAACGCTGCCGCAAAGCAGCCCACAAATCATCATCGTCGACCACAACATGCGGTGATTGATTTTATGCATCACACGTCCTTTCCAGGGGAGACCATCGTGCCAGAGGCGCGCTCCGGTGCGTTATGGATGGTGTCTCCGCTGTGTTGTTTGGGTCTCAGATGCCCACACACAAGCAATAGATCCGGTGTTGTGGCTTGTCAAAGCGGTCGTTTCAGCGAGGCAGGGCCAGCCAGCGTGCGATCCAGCGTTGGTCAAGGCGGATCATGGCGCGATGGGCTTGCGCAGGGAGCTCGGCGCTCCAGAGTTGGCCATCAAAGCTGGCCTGCGTGCGGTGTTGCGTGCCGCCCGGGGTTTGGAAGAGCAGGGTAACCTCGGTGGGGGCGGTGTCGAGGTGTTGTGTCTGGATGTCGAGCGTGAGTCGGTCGCCTTGCACGTTGAGTTGGAGCCACTGGGGTTCGGTGATGGAAATGGGTCCGGGTTGGTCGTTGCAGTCAAAGGGCACGACCGCGCCAGAGGCGAAGCGCACCAATCCTTGTGACCAGGGGCTGCCGAGGTGCGAAGGCACCCCTGCGCGCAGTTGTCCTTGGATGTCCCAGTGTCGCCAGGGCGAGGCGGCGTTTGGGGCCAGAGCGAGCCCGAAGCCCTGGGTGGGGACGAGCCATGGTGTGGGGATCAGTGTGCAGCGAGGGGGCAGTTGGGGGTCGGTGTGGACGGTGTAGACCTGGGGTGGTCCTGCGACCCCAAAGATGATGACTTCCAGCAGTCCGTCGTGATCCAGGTCGGCGCGCAGGGCGCCGCGCCCCACGGTGGTTTCAGCACCGCCGGGCAGTCCGATCTCCTGGTTGAATGTCTCAAAGCGCCCAGCGGCGGTTTGCAGCGCCAGCATGTCGACGTGTTCCTGGTTGTTTTGACCTGGGGAGAACGGGCCGTGGATCACCAGGAGGTCGTCCAGGCCGTTGCGGTCAAAGTCATCGACCAGCGCGCCCCAGGCGTAGAGCGAGCGCCCCTGGTTTTGACCCAGTGACAAGCCCAGCGCGTCGGCCAGATCCTGGGGGGTGCCTTCGTCATCAAAGCGCACCAGTCGGTTGGGCCCCCAGTCCGAGACAAAAATGTGCTCTCCAAGGCCATCAACCACCAGCGCCGCCAGTCCCATCGAGGATCCCCAGGCCTGTGCGTCCTGGCCCCAGCGCCACGGCGCGTGTTGGCACTCCTGGTCTGGTGGACACGCCAGGAAGACGCCGCCGGGGTCAAAGCCGTTGGCCGATTGGTCCCGTTGGCTGTAAGTGTCGTTGGCCAGGAGGATGTCGAGCAGTCCGTCGTCGTTGGCGTCCAGCGCTGCCACTGCGAGCGTGGATCCGTTGTTGTCCAGCTTGAGTTCTACGGGTTCAAAGCGTCCATCGTTGGTTTGGCGCAGGGTGATGTTGTCCCGTGGGCCGTCGAGGCCCGCCGAGTTTTGTCCCCGAAGCTCGGAGCAGGCGATCACCAGATCCTGGCGGCCGTCGAAGTCAAAGTCGATGGTCAGCGCGCCGTTGGCTCTGCATTGGCGTCGGGTGTCCTGGCTTTCGAAGACTTCAAGGAGGTTTTCGGCGCGCGCTTCGGGGTGAAGGTGCCACAAGGCGACGATCCCGTCGCCCAACGCCAGGAGCTCATCTCGTCCATCAGCGTCCATGTCCACGCCGAGTGCGCTGTGGACTTGGCCCAGCGCGCCCTGGCAGAGATCTGGCCAGGGTTCAAAGTCTGGCTGTCCGGGCGAAGAGGTGTTGCGGTAGAGGCAGGCGTGGGTCTGGGGGTCGTTGGTGCCCAAAAAGAGGTCCAGGCGCTGGTCGCCGTCGGCGTCAAGGAGCGCGCCGCCAAAGCCGTGGCGCTGGCCAAAGGTGGGGCCGCCGTTTGGGTCATGGGTGATGCCTTGGAGGGTGATGGCTTCCATGCGCAGCGGTCCGGCGATGTGGGTGCTGTCCAGGCAGATGCCTTCCAGGCAGCGCTGGTTGGCTTCGGGGCAATCGCTGTGGACCAGGCATTGGCCTTCAAAGCACGTTTGGGTTTGTGCAGAGCACCGCCAACGCCAGCCGCAGTCCTGGTCGGTGTCGCACGGGGCGTCGTCGATTTGTACGCAGGTGCCTTGTTGGCAGCGCGCCCCCTGGCCACAGGCCGCGTCGTTGGCGCAGGGCTCGGGCACGCACTGGAGCGCGCGGCAGACCATGGCGTCGGGGCAGTCCGCAGGGTTTCGGCATCCCTCCACGCACTGGTGTTCCTGGCAGATGTGTCCTTCGGGGCAAGCCGTGTCGGCGCGGCAACCTGCCACGCAGTCGTCGTCTTGGCAGATTTGACCCTGGGCGCATTCGCCGTCGCTTTGGCAACCGTCGACCTTGGTGAGGTCGTCGGTGTCATCGGGGGCTTCGGTCTGGGGCGATGGAGGCAGAGCAGGGGTTTCCTCAACGGGCCCGCACGCTGGGCAGAGCCAGACAAACGCCATGGCCATCAAGTACGAGGCGCTCTGGTGGCGGATGTGGGTCCAAGCCGCGGTTGGTTGATATGTTGGGGGCTTGAGCATGGCGAGTCTGCGACAATGGCAGGGCTCGGGCCGCGCGGTATCGGGGGCGCCAAACGGTTGAGATGTTGAGAGACGGTTTTACCAGTACAGAGCTTACCCAGCTTTGGGCGGTCATCTCAAGCGTTGGGGTGGGTTTTGTGCGCATTGCCGCCAAACGCCCTTGTTTGGGCGAGGCGCCTGAGGCCAAAAGCGCCCAAAAGGCACCCAATCCAAGGCCAGACGTTGCTTGCGGGGGAGCGGTGGCCCGCGTGGGTGGCGCAGCCCTCTTGTTCGGCGTCGGTTTTGATGCGGCCTGGGGGTGGGACGACCGGCGGCGGGCTTAGGGGGTTGTTGGGGTCAAAGCCCCTTTGGGACTCTTCCTGGTCAGAGAAGCCGTCGTCGTCCGAGTCTGAGTCGCTGGGGTCTGTGCCCAGCGCGCGCTCTTCAAGGTCGGTCAACCCGTCTGCGTCGGAGTCCGGGTTTTGTGGGTCTGAACCCAACTGAGCTTCCTCTTCATTGGTCAGCCCGTCGTTGTCCTGGTCCGGGTCACATCCGTCGCCCAGGCCGTCCCCATCGCTGTCTTGCTGTGGGCCAGCCAGCATGGGGCAGTTGTCCTGGCAGTCGGCGATGCCGTCGTTGTCTTGGTCTTCGATGCTGACTTCGATGGTGAAGGTCTGGGTGTGTTGGAGCCCGGTGCGGGGTTCGTCGAGCACAAACGAAAGCGGGTGAGTTTGGCCTGCGTCTGTGCACAGCGGGGTCCAGGCGATGGTGCCGTCGGGGTTTGGGACGGCCTGCGGCGGCGCCCCGGTGACGGTCAAGTTGATGTCGCCGCAGTCGGCGCCGCCGATCTCCGGTGTGAAGGAGAGCAATTGACCCACCGAGAGCGTGTCTGGGGGAGCGTTGGTGATGCGCAGCGGCTCGGCGACCTCAAAGCGTACGGCGCCAGAGTCGTCTGTTACATAGAGGCGGCGGCCGCCTTCGGCGCTGGCGATGCCTCCAGGTTGCGTCCCTGCCCAGGGCAACTCGTAGATGGTCGCGCCATCGGCGGTGCTCAGCGCTGCCCAGCGACCGCCCTCGTGGGTCGAGCGGGCAAAGAAGCGCTCGCGGCACGGGTCGAGCGCCAGATCTGCCGCTGGCCAGGGTGTGGGGATGCGCGCTGTGATGGTGTCATCAGGGGCGACGACCATGACCTCCATTGCTGCGGCGGCGCTGATCCAGAGTTGACCCTGCGCGTCCACGTCGAGACCCCGTGGGGAGGTCAAGCCGTCGGGGGCGATGGTCCTGACCAGCGCGCCGTCGGATTCAAAAACCTGCACCAGCCCCAAATCCTCAATGGCCACATAGAGCCGCCCAGAAGCTGCAATCATGTCGCTGATCTGCCCATCGACCTGCCAGGTGGCCTCGGGGCTCCATTGGGGGTTCATGGCGGTGACGGCGTTGTCGCCTCTGGAGGCGATGTAAAGCGCGCCGCTGTCTGCGTCTGGGGCCACAATGTCATGGCCAAAGGTGGTCACCGAGCGAACAAAGCCCCCGTCGCCATCAAACTCCAGGAGCCGGTCGGGGAGACCGGAGACAATCGGGTGGCCGCCAACGCCGACTTCCACGTCCGATGGGCCCTCGGGGCTTTGGTCCTGGCCCTGGCCGGTGGCGGCAAAGCGCGTTTCTTCGACGGGAGCGGGCAACGCCTGGCTCTGTGCCGCAGGTGTCATCAGCGCTTGCGTGGTCAGCGCCAATGACGCGGCCACAAGCGCTCGGGTGAGGTGTGTGCGTGCGTCGGTCATGCCAGCGCCCTTTGAAACTCTCGGGCCAGCGTCTGGGCGGTGTCCTGGTCGGGCAACCCCACGCATGTCACCAGCACCGAGGCGGGCTGGGGTTGTTGGCCCAGCGTCGCCAGCGCGTCGCGCCGTGCGGCCTCAACCTGACGCGCCTGCGCTTTGCTCAACTTCGGACGCAACCACACATCGATGTCTCTGGCCAGCTCGCCGTGGCGCGTCTCATCGCGCGCGATCCTGGCCATGACGGTGCGGATGGCGGTGTCCTGGGCCGTTTGAGCCTGCCAGGAGGCCATCAGCGCCGCAAACGTCTCCAAAACACAGCCCTCAGAGGCGTTGTCCAGCGCCATGTCCATCAACGAGCGTACCTGAAACGGCGCCACTTCTGGGACCTGGGGGATCACCCCACGCTGGAGGGCCAGCGCAGAGGTCAGGTCGGCGTGGATGACCTCATCGCGGGCCGCGTCCAGTGCTCGGTCCACCAGATCTTGAGGGGCGCCGTGGTGTGCCAGTTCGCGGGCCAGGTTGGCAAAGGCAAAGACCGCGGCGGCCTCCAGGTGGGCGACCTCGGCCAGCCATCGGCCCACTGGATCGCCGCCCTGGGGCAGTCCCTCGGATTGGAGCCCATCGGGGCGCCGCCCGGCGACGTAGCTGCACGAGCAGGTCATCTCCAAGGTCTCAAAGCGCTGGGGCTCGCAATCAACCACCTCGCAGTAATCGCCCGCGCACAGCGCCGTGATGTCCAGCGTGTCGGGCATGGAGGCCAGACGAGTCATGACGTGGGTGCAGGCCTTGTGGCATTGCTCAAAGCTCATGTCGCCGCAGAGGGTGTCGAGTTGTTCCTCGGTGAGGATCTCCTGGGCGGGGACTGTGACGCGGTAGACGTCGTGCAGATCGCAGGCGGTGGCCAGCAAGGGCAACGGCAAGGCCAGCTTCAAGAGGTGTTTGAAGACGGTGGCCAGCGGGGTGGGGGCGGGCATGCAAACCTCCATCACAGGTAAGAGTGGTTCTAAGGGTGCCGCGCCCGGTGGTGTGGATGCAAGTGGGGATGTGGGGGCCCGCTGTGGTCGGTGTGCGAGGGATCAGTCGCCGGAAGGCAGGTGGCGCAGCGCAAACTCGTAGCCGTTGCGCCAGCAGATCTTCTCGACCAGCTCATCGACGCCGATGTCGGCGATCTGACGGGTGTGGGCGTTGCGCAGCAACCAGGCGCGCAGGTCCTGGGCGAAGCGCGGCAGCGAGAGCGCCGTGGGGTAGCAGGACAGGGGGTCGATGAAGCCATCAAAGTCGGTGCCCAGGCAGACACAGTCCCAGATGGTGCGTTTGGCCTCGTCGTCGAGTCGGTCGTCGAGCATGATGACGTCCACCACGGCGGCCAGATGTATCATGAGGGCGTCGGGCAAAAGCTCCAGGCTGGCGTCGGCCGGTGCCCCCAGGATGCGCTGCTCAAAGATCAGGCCCAGCAAGCCGCCCGACTTGTGGATGGCGCGGACGTCTTCATCGCAGGCGTTGATGCCCCAGGCGTTGAAGAGGCCCGAGCGCCACTGGTCGGTCTCTTTGTCGGCGTTGTTGATGAATGTGTCGAGCGAATCCATGCCGCTGTAGGCGGCGTGGGACATGATGACGGGCAGGGGGCGGTCGGGGTTGCGCTCGTTGTAGGGCTCGATGACGTGCCGGTAGTATTGGCGGCGCGTCAGCGGGCTCATGTGTTTGATGTCCAGCAGGATGCGGCGCGCGCCCTCGATGTCGTTCAGGTCGTTGTCCAAGGCCAGGAACGACTTGACCACGCGCATGCCCAGGTCGCCCTGCATCTCCATGCCTTCGCCCATGCGCCGTGACTGGTCCATGACCAACTGGCCAGCGTCCGGCATGCTGTGGGCGTGGCCGCAGATGCCGTTGTCGAAGTGGTGGGCCAGGGTGACAAAGAGCACGGGGTGCTCCATGGTGCGCAGCGTCTCAATGCGCTCAAAGATCAGCGCGTCGGGCACCCGCTCCTGGTCTGGGCCGATCGTCAGCACGTGGGCGCCTTCGATGGTCAAGATCACCGCCATGTCCCCATTGTCATCGTCGATGATGGACTTGAAGTGCGCGGCGTCCTTGATCAGGTGGTAGCGGCCCTGGGCCTGCTGCGTGTTGCCGTGGCCGTCTTCGACCTGGGCGGTGTGCTCCTGGCCGTTGCTGCGCACCATGTATTGGTATTCTTTGAGGAACTCTTCCCAGTAGTCATAGTCCTCAGAGACCATAAAGCGGATGCGCGAGAGGCTGTAGCGCATGACGGCGTGTTGGACCAGCACGCGCAGGGGCCCTTCGTTGCGCAAAATGGCGGTGGCCTCTTTGAGCGCCGCCATGGAACCATCGCGCCACAGCGCCACAGCGCTGCGCAGCGCCGTGGCACCGGTGGTCAGCCCCAGCGCCTCGCGGACAAAGGAGGTGTTTTGCTCTTTTTCGGGGTTGCCGCGAAAAAATCCGGTCTCGATGGGCGTGATCGACGCATAACAGATCCGCACCCCTGCCAGCGACATCTTGGCCACGTCGATCTGCGAGTATGTGGCGGCGCGTTTGCCCTCGGCCATCGCCTCGGGGTTCGACGGGGGGACGTGCCAGGCGTGGTTGCGGGCTGGATCGTGTTCTTCAGCGCTGTTGCGCATCCGGTTGAATCCAAAGAGCGTCGGGTGACAATGCAGATCAGCAAACATGCGCGCCATTTAAAGACCTCCGGGGTGGCTGCTGAGAAGACCTTGTGTGAAAGAGCTTCGCTCCGTGAGGGGCTTATAAAGACAGAAAGGCAGTGGGGTTGTCTATGACTATCGCAGACGATCGCTTCACCGGGGAATTTTGAGGGCCTGGAGCGGTGGTCACACCTCGTTCCCGGGTGCTCCATGCAGCCGTATATTGTGGATTGTGCGGTCATTGCGAGTCGATGTTCGCGTTGCGGGATGGGTGCCTCGGGCTTGCTCGCCTTTTGGGGGTGGGGCAGACTGTGGCTGGTTTTTGATGTGGCTTGCCGCACCCGACAAACGGCGTGTTGGCTCAATAAAGAGGACGAGGATGGTCTACGACAGAAGAGTGTTGCGCGCGGCGCTGGTGGCGTTGTTGTGCGGAGCGATGGTGTGGGGCGCAGCCTGCCAAACCCCCGATCCAGCGGGCAAAGAGGCCATTGATCCCGAAACCGCCACCGGCTTTGAGCAACGCAAGGCCGTGCGCTCCACCAAAACGATGGTGGCGGCCGCCAACCCATTGGCCACCGCCGCTGGCCTGGAGATCCTGCGCGAAGGCGGCAGCGCCGTGGACGCGACCATCGCCATGGCTTTGGTGCTCTCTTTGGTCGAACCCCAGTCGTCGGGCATCGGCGGCGGTGCCTTTATGCTCCACCGCAATCAGGCCGACGGCAAGATGGTGGCCTACGACGGCCGCGAAACGGCCCCGGCGGCCGCCACCGGCGACATGT
Source organism: uncultured Pseudomonadota bacterium (assembly GCA_937123825.1). Classification (GTDB taxonomy): domain Bacteria; phylum Myxococcota_A; class Bradymonadia; order Bradymonadales; genus CAKZKQ01. The sequence continues at coordinate 8,393 of CAKZKQ010000345.1, forward strand.
TTGAGTCGTACGCTGGCGGGGGCATGGAGTCCTTTATGAAGGCCGTCATCGGGGGGCTCTCTGTGGGGGCACCCGGGCTGCTGCGGATGTTTGAGCAAGCCCACAAAGCCCACGGGAAGCTGCCATGGGCGCGCCTCTTTGAACCCGCCATCAAGCTCTGTCAGGAGGGTTTTGAAATCTCGCCGCGGCTCCACTCCCTGGTGTCGCGCGACCCCTTCCTGGCCAAGATGCCCGCCACGCGCGAGTACTTCTTTGACGCCCAGGGCAACCCCAAGGCCGTCGGCACTCGGATCATCAACGAGCCCATGGGCAAAGTCCTCCAGGCTGTGGCCACCGACGGCGCGGACGCGTTCTACACCGGGCCCATCGCCGAGGCGATCGTCAAAGCCGTCCAGGAAAACACCACCAACCCTGGCCGGCTGACCATGGAAGACATGGCCGCCTACAAGTCTGTCGCCCGCGAGCCTGTGTGCGCGCCCTACCGCCAGAACACCGTCTGCGGCATGTCGCCGCCCACCTCCGGCGGCGTGACGCCCCTGCAGATCCTGGGCATCCTGGAGAACTTTGAGCTTGGCAAGCTCGATCCCGACAGCGCCGAGGCCGCCCACCTCTTTGCCGAAGCCGCGCGGCTGGCCTACGCCGACCGCGACATGTACCTGGGCGACCCCGACTTTGTGCAGATGCCCGTCGAGCAACTCCTCTCGCGCGAATACCTCAAAGAGCGCGCCGCGCTGATCAACATGGACAAGACCATGGGCAAGGCCGCCGCCGGTGAGATCCCCGAGCCCGGCACCTGGAACCAGTGGTCCCCCGACACCTCCCCCGATGTGCCCTCCACCAGCCATATGGTCGCCATCGACGCCGAAGGCACCGCCGTCACCATGACCGCCAGCATCGAAGGCGCCTTTGGCTCACACATCATGGTCAACGGCTTTCTGCTCAACAACGAACTGACCGATTTCTCCTTTGTCCCCCAAGTCGACGGCCGCCCCGTGGCCAACCGCGTCGAGCCCGGCAAGCGCCCCCGCTCTTCAATGGCGCCGCTCTTTGTGCTCGATGACAAAGGCAACCTGAAGATGGCCGTGGGCAGCCCCGGCGGCAGCCGCATCATCCTCTACGTCACCCGCGTCGTTCTGGGCGTGCTCGATTGGGACATGGACATCCAACAGGCCATCGCACGGCCCAACGTCATCAACCGCAACGGCGCCACCGAGCTTGAACAGGGCGTGCCCGGCTTTGAGGCCTGGTTGACCGACGTGACCAAGGGCTTGGAGGCCCGAGGACACGAGGTGCGTCCCCGCGATCTCAACAGCGGCATCCAAGGCATCGTGGTCACGCCCGAGGGCTACATCGGCGGCGCTGATCCTCGCCGTGAAGGCCTGGTCCTGGGCGACTGAGGTTGTTTGGAGCGGTGGGGGAGGTGGTCAGGTGGTCGGCTTGTGGCGCAGGTGCTGCACCCAGGCCGGGGGACCGTTGAGCATCACCCAATCTCTGCGCACGCGGTGCTGATAGAGCATCGGATCGATGAGTTCGTTGAGCGCCTTGAAGCGCGTCCGCTCCGAGCTGGTCGACACTTTGGAGCGCACCTGCCGCAGCGCGATGTACTCAAAGTAGGACAGCGTTCCTTCGGGGGCCAATAGCTCAAAAAAGCGGTTGAAGAACGACTCCACCAGCGCGGGCTCGAAGTTGTTCATCGGCAAGCCCGAGATGATGAAGTCGTACGGCGCTTTGGCCTCAAACTCCTCCAGCGGGCAAACGTGGATCTGGGTGTTTTTGGCCGCAGGTCTAAAGCGCGGGTCATCGATGAACTTTCGCTCCAGGACCTGGGCAAACTTTGGGTTGATCTCGATCAGATCAAAGTGGTCTTCGGGTCCGATGTGCTGCACCACCGCGCGTGTGATCGCGCCAGTGCCCGGACCCACCTCAAGGACCCTCACCGGCTTTTGGGCACAGCTGAGCGGGTTCGCCATGGCTTCGGCCAACCGACGGCCACTGGGGAAGAGCGAGCCGGTGTGGTGAAACTCGGTGAAAAACTCCGAGACAAAGGTCAAAAAGTCGCGTGCTCTGGAACTCATCGGTCCTTTGGGTTGCGCTGCGCTGTCCATTGCCTTTGGACAACGGGGCGATCTGGGGAGACAACACGCGCCAAAATCGCACGTTCGTCCGCCCAAGACCACTCCAAAATGACCTTTGCGGGCTCTAAGACACCAATGTTGTCATGGTTTGTGCCCCTGAACCACCAGTCAGGCCCTGGTTGACTTGCCTAAGGCACCAGATCCAACTCGGGGTAGTGGCGAAAGATGCCATCAAGGTTGAACGGCAAACGCCGAGGTGAGCGCAGGTAGGCGTCAATGCGGGGGCGCGCTTTGATGGCCGTCGCCAGCGCCAACACGCGCGTACATTGCCCGCGCAGGTCGGACATCGCGTTGGGGAAGGCGTATTGAAGCCCTTCGATGAGGTGAAAAAGCGATAGGTCCGGGTATGACAAGGCCTGTCCGACCAGGTGGTGATCGCCGTTGCGCTCAAGGACTGCCTCAAAGTAGGCCAGGAACCTTGGCAAGCGCTGCTTTAGAAAGTGCCCGGCGCGCTCTTTGGCGGCCTCTTTCTGGTCTTCATAAAAGAGCCGCACGCTGAGCGGGTGGTGTGTGTCGTGGACCTCGGCGACCACGTCGGCGATGGACAGTTGCAGGCTCAGCGCCGTCGCGCGCTCCAGTTCGTCATCCGGCGCCAGCCCGTGACGCTCTGCCAAAAACCGGCAGATGCTGGCGGTCTGGCTCAAGACCTGATCGCCGGTTTGCAGCACTGGCGGCGCCAGCACCGGCGTCCCCTGCGTCTGCCAGTTGTAGAAGGCCATGACGGCGTCTTTGCCGCCGCCCTCATCGGCGGGCAAGCGCGCCACATCGATGTAGGGCGCGTTGGCCTCTTCAAGGATGAGGCGCACAAATTCACCGCGTCCCTGTAAGAAGGGCCAATAATAGAGCTTGTAGGGGAGGTTTTGAGGTGATGATGCCATGCTTGGCCCTGGGGCAGAGGGTCAACGTTGCTGCGGGGCACAATGGCGCTGTTGGGTGCTCTGCGTCAACCGAGCCCCAACATGGTGATCAGACCGTGGTGTGGGGTTGTTCCGCTGAGTTTTGAACGGGAGCCAGGTCTGGGTTTGTTCAGGCTGGGCCTGGGGCGAGCGCGGGTTGAGGCTGCGGTGGGGTTGGGAGACAGGCCTGCGCAGAGGGGGTCAGGTGTGGGGAGCGCCGCAAGGCGTCCCAGCCGCTGGCGGTGATGTGGTGGGTTTTAGGGCTGTCCCAGTTTCGGCGGATGTTGCCCAACCACAGATGGCGCAGGTGTTTCAGGCGCGCGTTTTTGGCCAGAGCGATGGCGCAGCGATCGTTCAGGGCGCTGTCGCACAGATCCAGGGTGTCGAGGTGTTCTAGCCCAGGCAACGAGAGGAGCATTTTGATGCCGGAGAGCCCCAACGGGTTTGAGGATAGGCCCAGCACCTTGAGTCTGGCCAGCAACGCTTTGGGCAGGAGCATGGGCAGCGCGTCGGCGGTCAAGCCGTTGTCGCCAAGGTGGAGCGTGCGCAGCGAGGGGAGCTGTGAGAGGGTCTGACCCAGTTGTTGGAGGTCCCAATCGGCGCCAAGGTGAAGCCCTCGCAGATCCAGGCTGTGGAGGTTGGGGGGCAGGTGTCTGGGCAGGGCGTGGAGTTGCCCGGCCTGGTAGAGGCCCAGGTGCTTGAGGCGCTCTCCAAGGGCCGTGGTGCTCAGGCGCGCCAGCGTCTTGGGTTCGAGCGTCAGACGGTTGAGTTCCAGGTGGGTCAGCGCGGGCAGTGCTTGGCTGTGGCCCATTTCCAGCAAGAAACGCGGTCCGAGGCGGCCTTTGAGGCGCAGCCAGCGCAGGGAAGACAAGTGAGCGCTGCCGAGGATGTTGCGCGCCAGGGTGTTGTTGACCCGCTCATTGCCAAAGAGCAGCGCTTTGCACAGGCCAAACTTGGGGTGGTCCTGGCCGCTGAGCAGTTGGCGTCTCCAGGTCGCTGGCATGGCCCGCAGCTCGCGGGAGGCTTGATGGGGGCCGATGTTGAAGGCGTTGGGGTGCGGGATTGGGCAGGTCGCTGGGGTGCCAGGCCAGGCGTCGAGCGCTTGTTGCGCGTAGTCGATTGCCATGGCGGTGCTGTGGGGGTTGCCGTGATCGATGGCCTGGCAGATCTCTTCCCAAAGGCCGGTGCTTGGCTGACTGTAGACCAGGCGGCGCAGTTGCATCAAAACATCGTTGGTGGGATTGATCTGGTGCTCAAGCTCAGAGCGCGGACCGAGCGAGACCGCTTTGCCCTCAAGAAACGCCTGGAGTTGGGCGCCATCAAGAACGGCAATGCCCATGGTGTGGGCCATGGCCAGTTTGCTGCCGGCGTTCCTGCCTGCGACCAGGAGATCGGTGCGCGAGGTCACCGCCTGGGCGATGTGCGCGCCGCGAGCCCGGAGCGCGGCGCGCACATCGTGGACTTTATAGCCCAGGAATCGACCCGCCACGACCACTGTCTTATTTTTGAGGTCCATGATTCGCCTTTGCCAGGTAACGGGTTGATATATCTTTACCGGGAATACTCGCATATGAGACGGACATTGTATCAGGAACCGGGCTGATGGACCGTTATGGAATTAGGAATGCTAGGTGCTATGTTGCGTTTTTTTCGTTGGTTTAGAGGCTTTAAAGCACTCTTTTTAAGCCAAAAATGCCTGACATTTTTATGGCAATGTCAGCAGCCTCTTGAAAAAAATCACCGGGGGGCGCGCTGGAGAATGGGGTCGATGATCGCTGCCGAGAGCGCCCGGGGTGGCAGGTCGGTCAGCGGGTTGAAGACCAAACCTTGAAGGGTCATCGCCTTGAGGCGTTCAAAGAGCGGGCGCGCGGCGACCTCTCGAACCTCTGGGCTGCGGCCAAGCTCCTTGGCGATGGCCTGACCAAACTCAACGGCGGCGTCTTCCGACGTAAAAATCGCCCCCAACGACCGCCCCCTCGAGTCTGGCGCCAACACCAGACTGTACTGCTCGCCCTGGCCCGGCAAAACCACCAGGTGGTAGTGCTCAAAGCTGGCCAACAAGCCAAGCGGATTCGGCACCGCGTTGGGGTCCTGGAGCGAACACTCCAGCGCGACGGTCTGCGCCCAGCGGCGCAGCAGGCCAAGCTGGTTGCGCAGAAAGTGGAAGGTGTGGGGGCTGCCTGGGTCAATGTTGAGTCGGTCCACCAGCCCGTCGCTGAGCATGCCAAAGAGTTCATGACCGACCAGGTGCATCTGCGGCTGCGCCACCGGCTCGCCGTGGGCCTGCTCAAAAGCCTGCGTTGCGTCTGGCCCAGAGAAGATCTCCAGGATTTTGCCGCCCCCCTGAGGGCGCAGGACCCCCAACTGGAGCTGGCCGCTGGCGGTGCGTTCGCCCGCCAGTGACCAGGTGGGGTGGTTCATCAAGCCCCGATAGAAGATGGGCTTGGTGATCGTCTCGGCCTGGAAAGATTCGCTCAGCGTCTTGATGTCCATGGGCGTCGGTTGGGCTGTGCGCGCAAGCCTGGCCCGTGGACCATTGCACCGGGGATGCCCTTTGTCAGGGGGGCGAGGCGAGCAGGTGACGGATCGGAGAGCGGCGCGGTGGCAGGGCAGGGGGCGCGGTGCGCGCGCTGCCTTGTGGACGCTGTTATCCTCGGCTGTGGCGGGTTGTGTCAAACCGCCGCCGAGGCCCTCACTCATCGACGCACAACTCTTCGACGCGCTTGCACAACGCCAGATCTTCGGTGCCCGTGCCCGGCAGGCGGATGATCACCATGGTGTGAGCCTCGGCGTCGCAGGTCGCGTCGCAGGTGCCATCGGGGACCGTGAACGAGACCTGCACGTGGGTTTCGTCGCCCAGGCCGCCCATTGTGGTGCTGTGCTCGATGTCGTAGCAGCTGCTGCTGACGCTGTGGCTGAAGATGACCACGCGCTCGTTGGCGAAGTCGATCTGCTCATCCGAGAAGTCGAGGTCCTCGGGCTGCGTGCTGCCGTAGATCTGGAACTGGGACTGGACCGTCTGCCAGGTCTGCTCGTCCTCGATCACCAGGGCAGGCTCGCTGCTGTTGAAGTTGGGGATCCCGTCGGCGTCGCCCAGGTACCCTGCGCCCGCAAAGAGCGTCAGGTCAACGGGCGGAAACGGCATCAACTCTTCGTCGGTGCAGGTGCCCAGTTGTGTGCCCACGATCGGATCGGTGGGGATGGGATCGTTGTTGGAGCCCTCGTCGGGGTCGGTGACGTTGTTGTTGGGATCCGGCTCGGGTTTGTCGGGATCGGTGATGTTGTTGTTGGGGGCGTCGGAGAACTCAAAGTCTCCCTCATCCCGAGCGCGCTGCTCAAAGTTGTCGGGCAGGTCCCCGTCCGGGCCGCAGGCCACAAAGCCGTCGAAGTCATGGCGCTGGACCATGTCCGGCGGGCACATGAAGCCCTCTTCGATGATCCCCTGGTCGTAGAGGCAGAAGTCCTGACCGTCAAACTCGGCGCTCTGGCCGCCCTGGCCGCAGTCTTGTGCGTTTGAGCTGTAGGTGGCGTCGTCGCCGCAGGCCATGGCCATGCCGGACACCAACACCGCGCACACCAACATCCTGATCGTCATGGTCTTTTTCATCATTGTTTTATCCCAGACCCGGCGAGCACGCCCGCAAGGTCCTTTTGTCTTAATCCCGGGTGCCGCTGTCATTGCCCGCGTCAGCGGCCGCGTTTGGGATTGATTCATATTCGGACCAACACACCGTCAGGTTCATGGACACGGACTGCGGATCGCCGCTGGCGTCCTCGTCCATGGCGCGCAGCCGCGCCCAGATCCCCGACTCGTAAAGGGCCTTGAGCTGCGGCACGTCCTGGGGACGCACGCGGAAGCTCAAGGTTCTGGCGAACGCCCTGGGGTGTCCCCCAAAGAAGCGCCCGTAGGTCACCGAGCAGACGTTGCTCAGCAGGCTGTTGAGCGCGCCGATGCGCGCCGTCCAGCGGTCGCGCACGATGCGGCTGGAGCCGCGCGAGACCGCGTAGGTCACCGTGCGCCCATCGTGGCGCACGATCCGCTCTTCTTTGAGCAACTGCTCCATGGCCGACTCGATGTCCTCGACCGGCACCTGGGGCAGTTCGCGCACGATGCGCGGCATGCTCAGCGGCTCGTACCAGAGCAGGAACTCAATGCGTCTTGGCAACTCGTGCTCGCGCTCTGGCAAAAAGAAGTTGGTCTTGATCTGCTTGGAGAGCCGAGCCGCCGATCGCATGCTGATGTCCATGCGCTGGCTGACCTCGCGCAGCGTCAGACCTTCGTTGCGCAGCTCCTGGAAGTAGGCCACCTGCAGAAAGTTGGCGACCTCCCGCACTGGAACCCCAAACACCCTGGCCAGGCGCACCACCGGCAAGAGCATCGAGTGGATGACGCGGCGCTGCATTTCGGCGTCGCTGATGCCTTGCTGGGGTTCTTCTGAAGGGGTGTTGAACTGCGATGTCATGGTTTGTCTCCAAATCAGGCACTCATCTTCCTGTGCCTTAAGGTACGACTGTGCGTCGCTGCCTGCAACAAGATATGCCAACGGTGGCAAAACTTGTCAAAGCGTTTTTTGCCATTGGTGGCACTTTTTGTGTGTTGGGCCATTGGAGGACCACAATCGCAGGCCGCTCAAAGGGGCTGCCGTGTCCTTGAATTGCCACCGACAGAGGGCGGGGGTAAGTTGTCCCTGGAAGTGATCTGTCATCTTGTGTGATTGAAGGGAGGAGACGATGCAGGAGGTCACCTATCCGGCGATGGGGAACATCGACGGGGCCGAGTACGTCAGGACTGCTGCGACGATGTTGACCAAGATCCTGCGCGAGGAGCCCACGGAGAAGGCGCTGCGGCGCTGGATGCGGGGTCAGGGCGCGCTGGACAAGGGCAGCTATGATAAGCTTCTGGAGCTGCTCGATGTGCGTTGGGACAAGCCGGGCTCAAAGTGGCACATGGGCGGCTTTGCGCGGACGGTGGCCGAGACGTCGGACTTGAGCAAGCGCCAGGATCTCTTCTTTGAGCGCATCGTGATGTCCAACGAGATCCTGGCCAAGTACGTCTTTGACGCCCTCCAGGAGCGGCTCTACTCCACCAACGAGCTCTACCGGATGCTGACCAGCTACGTCTATCCGGGCAAAGAGATCGATCTGCCCTTCTTCCTCAACTGGCTCAAGTGGGTCGAAGCCTCGGGGCGGATCCGCGTGTTGGGGATCCGCTGGGCGCTGGGGACCCGCTACGACGACAGCGCGCAGTACATCGCTGGCATCGACGTGGACGAGATTTTGGAGGAAGAGGCCGAGGCGGAGCTGCTTGGCGAAACCACCCCAGAGCCCGAGCCTGAGCCCGAACCTGCCCCGGCCCCGGCACCCACGCCAACCCCCACCCCGGAGCCCGAGCCCGAGGTGTCCGTGGGTTGGGAGCCTCCCGAGGACGACGAAGAGGCCTTTGCTGAGCCCGCTGCGACGCCTGCCCCTGCGGCCCCTGCGACCCCTGTGGCTGCTGCGGCTGGTGCCCAGCCCCCCGCGGCTGTGGACGCGGGTTCGATGCAGGCGCTGGTGGCGGCGCTGGGTCAGCTTGGCCAGGGCGGCGCTGGCGGCGCCCAGGTCATTGAGGCCAGACTGCTCGACCCCGCCCCTCAACTGGCCGCCCTGGCCGCTGGAGAGCCGCTGGAGCGAGTGCGCGCCGCGATGGATGGCCAGCCGCTGGCACCCGGCGGCGGCTGGTTGGAGTCGCTCAGTTTTGGAGAGGCAGAGCAGTCGGCCAACCTCCAGGCGCTGCTTGAGTGGTGGTCCGGCGTGGCCGAGCGCCCCATCACTCGCGCGGATCAAGCCGGTTTGATGCCCTACGGTCCCAATGGCTGGGGAGAGGGCAGTCGGGGCAAGTTCCTCTTTCGGCTGGCGGCGCTGGCGGTCTCGATCTTCCGGGGACGCCCGGGGGTGGGGCAGGCGGCCTTTGGCGTCCTGGACGGCGCGGGCTTCTTTGCCACCCTCTACGATGAGCCCGGCAGCGTCGAGCGCCTCATGGACGAGCTCTTTGAGCAAGGCCTCGGGGCGCGCGCCGAACTCTTTGAACAACTCCACCTCCATTTGATGCTGGCCCGCAGCCTGCGCGGCAGCGAGGACTGGTGCCGCAGCCTCGAAGACCTGGAGGCCGACGCCCTGATGGCCGCGCTGTGGAAGCGCCTGGCGGCCTACCAACTCGACGCCGAGGTGCTCTGGATCGCCCGCGAGATGTCCATGTTTGGCCTGTGGCGCCAGGAGGGCCTGCGCGAGGTGCGCGTGGTCCCCACCGCCGAGGCGCGTCGCTGCGCCTTCCACCTTGGCTTCATCGAAGGCACGCGCGCCGACGGCGTGCCCGCGCTGCTGGCGCTCTCGCGGCGGCTGACGCCCTTGCTCCAGCAAGAACTGGAGGGCCCGTTGGTGGCGCTGTGGCGTGCTTATGGTGCCCACCCGCCGCGCCGCTTCCGGGTGCGCTGAGGAGACCATGGCATCGTCGCACCTGCTCATCGTCTCCGACATCCACATCGGAGAGTACGTCAAGGAGGTCGATCGGATCGGCTACATCAAGGGCTTCAACCGCCGCGATGAGGCCCTGTGCGCTTTTTTGGAGTTTCACCAAAAGCGCTGGATCGACGGGGTGCCCTGGCGCCTGGTCATCAACGGC
>CAKZKQ010000346.1 GCA_937123825.1 uncultured Pseudomonadota bacterium
CGACTCCCCGCGCTCGCCGAGGATGATCTGGCGAAGCTGGTCGGGCAGCTCGGGCCACAACTCCATCAAGGTCATCTGGCGGCAGCGGCTGCGCACCAACGAGCGCAGGTGGTCGCACATCACCCCAATGTAGTCCTCGTGGTTGAACCAGTCCTCCTTGCAGTCGGGGTGGAAGTTGACGCGGTAGCTGACCCGGATGTCGACCTCGACAAAGTCCGAGGTGATCACGCGCAGCACGTCCGAGACCCGATTGCCCACAGTGCGCAAGAAGGCCGTTTGCAGCGGGTTGGTGTCCGCCTTTGGGGTGCCGGTGGAGAGTGTCAGGCTCACCAGTGTCTCTTCGTACTCCAGCAAATCCACGCAAGGCCCCTCGATGACGCGCTGTCCGGTGGCCGAGGCCGCCATCACGGCCGTGTTGTGGGGGACCGTCACCGAGATGGCCCACGGCGTCGTCACGGGGCTGTGCGCCTTTTTGTGGGGCTCGTTGGCCGCCACCCACATGTTCCACTGGCTTGGTGGGATGGTCCGCGTGATGTGGACCTCCTTGCGCGGATCGACCAGATAGGACTGTTTGCCGCGCACCAAACGCGCCTCGCCGGTGGCCAGATCCCGCACGTAGATGCCGCTCTTCTGGTCAATGCCGATGGCCTCAATGAAGACGTCGTCGTGGGCGTTGCCGACATGGGGCTGGCCAGTGAGCGGGTGGAGGATTTCGATCTCGTTGAAGGGGAAGAAGAAGGAGTTGACCCCCGTCAAGAGCATCTCGTCGCCCGGCTGGTAGTGCTCGGAGTCCAGTTTGACGCCGCGCGGCAGCCTGCGCAGGAGTTTTTCCCGGCTGATGGGCGCAATAAAGCGCAGCCACAGCGCCCGTTGCGGCAACAACTCATAGGCGTAATAAAGGCGGTTGTCCGACCCCTCGGTCATGAACGAGTCATAAGGCCCTGGAAAGACGCGGGCCGGGCCGACCTTGATCTGACGCTTGCCGTCCGCGTCCAGAATGACGCAAAACTCCTTCTCGCCCAGCACCACTGCCTGACGCACCAGGCGGCTCTTGCGCAGCTCTCGCTCCAGCGCCTGACGGTGCACGTCGCTCGACAAGAGGGTCTGGATGTCGTTGCGGGACACCGGCAGGCGCTCTTCGGTGGCCAGTTGTGCTTGCGGGGCAGCGGCGGGGGTGGCGATGTTGCGCAGCCGGGCCGCTTGTTGGACCTGGGGTTCAAGGCGGTTGCGCCGCTTTCGCGAGCTTTTGCGTTGTTGTTGCTGCTCCCAGTTCTCCTGCTCAATCTCTTCCAGAACGTCCATGTTGCTCAGCGCCGGTTCGTCTTCAAGCGCTTGATTCAACACGGCGCCGCGCTCCGATGCCGCTGGCGTGGGTGCCTGGGCCAGAATCCGGCGCGCCGCCGAGGCCGTCAGCGTCAGCCCCTGCTCATCCGAGAGGTCCGGCACGATGTCCACGCCCGTCGGCGGGATGTAAAACTGGGTGTCTAGCCCCCGAATGACGATCAACTGACCCCGGGTCAGCACCACGTCGTCACCCTCGGGCAAGGCGCTCGTGCTCCCTTCGCTGTCCTCGGCTGTGGCTGTCGTGATGGCCGCCGAGCGCACCGTAATCTCGTGGTACGGCGCCTCTTGGTCGATTTCGCCGTACGCTTTGACCACCAGATACTGGTTGGAGGCCAACTCGTGGGCGTCGCGGACCTCACAGCGTTGCCCTGGCCGCAGGTAGAAGCTGCACGGGCCGGGGATCATGTCGCGGGTGCCGTTGCGCAGCTCACGGCTCTCGTTGCGACCTGAGCGAAAGGCCCCGTTGGCGCCTTCTTCGCGTTTGGTCAGCGGGTTGTAGAGCACCGCGTACTGCGCGTCCCCCACCTCGATCATCCGCTGCGGCCGCCCCGAGCTGTCCTCCCTGAACCCGCCCTTGCCGTCATCGACCACCACCCGGTCCGCCGCCGTCGGCGACACCATCGTCGGTCCCACATGCAAGATGACCTCGCCTTTGTCATCATCCTGAACCCAAAGAAACTGGCGTTCGGTCACCGGGATTTTGCGATTGCTGCGTTCAGACATACACTCGGCTCCTTATCTTCGTGCACAAAGATGGGTCTGTCGGTTGGCGCCGGTGTGGTTGGCAGCGCCAGACAGATGCGTTCATTTAAAAAATGATTTTGAGGCGGTGTGCCTCATGCTGGGACCATCTGTGACTTCAGCAACGCACTTGGATTAGGTTTGGGTTTAAATGGTCTGCGCTTTGTGTCTGCAGCAGCCCTTGGAAGGTGCTGTGGTGGGCACAACGCAGCGCATGAACTTGTTGAAGCCTGGATCCCTGAAGGCTCCTTGTGGTCAGCGTCTTTTGACGCTTGAGGCTCTCTATGACGTCAGCCCCCCAAAACTCCCGAGCGCTGGTCCCCACCGCCAAACGCCGCCGTCTCTCAGGCATGGAGCGTTGTTGGTTGGTCGCCGACCGCCTGTGTCCGCCGTTTGCGCTTCAGTTTGTGGTGGAGACCGCCGGTGAGGTCAGCCTGGAAGCCCTTTGTCAGGCTACCGAGGCGGCTTCCAGGGCCAACCCTGGTGCCATGCGCGTGTTGCGAGGGCATGTGGGGTGGGCCACCTGGGAGGTGACCGAGCTTGTGCCTGCCGTGCGTCAGGTCGATGGCAGTCATTGGGACGGGACGGGCCCTGAGGGGGCGCCGTTTCTGGATGATCCGCTCGATGTCCGCCAACGCCCCGGCGCCGAGGTCCTCCTGGCCACTGGAAAGCCGTTGACCCGGATGGTTTTTCGCTTTCACCATGCTCTGATGGACGGCGGTGGTGGGATGCGCTGGATTGGAGACATTTTTCGGGCGCTGCGCCAGGAGGCGTGCGTGGGTTCTGCCGATCCGGACGTCATCGACGCCGACGTGGCCCGCAAGCTTGGCGCGGTGGCCGCTGAAGAGCCCCTGGCCCAATACCTGGCCCCCACCGGTGTGACAGACGAGGCCAACGCGCGCCGCGCCTGGACCTGGCACCGCGTCAGCGTCGCGCCGGTCCCCAGACAGGTCTTGCCACGCACTGCGTGTGCTCTGGTCGACGTCGCCCGAAGCCTGAACTCGGAGTCTGGACCGCTGCGCCTGGGCATCCCGGTAGACTGGCGGCGACACCACAACCTGCCGTCGTCCACCGCCAACCTGACCGGCATCATCCACATTGAAGACAGTGAGTTCATGCAGAGCACCGATCCTGTCGCTGCCGCAGGCGAGCTGCTCAAGGCGCGGCTGGCGACAGGGCAGGCCGGTGGGACGGTGCTGGGTGCCGAGCGTCTGCTCTGGTGGCCGGTGTCGTTGTTGGCATGGTTGGCCGGGGGCATGGACCGGCGACAGCGCGCAGGCGGGCGTTTTACGTCTTCGGCGGCGTTGTCCAACCTGGGGCGCATCGACCTTGGGGACTGGAGTGTGCCTGGGGCAAAGGCCAGCGCGGCGTTCTGGATCCCGCCGCCCTCGACCAGCTTGCCGCTCTTCTTGGGGATGATGGGTCACCAGGGTGGGTTGGAGCTTTGCGGCACGATGCCCGGTGTCCTTGCCACCGGGGGACGCCTGGAGGCGCTCCTTGAAGGGCTCAAGGGCGAGCTTGAGGCAGGGGTCAGCGCGGGGCGTGGATGACCAACTCCTGGCAGGCGGTCTTGTTGGCGGTGAAGTCGTTCAGGACCTTGGCCGTGCCCGTAATGGTCGGGACATCCCCGTTCAAATCCATCGTGAGGTCCAACTTGGCCAGCGCCTGCTCACTGGGCAAGCGCGTTTTGATGGTCTGGGTCTTGGACGCTGGATCGTAGCTCAACCCTCTGGACGCCGTGGTCCAGATGATCCCCTCATCCCCCTTGGACGTCACCTGAACCTGGAGCTTGCCCTTTGAGGGCAAGAGCGCATGCAGGCGCTCGCCTTTTCCCAACGGACACGAGATCAAACGCGCCTTTTTATCCCGGTCCACCGCGTTGGGGTTGAGCATGGGGCCTCTGTGGCAGGAAAAGTCGCTGTTTTTGATGGGGGCTTCTTTGTAAATGCCGCTGATGTAGAGGTCGGCGTGTGTGTTTTCGACCTCGGCGATGGTCAACTGGGGTGCGGTGGCCTTGGACTTTCCGCAATGAACCGTGGTCAGCCACTCATAGCGAGCGTCAGGGGCTTGGGCGACGGTCAAATCGCGTGCGCTGGACTCTTTGCTGCGGACCTTGCAGCCAAGTTTCAGGTGTTCTTCCTCACCAAGTCGCCCTTGGACGCTGTGCGGGCTTTGTTCTCGCTCCGGCAAGCGAAATGTCCAGGCATGCCCCGCCGAGTTTTGACAGTGGTAGAGGCGATCCCAGTGGCCTTCGGGGACTTCGGTGAAGAAGGCCACGTCGGCGCCGTCTTCGGGGACTTCCTCCATGGGAGGGGCCTCTTGTGGAGCGTCATCTTTAGGCCCAGCAGGATTTGGGGCGGTCTGTTGGGCGGCTTTCTGTGCAGCCTTGGGCTTGGGTTTGTCCTGGGCTGGTGCGGCCGGTGTTGGTGATGAACAAGCCACCAACGCCAACACGCCCAACGCAATCCATGGTGGGCTGGTGCAGCGCATACAATCCTTTGTGGTTCGAGCAAGCCGGCGCCATGAGCGCGTGTCTGTGAGCGCTGGAGCTGGCTCTGGTCGGCGTCCTTGCGTGATGGCGCCCACGGCGCCTGAACGGGAAGATGGTCACACACCCGACAGCTTTGGTCCACCTTTGTCCTTTTGTCTGCAGCACCTGGTCTATTGGGTGATTCGGCGCAGGTTCTGGCGAAACCAGCGGTGTGCGGGATCGTCGTGGTGTCTGGCGTGCCAGAGCATGGAGATGGTCACGGTGGGCAGCGCCAGGGGGATGGGGCTGACGTCGAGCGCAAAGCGCTGCGCGATGTGGAGGGCGACGCGTTTGGGCAGCGTCAGTATGCGGTTGGTGCCTGTCACAAAGGCACCAGCGACCAGAAAGCTGGTCAATTGAACGGCGACCTGCCGCTGGCGCCCCACAGCGGCCAGCACTGTGTCCACCACGCCTCCAGGGCGCCCTCCAGGGGCGATGAAGATGTGGGGCGCTTGCGCAAAGGCGTCCAGCGTCAGCGGTGTTGTGGGGTGTTGGGTGGGGTCGAGGAGGCAGACAAAGGGATCGTTGAAGAGACGCACGGCGCGCAGCGAGGCGGAGTTTTGTGTGGACACGACGCCCAGCGCCAGATCGACGCTGCCCTGGGCCAGGGCGTCCTGGAGGCCGGGGCGCGGACCAAGCAGGCGCAGTTGCAGGCCTGGGGCTTGCTGGCTGAGTTGGGCCATCAGAGGGGCAAAGAAGATCTCGTCGGCGAAGTCAGGGCACACGATCGTGAAGCGCCGCTGGGTGGTGTGGGGATCAAAGGTGGTGCTGCGGTAGAGGCGCTCATCGAGTTGGTGCAAGACATCGCGCAGCGGCTCCATCAACTCCAGGGCGCGGGGCGTGGGTTCGAGGCGGCGTCCGGTCAGGACCAGCAATGGGTCGCCGAGCTGTTGGCGAAGCCTGCCCAGGGCACGGCTCATGGCGGACTGGGTGATGCCTGCGTCCTGGGCCGCGAGGGTCACCGAGCGGCGGCGCAGCAGGTGGTCGAGGTAGATGAGGAGGTTCAGGTCGACGTTCTTTAAATGACTGTAATGCATGGTTTCTATTACAGGTATTCATTGGATGAATGCAATGGTGCGCTTCATCTTTGGGTTGGTCGCACAATTCAATGTGAGGCGGTGTTGGGGGGTTGGCTTGGTTTCAATCGTCGAGCGCGGCCAAACCCAGACGAGGTCAAGGACAGATGAAGGCGCTGCGTATTGAGAAGTATTCGAAGGATTTTTCGGGGTTGAGTGTCGGTGAGGTGGAGCGTCCACAGGTGGGTCATGGGGAGGTGTTGGTGAGGGTCAAAGCGGCGAGCCTCAATCCGGTCGATCTGCAGACGATCCGGGGTGAAACCAAGATGATGTTGCCGGTGGCTCCACCGATGGTCGTTGGGGTGGATGTGGCGGGGGTGGTGGAGTCTGTGGGGGAGGGGGTGAGGCGCTGGAAACCGGGGCAGGAGGTGATGGGTTTTGTGGGGATCCACAGGCCCCGGACGATCGCGCAGTTTGCGGTGGTGTCGGCCGATGCGTTGGCGCTCAAGCCCGAAGGGGTCAGTTGGGAAGAGGCAGGTGCGGCGCCTCTGGCGAGCTTGTGTGCTTATCAGGGGCGGGACCAGAGGGGGGGGGAAGGGGGGAAGCGCGTGTTGGTGCACGCCGGTGT
>CAKZKQ010000347.1 GCA_937123825.1 uncultured Pseudomonadota bacterium
CAGGCCACCCCGGAGCTGCACACCATGACCGATGATCCACAGCGCACCGACGACACCCCAAACCCGGAGCCCAAACCCCCAACCTCGGGGCAACAGCGCTCGGCCAGGCACCGCACCGAGCCCGAACCGCGCGCCGCAGGCCGCGCCGGGGTCTTTGCCGCCGCCGTCCAGGACATCCAGCGCATGCGCGAGATCGGCTCCGTGCTGGCACGACACGGCTTCCACCGCGTCATCCAACGCACCGGCCTTGAGAAGGTCCTTGGCGACCGCTTCTCGCCGCCGCCCGACGCGCAGCCCGTCGATCCCACCGACCGGCGCGGCACCGCTCGCCAACTCCGCCTGGTCTTTGAAGAACTCGGCGCCACCTTCATCAAGCTTGGCCAGATCCTCTCCACGCGCCCCGACCTCCTGCCCCAGGCCTACATTGAAGAGTTTGAACGCCTCCAGGATGGCGTCCCTCCAATGGGCTTTGATCAGGTCCGGGCCCAGGTCGAGCAAGCCCTTGGGGCCTCACTTGAGGATCTCTACACCGACTTTGACCCCGAGCCGCTGGCCACTGCCAGCATCGGTCAGGTCCACACCGCCGTGGCTGTTGGCAGCGGTCGCAAGGTCGTCGTCAAAGTCCAGCGCGTGGGCATCCAGGAGCAGATCCGCAGCGATCTCGACATCCTCTACTTCATGGCCCGCATCCTTGAGGCCACCGTCGAAGAGAGCGACATCTACAATGTGGGCGAGATCGTTCGAGAGTTCGATCGGGCCATCAGCCAGGAGATCGACTTCCTCAATGAGGCCCGCAACCTGGAGCGCTTCGCCGCCAACTGCGCCGACAACCCCCATGTGGTCATCCCCGACGTCATCGAGGAGTTGTCTTGCCAGACTGTCTTGACGCTGGAGTTCCTTGAGGGGGTCAAGATCAGCGATGTCGAGCCGGGCTCGGCACAGGCCGAGCGCCTCATCGAGATCCTCTTTGAGAGCGCCTACAACCAGGTCTTTGTCCACGGCCTCTTCCACGGCGACCCTCACCCGGGCAACATCCTGGTTCTTGGTCCCGAAAAGATCGCCCTCATTGATCTGGGTCTGGTCGGCCATCTGTCGAGGACCCAGCAAGACGATCTGGTCACGCTCCTGCTGACCATCCTGGGGGGTGACATCGACGGCATCGCCCGCGCTGTGCTCAGGATGGGCAGGCCCCAGGGGCGGGTCAATCTGGCCGAGTTCAAGCGCGAGATCGCCGCCAAGCGCGAGCGTTACCTCAACCGCAGCCTTGAAGAGATCGACGTCAGCGCCTTCACCATGGACCTGATGGACGCGGCGCTGCGTTACCGCATCAAGCTCAACAGCGAGTATTCTCTGCTGGCCAAAGCGGCCATGACCATCGAAGGCATCTTGCGAAAGCTCCATCCCGAGCTTGATCTTGCCCAGGCGGCCGCCCCGTTCGCACGTCGCCTTGTCATGGAGCGCTACAACTCCCGGCGCCTGCTGCAAACGCTGCTGACCGGCGCCGTCAACCTCAGCAGCTTCCTGCGCGAGGTCCCCGCCCAGCTCGATCAGGTCCTGATGGACATTGAGTCGGGCACCGCCACCGTCAACATCCGCAACCCACAGATGGACCAGCTTGGCTCGCACCTCTCAGAGTTGGCCACGCGGATCTTTTTGGGGCTGCTGTGCTGCGGGATGCTGGTGGGGGGCTCAATCATGGTCGCCCAGATCGATGAGCAGATCCACAACACGGCGCTGCTCTCATTGCTGGCGGCGATCATGTTCATCGCCACCGGCACCATCGCCTTTTGGACGCTGGCCTGGCCAGTGATCCGCCCGAGGCTGGGGCGAGTGCGATTGATGCCCATTTTGTCGTTGTGGCGCCGGATTCGCGGCCAGTAGCTCAACAACAGCGGTCACAACCGCTGGTGCGTCTTCGAAACAGGCCAGCAGGCAGGGATTGGCGGTGTTGTTTGGCTCAAATGTTGATCAAAACTCAACGCCGCTTCTGAGCATGGCGCCGCCGGGCGTCGGTCCGATGTCCAGGTGCCAGGATGGTCCCGACTGGCGAGGGGCTCGGATGGGGGTCGTGATGAGGGTTCGGTTGGAGAGCGAGTCGGACACCAGCAGGTAGCGCCCCACCCCGGAGAGGAAGACCCCGCCGATGAGCAGCCCGGCGCCCAGTTGGATGCGATCGGTGTTGCGGGCCTCGCACAGCGCGTCGTTGTTGCCCACGCAGCCGTCCACAGAGCTGGTCTCAAGCCAATAGAGCCCCAGTCCGCCGGTGATGGCCCCCGCGCCCACCAGACCAAATCCCCAGGCGCGCCGCGTGGGGTTGATGATGCTGTTGGGGCTGTAAGGGCCGCTAAACTCGGGCACCACGGTGCGCGGCGACTCTTGCTGGGCACGTTCGCCTTGCGCCGAGGGTTGCTCCTGGGCGCACAGGCGCGCTGTCGTGCCACCGAAGAACACGCAGAGCGCCACCATGGGCATCATCCATCGCCTCAAACTGGCCGTTTGGCGGCTGTGGTGGCCCATCAAAGCGCTGTCCAAGTTTAAATCGGTGGTCACACACGGCATGGGACGACCGGTCATTCCAACAACCTCACTGCTTAAACGCATCCTCCCGGTTACCACTGTCACGTCTATGGCATTCAAAAGCAAGTCTATTGCCGGGTGCGCCTGGGGCGTGTGGGTGTGGGGGGATGCGCTTGTGTTGAATGGGGGATTTGGTTTAAGGTTGAAAGATACGGAGCGCGGCGCTGTTTATACGAACGGGAGGCGGCAGCGATCAATCTCCACCAACCCACCACCCCCGGTCTTCGTTCGTCCCAGGTACGCACCACAGCTCCAGGTTGGAGCAGGGCCCCTGGCCACAGGCAGGCGAGCATTTGATGGCAAAGGCTGGCGACAATCCATTTCGTTCGGGCAACACCGCCGCGTTGGATCTAGAGGATCTGGACAAGGCCGACGGGAACGATCCCTGGGCGGCCAACCAAAAGTCCAAGAACCCATGGGCCAGCAAAGAGTGGAGCGGCGGCAAAGACCGTTGGCCCGAAGATTTCGGCGGCAGTTCGGGCACTGCAGCCCTGGACCTGTCCGACTTCAACCCCGACGAGCAACCCCAGCAGCGCGATGACTCATGGCGCGACGGCGAGGCGTTTGGCGGCGAGATGGAGGTGGACGACTTCTGGGCCAACTCCCCAAGGCGCACCAACGACAGTTTTGGGTTTGACGACTTTGGCGACAGCCCCCGCGGCAACACCATGGCCCTGGAACTCGATGAGCTTCAGGCCGGTCCGCCCGGCACGGGCAAGCCCATGCTCAAGCGCCGCGCCGAGCGCAACGAGGACTTCCGCAACCCACACACCCACAACGATCAGCGCGGCCGCCGCAGCTATGAAGGTGGCCAGGGCGACCCCAACAGCGGCGGCGCCCGCACCACGCGCGGCAAGGGCCGCTCCTACGAGCCCGCTCGCCCCCAAAACCAAACCATCGACCCGCTGGCCGAGTTCCCCCTTCCTCCCGAGGAAGAAGGCGACCTGATGCCCCATGAGCGCACCATGGCGGTGCCCATGGACCAGATCCAGGTCCGCACAGGCGGCGCCGTAGGGGCAGAGCGCACAGAATCCATCGACATGGCCGCGCTTCGGCGCCCCGCCAGCGTGCCTTCGCCTCCTGTCGGCGAGTTGGCCCCGCATGAGCGCACCCAGGCCTTTGATTTGCAGGCTCTGGAGGATGAAGAGACCGTCCCTGAGGAACTGCTGGCCACGCATGACATGCTCCCGCCAGCCGACGCGGGCTCTGGGCTGCGCAAGGCGCGCGGAGGGGGCCCTCCGGTGCCCGCCAACCCCAACATCCGCACCACGGTCATCGACCAGAAAGAGCTGGACAACCTGCGCCATCAGGAAGCCAGCAGCGGCGGTCAACTGCTCATCTTTGTCCCAGGCGTCGACCCAGTCCCGTTTGAGCTGCGCCCCGGTGTGACCAACATCGGCCGTGAGCGCACCAATCACCTGGTCATCTCCGACCCCTTTTGCAGCCGCAAACACCTGCGGATCAAAAAACAGGGCGAAGAGTTCACCGTGCGCGACAATGGCAGCGACAACGGCACCCTGCTCGATGGCCAACCCATGACCCCCCAGCAGGACATCCCCATCATCCATGGCGCCGACATCACCATCGGCTCCACGGTCATGCGCCTGATCATCGGACAGCCCCAGGGCCCAGACTTTACGCCGCCCGTGCTGCCCAACCTCGAACCGGTCTCCGACACCGCCATCCCCATGATGCCAGCCCCTGTGCCATCGGGCACCGGGCGGCTGCCGCCGATTGAGAGCAGCGCACCACCCGCGCGTTCAAAGACATGGGCCGTGGTGCTGGTGATCGTGGGCCTGCTCCTGCTCCTGCTGGCAGTGGGGGGCGCCGTGGTGGCCTTTTATTTCTGGAACAATGGAGCCTGAAGAGCGAAATGAACCAAGAGACGTTTCATGTTGAAGGCATGACCTGTGGACACTGCGAAGCCACCGTCAAGCGCCTGGTCGGTAACCTCCAAGGGGTGATTGGCGTTGAGGCCAGCCATCAAAAGGACACCGTCACCGTCACGCTCGACGCCAACGGCGCAGCCACCGATCGGCAAAGCATCGCCAAAACCATCGACGCCGCTGGCTTTGACGTCATCGACGCCGCACGCTGAGCACCAGCGCAGGACCCATAAAGAGGACCACCACGATGGCCCACACCGCACAGAGACATGCTCGCCGTTGGACTTGCGCCGCGCTCATCGCCTCCATGGCGCTCTTCCCCACCGTGGGATGGGCGCAGGGCGAGGCCGACGCCCCCGTCGAAGACAACAACGACGTCCAACGCGTCGAAGAACTCAGCGCCAAAGGGACGGACGCCTTTCGCGCTGGACGCTACAAAGAAGCCATCGGCGCCTTTGAGCAGGCCTACGCCATCACCCCCGTGGCCAACCTCCTCTACAACATCGCCCTGTGCTACGAGAAGCTCAACGACCTCGACAACGCCCACGCCTACTACAAGCGCTTCATTGTCGCCCCCGACGCCAACGCAGACGTGCGCAGCACCGCGCTGGCGCGCATGGACGAGATCGACCAGTTGCGCAGAAACAAGGCCGTCGATCCGCTCCAAGGCGGCGGCCCAGGCGGGGGCGGCGGCGAAAAGAAGACGCCTCCAAAAGACAACACCTGGATGAACGCTGGGCTCATCACCGGCGGCACCGGGCTGGCGCTGCTGGGCGCCGGGGCTGTCTTTGGTGTCCTGACCATCTCGGACACCGATGACTTTGACAACTCCCGAGATCCGGTCGAAAAAGCGCGCGCCAAAGACGACGCCACGCAAAAAGCGCTGGTCGCCGATGTCTTTTATGGACTGGGCGCTGCGGCGTTGATCACCGGCGGCATTTTCATCATCATGGACCTGACCCAGGGACAGGAAGAAGCTCCCCCCGAGGCCGGCGCCTCGGTGCGCCCCATGATCGCCCCCGATGGGGCCGGGGCCATGGTGGAATTTTCCTTCTGACCGACGCCAACACAGGCCAACAGGGCTGCGACATGTCGATCGACCTTAGAATCAAAACGTTCAAGTCCATGGTGGGCCGCACCATCCTGGATCGCTATGAACTCCAGGACCTGCTGGGCTTTGGAGGCATGGGGGCCGTCTTTAAAGGCCTCCAGGTCGCCGTCAACCGCCCCGTGGCCATCAAACTGCTGCCCAAGCTCGATCCGCTGACCGCCGCGCGCTTCCACCGCGAAGCCAAGACCGCCAGCAAGCTCGCACACCCCAACACCATCACCGTCTTTGACTTTGGCACCACCCAGGAAGGTTTCCTCTTTCTGGTCATGGAGTATCTTGAAGGGCGCACACTGGGCAACATCCTCAAGGAAGTCGGCCCCCTGCCCCCACGGCGCGCCGTTCACATCTCCAACCAGATCTGTCGCTCGCTCTCCGAGGCCCACGCCGCCGGGATTGTTCACCGCGACATCAAGCCCGACAACATCTTCCTCATCAACCGAAACGATGACCCGGACTTCATCAAAGTGCTCGACTTTGGCATCGCCAAGGTCATGGCCGGCGATGATCCCGACGATGACCTCACCCAACAGGGACGCATCGTTGGCACCCCCCGCTACATGGCCCCCGAGCAGGTCCTGGGTCTGACCGTCGACCACCGCGCCGACATCTACTCTCTGGGCTGCATCCTCTACCAGATGCTCACCGGCAAGCCGCCCTTTGACGACTCCTCCACCGCCATGCTCATGATGAAACATGCCCATGAGCAACCCTCGGAGTTCATGTACCGCATGGCCCAGGCCAGCGCCGAGGTCATCCCGCCCGGCCTCGAAGCGGTCGTCATGAAGGCGCTCAACAAACGCCCCGAAGCTCGCCAGCAGACCGTCGACATGTTGCGCACCGAGTTGGAGCTGGTCATGCCCACCACCGGCTCGGTCTACACCCCTCCAGAGATGGCCCAGTCCGCCCCCCACGGTGCCATGGAAGCCATCGCCGCCTCCGGCGCCTGGCAATCCCAACACCGCCCTTCTGGAGCCTGGCCCCAGCAACCGTCCTCACCCAGGACACCGTCGCCCGATGACCCCTCATCGCCGTCGCACCCCTCGCTGAGCCACCCCGCGCTGATGCCACACCCCGGCCTGCCCTCCGGCGGCTGGCCTCGCCAGACCCCCATGCCACACCAGGCACAGGTCCCCAGCGGCGCCTGGGCGGTGTCCGTCAACCCGCACGCGGTCTCCGGCCAACAACCGGCCATGACCCCCATCGGCACCACTGCGCCGATGGCCGTCAGCGGCGCACACCCACCCATGAACGTCAGCGGCGCGCACCCGCCGATGAACACACCAAACCCTGCCTACACCCCCGGACCATCCGACAGCGATGTCCAATGGCCTCCCCCCGGGGAAAACAAAGGCAACGGCAAGCTCTTTGGCATCGTCGCTCTGGTGCTCTTGCTCCTCATCGGCGCAGGCGCAACGTTCTACATCCTCAGCGGCGACCCCGAGGCCCCCCAAACCCACCCCAACGCGGCCGCTGCACAGGACACCAACACCCTCCCCCGCACC
>CAKZKQ010000348.1 GCA_937123825.1 uncultured Pseudomonadota bacterium
TAGAAGCGCAGCGGCGACAAAACCGCCTTGTTGTCTTTGAACTTGACCTTCTTGGCGTCCACCTTGGCCACAAAGAACTTGGTGCCCGCTTCGACATAAGGCCGCAGCACCGGCTCGGCCCCGTCCGGAATGTTGTACTTGTTGGTCTTGAGCCACTTATCGAGTGCCCCCGAGTCGTTGGCGCTCAGGACCACAATGTCGTACTCACCGACCTTGAACTGCGCTTCGATCTTGACCGCACCGCCGCCGCCAGCACCCGACCCCACCATGCCCAGACCGCCGGGGGCCGCTGCGCTCTCTGCGATCATGTCTATGTCGGGAGCACATGGGTCTTTTTCCCAGTACTCGACCAACCTGGGGGCGGCCATCTGGTCGACCTTGTCGAAGATGGCCTGATCAAGGGTCTTGACGTTCTCCTTCTTGAGGACAACCGGCACCGGGATGACCATGGCGAAGTCGCTCGGAGGCCCCTGGTAGTTGTTCTGCATCGACAGGACCGTGCGCTTGCCGTCGCGCATCATGACCGTCATCGTGGCGTTGTTGAAGAGCTTGGCGTCAGCGCCGCCCACGTAGAAGCCGCAAAACGCGTCCGCGCTTTGGGGTGCCCACGCCATTGCGGCACAGCACACCACTGCGGCCAGCGCCGTTTTTTGGTGGTTCATCGGTCCTCCATCACTGTCGTTGTGTGGCGCATGCTCCAAACGGCGCGCCCTGGTGTCATTCGGGATGCATCAGTCTTGGCCGACTTCCCCCTTGGACGTCAACCCACATCGTTCGTGACGTGCGTCAGGGCAATCTCTTAGACGCGCAGGACCGGGGTGTGTTGTGGCGACGGGTTCAGCGCCCTTTGTTGCCAAACATCAGGAAGAGTTCGTTCTGATCGATGGGCATCATGGTGTCTGAGGCCACGTCCAGCAGAAAAAGCTCGCCGCAAACCAGCAACGCGTGCCGGTAGGGCATGCCCGGCAAGGCCCGCAGGCCTGCCGCGAAGGCCTCGGGCGGCTTGCCTTGGGGGTCGTAGGGGTCAAACGCATCGATGGGATGGGGGTGGTAGGCGATGTGGGCCCCGCGCCGCCCCAGGTTTTCGGCCGCAGCCATGGCCGCGGTGGTGTCGCGGGGGGTGTCGGTGTAGGCGATCAACAACGGTTCGCGTTGAACCAGACGCCGACGCAGCGTCGCAGCCCCGTGAAGCCGCTGTGCGGCCTCCACGCAGCGCTCCATCCCCAGCGCAAACCCGCACGCGGCCACCTCCGGACCCCCCAAACGGCCCATCGCGGCGTCGTAACGCCCCCCGCCCAGGATCTGACTGACGTCTGGACCCAGGACTGGCGCTTCGACCTCAAACAAAAAGCCCGTGTAGAAGCCGCTCCAGCGCGTGGCACCCAGGCTAAAGCGCAGCACCAACGGCTCCAACTCCGCCTGACAGGCCTCCACGTGCCCCAGCGCCTCATTGAGACGCTCGTGTCCCCCCGGCAGCAGCCCCGAGACCACATCTGCCAGCTCTTCCAGGCTCGCCGTGGGCCACGTCAGCCGCAAAAGCCCCTCCACGGCGTCTGCTTTAAGCCCTGCGTCGATCGCGCTGGCCTCCAGCACCCCTTCCAACGTCTCCTGGGCGGTTTCAAGGCTCTCCAGTGTCACATCCGGGGCCCCGGCGCGAAGCATCAGGCGCAGTTCAGCCAACAACGCGCCCGCGTCGGGGTGCTCCAGCGGTGATGTGCGGCGGTGTTGGCTGGTGGCGCTCTCAAATTCCAGGTCCGCGCCCGTGCGCGGAGGCTCCAGGCGGTCCCGAAGCCGTGTGGTGATGTCCAAAAGGGCGCCAATCCTTGTGCGGGCCTGTGCGTCGGGGATCAAACCCTCCAAAAGCTCCCCGCGAACCCCTGCGTGGCCCACGCGCAGCAGCCCACCCGTCAATCCAGCGTCCACCAACGCCAGCCGGGCCAGCGAGAGGATCTCCACATCGGCGCCCGCGGTGTCGCCAGGGGCGTCTCCGATTCGCTCCACGCCCACCTGATGGAATTGACGCTGGCGCAACGGCCGTATGCGCTCGTGCCGAAACGCCAAACCCGAGGCCGCAAGGCGCAGCGGCGTCACTGGAGGCTCTTTTCCCAGGCGCTCCGAGGCCATGCGCAAGATCCCCGCGGTCAAATCTGGCCGGAGGGCATACTCCTGGTCGGTGTTGAAGGTCGCCAGGCGTTGGCGGACCTCCTGACCGTAGAGCGTTTGGTAGAGTGCGTAGGTCTCGTAGGTGGGGACCTGCACCATGCGGTAACCCGCCGTGCGCCACAAGCCCAGAAAGCGCGTTTCGAGGGCCTGGTAGAGTTCGGCCTGGTCCGGCAGCCGATCGGTGGTGCCAGGGGGAGTGTTGTGGTGATCGATCATGGGGCTTGTGCTCCTGTGTCCACCCTGGGGATCTGCAGATCCTCAAAGAGCTTCTCAAATATCTCTTCGGGCTGGGCGCCCATCATCCTGCGATCGAGCCGTTCTTGTCCGTCGACCATGACCCGAATGGTCGGCACGCCCATCACGACCGCCGCTTTGGCCTCTTGTTGGGCTTTGGCCAGTGCCTCATCAGGGGAATCCTGACAGACGGCTGTGGTAATGGGCTCCAACAGCGGTGACTCCTGGCCCAGGGCCTCTTTGGCGATGTCCACCAGATCCGCCGGTGCGCTGATGTTGCGCCCGTGGATGAAGACCGCCTCGTAGAGCGCCTGACGCAGCGCCGAGGCTGCCTCAGCGTCAAACGCCTGGGCTGCCAGCAGCGCCGCCAAACCCCGGCTGGTGTTGGGGATCGCCTCGGGCAGGTTCATGGGGACCTTCAAGGCCGCAGCGTGCCACAACACGCGGCGCCACATCATGGCCATGCGTTCTTTGCCAGCCTCCGTCAACTCCACGCCGCCGGGGGCAAGTTCAGGGTGGACTTCAAAAGGCCGCCACTCCAACTCCAGCGCCCAGCGCTGCGCCAGCCGCTCCAACACGCGCTCTCCCAGGTAACAGAACGGGCAGCTCAGGTCGGTGTAGACCAGCAAGGTGATGGTGCTGTGGGTTGTCTTGCCTTCTTCCATGGACCCCTCCGGGGCGCTGAGACCTCTGCCGCCGCTCAAAAGTGGCGGTGCGGTACTGTCGTCCATGCGCGTGCATCAAGCAAGCCGCTGGCGGCCTGGGAATCTCTCTGACCACAGGTGGATAAGGACTCCACCACTGTCCAACGCCTGATTTTGTGAGCCGACTCCGTGCTGATGGGGATTTGTTGAGTTGGCCTGGATCGTGCTTTTGAGTCGGAGTGGGAAAACACTCGGGAGGTCGCCCATGTTTGTGGCTCGTGCTGGGATCTTGGTGTTGGTGTCGGGACTTTTGTTGGCGGGGTGCTTTGAGTTTGGAGCGGTTGAATGTGAACTCAAGGCCGAGACCATCTGCCCTGGGGCCGATTTGTCGGGTCAGGTGTTGCGCAACCTGGATTTGAGCGGCGCCGATTTGAGTCGGGTCGACCTCACTGGGGCGGACCTGACCGGCACCAACCTGGCCGGGGCCAACCTCATTGGTGCCAACCTCAATGGTGCTGTGGCCATGCGCAGCAACCTTGACGACGCCAACCTGGGCGGGGCCAACCTCAGCCGGGCGCGCTTCAATGGCGCCAGCCTGCGCCGGGTGGTGCTTCAGGGCGCCATCATGGAAGACACCTCCTGGACGCAGGTCTCGTTTGAAGACACCGACCTGACCGGGGCCAACTTCAGCACGCTCAACATGACCGGGGCGAGCTTCTCTGGGGCGGTGCTGCGCGCCGTTAATTTCCAGCAGACGATCTTGCGGGACACTGATTTGACCGGGGTCGATCTGCGCGACGCTGACTTGACCGGCGCGCGGTTGACCAACGCCGATTTGCGCGGCGCTGATGTCAGTCGGACCAATCTGGAGGCTGCGCTGGATTTGTCGGGGGTTCGCTTGAACAACCAGGCGCTGCGCTCGCGTGTCTTTGAGCGCGTGTCGCTGGTGGGGGCCGATTTGACCGGGGCTGACCTGACGGGGACCATTTTTCGGCTCAGCCGTCTGGAAGATGTGGTCTGGAACCGGACGGTTTGCCCCAATGGCCGCCTCAACGGCGCCTTTGGCCAGCCCTGCTGCACGACCAACGATGAGCCGGGCGACGGGGAAGACCAGAACTGTGACGGGGTTGATGGGGTGGACGCTGATGGTGATGGGGTCGCCTCGTTGGACTCGGGTGGGGATGACTGCGATGACACCGTGGCGGCCATCAAAGGTGGTTGTTTGACCGAGCCCGGCGCGCCCGAAGACTACAAATGGGACGCGCCTGCGACTTACTTTGATCACATCCAGATCCGCACTGACGACACACGCGCGTCTGATTTGAATGGGGATGGGTGGCCCGACAACGCGTTGGGGCCGTTGATGGACTCTTTGCTCTCGCTCATTGGGGTGAACATGCAAGAGTACGTCAAAGAGCGGGTTGAGAGCGGGCAGCTCTCCATTGGGGCTGTGTGGCCAAGCATGAACGGCGATGAGAAGCCCGAAGCCCACTTCTTTGCACTGGAGCCAGGGCCAGAGGGGACGTTTGTGGCCAACCGTCAGGGTTTTGTCACGGGCTCAAAGACGCCGCGCTCCAGGGTCATCGGGGGACAGTTGAGCCATCAGAGCGCTGTCCTTGGTCCCCATGGCAGCATTCGCATGCCCATGCCCTTTGGAAATGCGATGCTCGACATTGAAATCCATCAGCCGCGCCTGGAGGCTTCGCTGGAGAAGGAAGGGCAGGGGATGAAGGTGCACGACGCCAGCCTGACCGGGTTTGTGACCAAGCGGAACATCGTCGATGGCATCAACGACTACCTGACCTCGGACGCTTGCTCATGCCTGACCTTTGAGGGGCAGCCGCTTGAGATGAGCGACAATGGATGGGTCAGCTGTGGGGGGATGGTCGAAACCCACGCCTGCACCGATCTGGACCAGGGCGATTGTGCCAGCATCGCCAGAGGGTGCGGGATTTTGGCCTCGGTCATCGCCGGGGGAGGGGATCTAGACATTGACGACGATGGACAGCACGATGCGTTCAGCGTGTCGATCGGATTGTCCGGCCCGGCCGCCGAGGTTGTGGGGCCGACTGAGCCTTAAAAGGGGGGAGTTCAGTCGTCCTGGGTCTCGACGCTCCACTTGATCTGGAACTCGATCTCCTCCATGCCCTCTTCGCGCTCGTGCTCGATGCTGTAGTTGGCGCGGACCGGCACGTAGATGCGCTCTCCGGCGATCTGGATCTCGAACTGCTCCCCATTTTCCAGGCAATCGGCCAGTCGACGCAGCTTGGCGACGAAGTCTTTGATCGGGTAGGTCTTTTCAATGTCGCGTTCGGGCTTCATGTGCGCTCCTTTGGGTCTTGAGGTCATCACAATCGCCGACCCGCGTGGTCAGCGGCGGCAAATTACCACAGGTCAGCCCCCCTCCCAACGCGTCAACGGCCCGTCACCGGGTGCATCAGCGCCCAGTGAGGCTTTCAGGTGCGCCAATGGTACAGGCTCTGGCGGATTTCTGCGGGCAGCGCGTTCAGATCCACCTCAAAATGCTCACTGACCACGGCCAACGTGGCGATGTACTCGTGCAAGGCATGTCCATAGAAGACCAGATCCCCGATTTTGGAGCGCCTGAGCCCTGCCACGTGCCGCTTGAAGGTCTCGCAGGCGGTCTCTACCGAGGTCCTCAGGCCGATCTGGCCCGTTCCTGCGCCCAATGCGACCACCGCCACCGAGATGTCGTCCCCTTCCAACCCCTCGATGGCCTCCCAGGTGCGCGCATAGGCGTCTTGCAGGAGCCTCAGGTCAGGGTATGAGCGGCCCGTGAAGCCTTTACGGTAGTCCATCACCGCCACGTGGGCCACAAACCGGGCCGTAGGGTGGGCGCCAGCGTCCGTAATGAAGACCTGGCCGGGTTCTATGGGGCCGCCAAAGCGCTCCTGGAGGGTGCGGTGGAGCATCGCCTGATACCCCGGGCCGCAGGCCGCGCGGATGGCCCCCGAAACCCCCGTGCCCAGATTGGCGTTGGTGTTGGAGGCGTTGATCAGGAGCGCCTCCTGACCTTCAGTGAGGCTCCCGTAGGCCACGCGGAAGTGTCGCCGCTGCATTGTTCCTCTCCTTTGTCAGAGCTCAACGGTATCTAAAGCAGGAGACCGAGAGTTTTTTGGCCTTTTCGGGGTGCGCCAGCGCAAATTCATCCAGGGCTCGGTTTGCAAACCGTGATCCGGTGCCTTCATCGTACGAATACTCGACGCAAAAGCTCACTTGGATCTGAAATGCATCGCCCCAGCTCTCCTTTTGGGTCACCTCGTGCAGCCACAGCACCCGTTCGCCGTTCCGGAAGCACGATCGGCGGTGCCTCTTGCAGTATTGCTTCATCCACGTCTCGATGTGGACCATATCCTGGCGCTCTTTGGCGCTCGGTGTCTTCAAGATGGGCACCGGGTAGGCCCGAACGTCCCACTTGTTGCCCTTGGTCATGAGATCAAAGCGGGTCTGGAGCGATTTGAGGTGGGTCCAGGCGGTGCCCTCTTCCATGGGGAGCTTAAAAGACACGCAAGCGCTGAGATAATTGCCGCTCATGCCACCGTTTCGGGTCATGGAGCCCGTGTGGATGTGGCAGATGTCTGCCAACTCCTCTTCGGCAGCCCACTTGGCAAAAACTTCTCGGGCCAAATCTTCAGTTTGATCGGGGGTCATGGTGTCTGTCCCGTGATGGGTTGAGGCTAGACCGAGTCCCGCTCAAAACGAGCCAGCCAGGACGGCTCTCACAGCCCATTTCATCGTCGTCGATGCTCGACGAACCCCCGGTTCGTCTGCGCTCTCCTCCTCGAACTGAACTGTGATTTCTCGCCCTCGCAAGGCTCGTTTTAAACGGTACTCGGTCTAGGGGGCCTGTATGCGTGCTCTGCCCTTGGGTTGCCAGTTCGGGTCTTGGTTTGAAGGCACATTCTGGAGCAGGTGGGCGTCGCACAAGGACTGTGAGATTGGTCAGCAAGGTAAGTTGGGTTGGAAAGATGTCCAGGGTGCCCAGGAAGTTGTCACGAGCGCTTCTGAAGCAATTTGATGGTGGGTGACTTTGACCTAAAACGGCTTTGCTCCTATAGGTCATGTCGCTTATGGGGCTGTCTGATTGATCGGTCAGTGTGTTGGCGCCCATTGGAGGGTGCGTGGGGGAAAGAAATGTCTGAGCCTTTGGCGGTTCAGTTTGTTCACGGTCTGGAGAGTGGGCCGACGGGGACCAAAGTACGTCATCTTAGAGCGTGCGGGTTTCAGGTCCTGGCGCCAGACATGCAAATGTCGGTGCAGCGCCTGGATCGCTCCAACTCTGTGGCCCGAAACCTGTTGAAACTCCCCGAAGTGCACTGGACCGTGGGTCTTGGAGTCCTGGGTCTATGTGCCGCAGGGTGGCGGCGCTCTGGCGGTGTGTTGCTCGGCACCATGGGTCTGGTTGGGGGCGTGGCGGCGGTGCGCCATCGCACCTGGGTTGAGCAGGCCTTTGAGCGCAGCTTTGAGCGCTGCGTCGCGGTTCAAGCCCGGGCTTTGTCTGCCTTTGGCCCCGATGTCCTTGTGGGATCAAGCTGGGGCGGCGCGGTCTGCCTGGAGCTGGTCCGCCAGGGGTTGTGGAGCGGGCCACTTGTGTTGTTGGCCCCCGCCTACGGTCGCGTGGGTGTTTACGCAGGCTGGGGTGACCAAAGCGCTCGCGAAGCTCAAATCCGCGCCCTCCTGCCCAGTGACACCACCATCTTCCACGATCTCAGCGACGATGTGGTCCCATGCGAGGACAGCCTGCGGCTGGCCAGCGACGATGGACAGGTGCTCAAGGTGGTCTCTGCTGGAGGACACCGCCTCCTGGGGGTCCTGGAGGACGGTTCGCTTGAGCGCGCCATACGCAAAGCCGCTGCGGGTGGCGCCGTCAGCCGTTGATCTGTACCCTGTAAGGCGCACATGAGGGCGCACCGAGCAATTTCAGATAGCGCTCGGCGGTTGTGGCGCCGTCCTGGCGCGTTGTCCCCTCCACATATTGGCGACTTCGAGGCTCAACAGGCCCGGTCAGGCACCAAACCGGGAATTGATCGCGCGTCAGATCGACGTGATGGCCATCGGGCAGCACATTCCAGAAGTGTGAGCGGCCACAAACGGGCGCACGCACGATCTCACCGCCCCAAATTGCCTGCACAAGCAGCGCCGTCACCGTGCATTGACCATAAGAGGGCGGTTTGTCCGCCCATCCCTGTGGATCTGTGCTGGTTTCGGCGCTCCACGCACGCTCAAGGGCGCTGCGCAGAGCCGTCATCTCCTCATGCAGCGGTGGCTTTGGACGATGGACGACCTTAAACCACTCTCTGACCAACATGATCCGTTCATCAAAGGGTTTTCCAAGGGTTTTAAGCTCTGCGCTGAAGAAATCCCGATGGATCCGCCGCCAACTCTCCAGCGTCCGGTCGTTTTCCCCCTCCGCCATGGCAAAATCGGCCTCCACATCGCAGTAACGACGCTCGTCCATGGCCGTGATTTCGATGATGCAGACCGGTTTGCCCGACCAATCGGTGATCACAGAGAGGTCGCCGACCATCGGCCGGCGCTCCTGGCCGCTTTCATACCAATGTTTCATGCTGCAAGTGGCTCTTTTGGTGCCTGCAAGGACCAATTGGGCGCATTCATTGGCGGCCGCTTCATCGGCGCAGAAGTGATAAGCGTCGGCGTGGGTGTGTTTTGAGCGCGCCCCTGGCGTCAGGGTGCTCCAGAACGCCTCAAACATGGCCTCAGAGGCCTCGTTCATGGGCTCAATGGTGATTGTGGGCTTCAAGGTGGGCTCCATAAAGGGGGTTTTGTGGGGGCTGGGGGTCTGTCAGGGGTCAGATTGTTCGGGCGATGGGGGTTGGGGGCGGTCCAGGGTGTAGAAGTAGGACTTGTGACCCTTGCGGCTGCGCCACAATGAGCCCAGCGGCGGTGTGTCCTGTGCATGATCGGGTGTGGAGAGGCACCATGACAAAATTTGATCGTCCGCGCCGAGCACCCACCACTGGCCGTTGTCGAGGTAGGCCAAGCGAATGTCGGGTCGATCAACGCGGACAAAGAGCCCGTCCTGGTCTTTGGCGCGGTTGAAGGTGTAGGCGGTCCTGGTGTCGGTGCGGGTAAAGACCAGGGTGTCGGCGGGTGCACCGAGCCACTCGTCGCGCAGGACGCCCATCCTGACCGAGTCGTAGTAGACGCCGTTGTGGTAGCGGGTCTTGCGCATGTGCCCTTCGAGCGTCATGCCCAGCGCCAGGCCGCAGGCGATCATCCCCGGGTTGCCAGACCAGGTCGTAAAGCCCACGCGCTCCACGTTCAGATTTTCAAAGAGGTGCGTGATCCAAAGGCGCAGCGCTCGCCGTCCGACGCCCATCCCCCAGCGTGTGCTGTCGTAGATGAGGATGCCGACCTCCAGCCAGCGTGTGGCGTCGCTCTCCCAGTAGTAGGTCACGGTGCCGACCGGATCCCCCTTGTGTTCAATCACCATCCCCCGCAATCCGCGGGTCAGGTGCTTGAAGGTTCCGGCCTCAAAGGCCTCAAAGGACGGGGCGGTGTAGGGGAAGTAGGGGCCGTTGTACTGGAGCCAGGCCAGATCGGTGGTCATCAGGTGGTAGAGCGGCGCTTTGTCCTGGGGGATCGCAGGCCGAATGGTCGTATCCTCAATGGTCAACAATGGGGAGCGTCTCCTGGGGCAGGGTTTGCCCGGAAAATCATGGTTTTGATGGGAACACTGGGTTCCCAGGGGCGTGTATCTCTTCAGAGCGGGTCTGGACAGGCTCTTAAGGGGTCCTCCAGGCACGTCGAACGCGGTGGTGGCACCGCACCGTGCGCTCAAGGAGGGCCATTGATGCACAAGACCGATATCCACATCGAGAATCCTTGCCATGAAAGCTGGGATGGGATGGCCTCGGGGGGCCTATATAGGCACTGTGAGCGTTGTGCAACAGATGTGCATGACCTTTCTGGCATGACCGAGGCCGAGGCGCACGCATTTTTGGAACGCTCAAGGCGCCAGGGGGTCAAGCACTGCGTGCGCTACCGCCACACCAAAGAGGGTCATGTGCGCTTCAAAGGGGATCTTTGGTGGCGTTTGGGGCAGCAGCGCGCCGGTTTGCGCCGTTTGCTGGCCGCCAGTGCCCTGATGTGGCCGCTGATGGGCGCCGTAGAGTGCAACACCCCCCATGAATTTGTGCCCGAGGCGCAGTCGTTCACACCATCGCTCCAGGAAGAGGCGCTGATGGAGCGGTTGTCCCTCCAGATCGATCACACCGCCAAAGAAATCGAAGAGCGAGAGCGTTTGGAGATGCTTGAATATGTGCTCATGGGCCTGGAATGAGCGTCTACAGACGCGGTTCAGGCAAATGTCACCACGTCGTCATCGGGGTTGCTTGCGATGATGGTGTATTCCATGGGTTCAGAGCCGGTGTTGGTCAGGACATGCGCCTCACCATCGGCCCCTTTAAAGGCGATGGCGTCGCCTTTGGTGAGTAAAACGGGCTCGCCGTTGACCCAGGCGGTGCCGCTGCCGCGCGTGATGATGAAGATTTCGTCTTTGGTGCTGTGCGAATGAGGCCTTGAGCCGCTTTTGCCCGGCTCAAGCGTCTCGAAGTGGACCAACAAGCTCTCTAAGCCCAGCGCTTCGTTCAATGAACGCGTCATGCTGTAGGTCTGGGCGCCATCTCTGCTGGTCATTTGCCGCTCCTTGAGCGCATCAAGTCGAACAATCTTCATCAAAAGGGTCTCACTGGATTGGGTTGAGGGTGTGGAGGGTGAGCAGCGGGCTGAAACGGCGCTTGGTTTGCACCAAAGCACGGTTCCGCACCCCGGTTTTATGCCGCGTCTGTCGTTGGCACACAAAAAAGGCGTCAGCACCCCGGTTCTGACTCAGGGGGTCTCGTCTTCCAGCAGGACCTGGAGCATGGAGTCGGGGTAATTCATGAAATTTCGGGTGATCAGGTAGTGCTCAGTGTCCTTGTAGGTGCTCTCATGAATGCCCTCCTCGTCAAGGACGAGGAGCTTGGCGTTGGGGTAGGCCATGATGATGGGCGAGTGGGTGGCGATGATGAACTGTGAGCCGCGCTGGACCAGATCGTGGATGGCGGTCAGGACAGAGAGCTGACGGCTGGGTGAAAGGGCCGCCTCGGGCTCGTCCAGAATGTAAAGCCCATGCCCCCGAAGCTTCTGGGTCAAGGTCGCAAAGAACGCCTCGCCGTGAGACTGCTCATGAAGCGACCGCCCCCCGTAACCCCCCAGGTAGCCGACCTTGTCCATGTAGGTGGCGACATTGTAGAAGCTCTCCGCGCGCAGGAAGTACCAGTCCCGGGGCCGTTTGTAGCTGCGGGCCAGCTTCAGGCTGCCCGACAATGGCGAGATGTCGTCGGCGGTCTTGACCTGGACGTTGCGCGTGCCCCCCTCGGCACCAAAACCCATCGCCATGGCGATGGCCTCGATCAAAGTGGACTTGCCCGCACCGTTCTCACCGACAATGAAGGTGACGTCGCGGTGGAACTCCAGTGTGCCCAGCTTTTTGACGGCCGGGATGTTGAACGGATAGCTGTCGGGATCTTCTGCGGTGTCCCAGTCGATGGAGATGCTGCGCAGGTAGGGACGCGGAGAGACCATGCGGGTTCCTCTTTGGTGCGGGGGGCGTGTGTACGCATGCCCAGGAAGGCCTGAAAAAAGAACGCAGGTGCTGTTTGAGCCACGGCCTATGACTCAGGGCGTGTTTGCAAAATATCCCATCGACATGCGGCCCGATGACAACGATCCCATCGTCATCGATGCTCGACGAACCTCCAGTTCGTCTGTGCTCTCCTCCTCGGCCTCGATGCCATCGCCCTCGCCTGCCTCGGTCCCATTTGGCAAACACGCCCTGGTGGGGATGATGGGGCCTATGGGCGGCGCATTTCAAGCGTTTGAATGGCCTCACGGGTGCTGGCGAGCAGTCCCTGGTCGGCTTTCACGTTGCGGATGTCGAGGGCCGCAGTGAAATGCTCCAACGCAGCATCCCACTGGCCCATCTCTGCCAGGCATTTGCCAAAGTGTTGGTGCGCATAATCGAGCAATACACCGGCTTTGGGGCCTGAAGAGGCCTGGATGGCGCGTTGGAACTCCTTGCAGGCTTCTTCGTGGCGGTTTGCGTACTGCAATGCGGTCGCCAAACGGATCCGATTGGAGGCCACCAGGGCTGGAATGCCTGCTTTGAGCGCTTCTTGCACGGCGTTTTGCAGTGTATCGATGGCCAAAGGAAGGTGTTGGATGCTGATCCGCTGGTGTTCGCCCAGTCTCCCCAGCGCCTTGACCCGTTCGAGCGGGTTTTCGGCCTCCGAAACGTCGGTCAGCGCGTTTAAAAGCGCCTCTTCTTTGGCTTTCCATGCTCCATCGGGGACGATTTGGTGGCGCAGGAACGGCGATATGAGGTTTTGGGCGTCTTCTTGGGGCATGTTTGGCCTCGGTGGGGAGCGGCGCGCGTCGTCAGTGTGTCTATGGGGCGATGTTTGAGGGTGTTTGGGCGGTGTTTTGTGTGCTCGTTGGGTCAGAATTTGGGTCAGGTGGTCGATTTGAATGTCGTTGGGAGGCTTTAATAGCGCCATACAAGCGGATTTTGCAGCTTTGGGAGTCCATTTGGGATCTCGTTGACCCACTCCAGCGGGTTTTGTGGGTCCAGTGCTTCGCCGACGGGCGAAAATGGGGTGTATCGGTGCTCGACTCCTGCGGATGTAGGCGATTCGTCCCTGCTGATGGTGTGCACAAAGGCGTCTCGGAGTGGTTTTGCGGGGGGAGTGTTGCGTGTTGTGGTGCTCAGAGGCAAGGTCGGCGGTCAGATGAGACGAGCCCTGGGCACAAAAGAGCATTTTGATTGGGGAGGGGGTGCGATGAAGCTTCTGGTGTTGGGTGGGACGGTCTTTTTGGGGCGTCATGTGGTGGAGGAGGCGCTGAAGCGGGGTTGGGAGGTGACGCTCTTCAATCGCGGCAAGAGCAACCCCGCGTTGTTTGCGTCTGAGGGTGTGGAGGTGGTCCAGGGCGATCGAGACGGTGGCCTGGGGGTGCTGGCGAGTCGTCGCTGGGATCTGGTGGTGGACACGTGCGGTTATGTGCCGCGCCTGGTGGGAGATGCTGCACGGTTTTTGGCGGACGCGGTGGAGCGGTACGTCTTTGTGTCATCGGTGTCGGTCTACGCCAACTTTGATGCAGACCTGATTGGTGAGGACGCGCCTGTGATCGTGTTGGACGATCCCAGCGTGGAGGAGATCACGGGGGCCACCTATGGGGGTCTTAAGGCGCTGTGTGAGCAGGCGGCCGAGGAGGCGATGCCCGGGCGCGTGTTGAACGTGCGTGCGGGGTTGATCGTGGGTCCGTGGGATGCTTCGGATCGGTTTACGTGGTGGGCGATGCGGGCGGCGCAGCCGGGGCCGTTTTTGGGGCCTGGGGCGCCGTCGGATCAGGTTCAGTGCATCGACGCGCGGGATCTGGCGGTCTGGATGCTCGACGCGGGCAAGGCAGGGTGCAGCGGTGCGTTCAACGCCACCAGCGATGGGATGAGCATGGAGCGCTTTGTGGGCGCTGTGGCGCAGGCCGGTGGGCATGGCGATGCGTCGATCCGCTGGGTGTCTCACGAGGTGTTGCAGGACGCTGGCGTGGGTGCCTTTGCGGAGCTGCCGTTGTGGGTGCCCCCGGAGGCTCGCGGGATCATGCGTGCCGATGTGGGCAAGGCAGTGGGGGCGGGCTTGAAATGTCGGCCTTTGGCGGACACTCTGCGCGACACCCTGGAATGGGCAAAGGAGCATCGCAGCTCTGGTGAGCTTGGTGCGGGGTTGTCCAAGGCGCGCGAAGCGCAGCTTATGGGACTTGTAGAGTCTGGCGGCGACCGGTAAGCGTGGTGGCCTCAGTCAACGCGTCGGTGGTTCAAGCTGGCGCCCAGAGAGCTTTATGGCCCCGTCCTGGTGCCAAAGGCGTCTCCAAAGGGGGAGTGGAATGAGTGATGTGGTGTTGACCGGTCTGGACCTCGGCCTGGAAGAGGTGGTGGAGGTTGCGCGCCGTGGAACGGGGGCTTGTCTCTGTGACGAGGCCAAGTTGCGGATGGGGCGCTCGCGGGCAGTGGTGGAGCGCTTGCTCAAGGCCAGGGTCAAGGTCTACGGGCTGACGACCGGCTTTGGCAGCAAGAAGAACATCTTTATCGAGCCCTCGGAGACTCGCCAGCTCCAGCGCAACCTCATTCGGTCGCACAGCTGCGGCGTGGGGTCGCCGCTGGATGAGGATGTTGTCCGCGCCACGATCCTTTTGCGCGCCAATACGTTGGCGCGAGGGGTTTCTGGGATCCGCGTGGAAGTTGTGGAGCGTCTGCTGACGATGCTTTCGTTGGGGATCTACCCCTTTATCCCCGAGCAGGGCTCTTTGGGGGCCAGTGGGGACCTGGCGCCGCTGAGTCACCTGGCGTTGGTGCTCACCGGAGACCCTGCAGGGCTGATTTTTGACCCCGAGCGCAGCCGTGATGTGACCCGCACGCGTGCAAGGCGCGAGGATTTTGTCCCCTCGACCCCTGAAAGGCTGCGCTCGCTTGGTTTTGAGCCCGTTGAGCTTGAGGCCAAGGAGGGTTTGGCGCTCAACAACGGCACCCAGGTGATGACGGCCATCGGTTTGTTGACCATTTGGGACGCGTGGAACCTGGTGACGTGCTCCGAGGGGGCGTGTGCCATGAGTTTTGAGGCGCTCAAGGGGGTGCCCCGAGCGTTTTCACCCGCTTTGCACGCCGTCAGGCCCCATCAGGGCCAGAGTCACAGCGCTGCAGCGCTGCGAGAGTACACCGCCGAGAGCCAAATTCTGGGTTTGCCGGTCAATATGGCCTACATCAACGCCGCGCGCAGGTCGTTGGAGGACGCCGCGTTCCTTCTGGAACGCGGTGGAACCCCGCTGACGGACGACATTCTGGTCAATGTGCAGCGCGCGTTGGAGTGGATCGACAATTTGCAGCAGACGCCCGAGCGTCCTCTGGAAGCTCTGGCCGAAAACCATGGTCCCGAGGAGGCTTTGACCAGCTACAGACAGGCTTTGGAGCCGCTCAAGGGGGCTGCGCTGTCGATTTACAGGACGTTGCTGTCCGGTGCGCTGCCCCTGGAGGTCCAACAGAGCCAGTCTCACCTTGCCAAAGCGCTCGACAGTCTGGAAAAGGCGGCCCCGGCGATGCCTCCAGTGCAGGACAGCTACTCTTTGCGCTGTGCCCCGCAGGTGATCGGCGCCACGCGGGCGGCTTTGGAGCACGTGGGGTCGGTTTTGCTGACCGAAGCCAACAGCGTCACGGACAATCCGCTGATTTTTCCGCCCGAAGAGGACGCGCAGGGCAATCCACTGCCGCTCGATGACCTTGGCGCCTACGCTGCGGCGCTGACGCCGGCGTTGTGTCGCCAGTCGGTCTGCTCCGGGGGCAATTTTCACGGTGAACCGGTGGCGTTGGTGATGGATTATCTGGCCATAGGGCTGGCGGAGGTGGGCAACATCTCGGAGCGGCGCACTGCGCACCTGATTGACGGCCATTTGAACAACGGTTTGCCCAGTTTGTTGATCCACAAGGCCGGGCTCAACTCTGGATTCATGATCCCGCAGTACACGGCGGCGTCGTTGGTGAGCGAGAACAAGTCTTTGGCGCACCCGGCGAGCGTGGATTCGATCCCTTCGTGCGAAAATACGGAGGATCATGTCAGCATGGGGACGATCGCGGCGCGCAAGGCGCGGCAGATCTTGATCAACGTCGAGCAGGTGATTGCCATTGAGCTGTTGACGGCGTTTCAGGCGCTGCATTTTCACCTGCCGCTGCGCCCTGGTCCTGCGTCACGCAGCCTTTTGACGCTCTTGAAGGCCCAGGAGGTGAATTTTGTGGCGGATGACCGGCCACTTTATCCCGATATCGAGCGTGTGTGCCGGTTGATCCGTCAGGGGAAGGTGCGCGGCGCGCTGTCTGGCTTTGGTGCGGGTCTGGAGGTGGTGTGATGCGGGGTCAGGTGGGCGCGTTGGGTGTGTTGAGGCGCGTGTTGAAGGGCAAGGGGGTTGCGGCGTTGGTCGGCGCCTCGCTTTGCGTGACGTTGGGCGGGTGTCCGGGGCCTGGGGGTGGCAAAGGGGACGCGGTGGCCAAGGTTCAGGACCCCGACGAGGCGCTGCGGCCTGGTTTGACGCAGCTTTTGCCCTACGACTTTGCGCAGGGGCGCACGGCGCGGGGCATGCGTTGGCTTGAGAACCACGCGACGCTCAACCCACGCAGCGCTTCGGCGGCCCGCGCCCGTTGGTGGTTGGTCCGGGCGCGTCTGGATTGGATGACCCACGCGTACCTGGCCCCCTCGCAGACCGATCGCGGCGCGCTCTTGCTGGGGTTGATGGACAATGTGGGTGTGAAGCACCCAGGCCGGGTGGACAACGACTCGCTCTTTGGCCTTTTGGAGTCGCTGGAGCGTCAGGTGGAAGGCCTCAAGGGCGACCCGAGCACGGCGCAGGCCGCCGAGGGTGCGGCGCACCTGGTGAAGGTCTTCAAGCACCTGGATCGTTCTGCGCCCTATGCCGCTGGGATCAACGGGCTGCGCGGTGCCCAGGGCGGCGCGGCCATCTTTGAGCCCAACGCGCTCCTTGTGGCCCTGGTGGATGTCTACGCGGGTTTGGATGAGATCAACGCGCTGCCGCCTGACAGGATCCCGCATGGGTTGTCGGCGTTGGCGGGGTTTGCCTGCCCGGTGGGGTTGGAGAGCCTGGCCAGCTCGACGATGGAGGCGCGCCATGAGGCGATCGGGTCGCTGTGTGAGTGGCCCTGTGGTTGGGCGCCCAGAGACGCCGATGATCGTGCTGGTGCGTTGAAGGCCTGCGGCGAGTCTTTGGTGGGGGACCCGGCGTGGTTCAGCCCGGACAATGAGTTGGTGCTGAGGATTTTGGCGGATCTGGCGGTCTTGGACCAGCAAACCAAGGCGATGTTGGAGGCTCACGGGGAGCACCCGCTTTTGGCATTGCACGCCGAAAAGGTGACGCAGTGGCTGCGGCGGCTGGAGAAGTACGTCTTTTTGCTCTCTGTGCCGGAGTACAAAGGGCAGACCGGGGGTGGGGTGGAGTTGGCCAACGCGTCTTACGCCGGTCACCCTGGGTTGCTCTACGCGATCATCGAGTCCGAGTTTGAAGGGCCGGTGAAGGTGAGCATGCACCCTGTGGCGCAGCTTCGCGGCGGTGAGTTGACGCTGAATTACCCCTGGGATGGGGCCGAGACCTATGCCTACCCGGGGCCGTCGATCTTGCATAAGGGCGTCAATCCTCTGACTCGGCGAGGTGAGCCGGATGTTAAAGAAGCCATCGACGCTGTTCTGAAGCCGATCGACGAGATGTTGTCGGGTTTTCGTCAGGGCATGAAGGTCCCCGAAGGTCAGCTTGGTCCCGAGGAGTTGATCCCAGGTGTGGCGTTGGATCGCCGCGCGCCCGGTGGTGAGGCGTTGATGGTGGCCGAGGTGCTGCGCGCAGGTGGTTTTAAGGCCATGGATCTGCTGGTGTCAGACCCGGTTTTGCACCGCGCGGGTGTGCTGCGGATGTCGCTGGAGGGCCAACCGGAGGTGAAGGTCCTGGTTGAGTCTGGCCAGACGGTGGTGGAGCTGCCGGGTGGGAAGCGTCAGGTGTTGGCGCACGTGGACGGCGCGGTGGATCTGGCCGGGGTGTACCGCGCGGTGGTGTCGCGCTCGGATGCGTTGATGGAGCGCCCGATTGCGTTGTTGGGTGTGGGGATTGCGCCCGAGGTGCCGTACCGCGAGTTGATCGCGTTGTTGGACGTGTTGCGCTTTCGGCGTCAGATCTCCGACGGGATGGCGCCTGCCAAAGCTTTGGCGGCGCCGATCGAAGGCGAAGATGTGCCTTTTGTGCTCTGCGAAGGGTTTTTGCTGCTGCCTTGATGGGTGCGGCGGGCCTGCGAGCGTCGGCGGGGAGATTTTGACGCTTGTGGCGGTGAGGATCAGATGGGGGAGAGCTGGGAGCGCAGGGCCTGGATGATGGCTTTGTGGATTTGGGAGATGCGCGACTCGGTCAGGTCGAGGACTTCGCCGATCTGGCGGAAGTTGAGGCCCTCCTGGTAGTGCAGGGCCATGATGAGCTGGTCGCGCTCTTCGAATTGGGAGATTCGGTCGGCGATGAGGCTGAGTTTTTCGCGTTTGAGGAGGGTTTTGAAGGCGTTGTTGTCGTCTTCGATGCTGCCGGCGGAGAACTCAGGGGCGCCGGTGGGTCCGCCCGAGGGGGTGGAGGAGGCGGGGCCGGAGCTGTAGTAGCCCGCCAGCGCGTCGTTGTAGGAGACGGTGGTGGCGCGCTCGACCTGGAGTCTGAAGGTCTGGTAGCGCTCCAGGGTCATGCCAACGGCGGTGGCGCACTGCTCTTCGGTGGGCTCGTGTCCCAGTTCGTGGCGCAGGGTGGCGATGCGGCGATCGACGGCCTTGAGTTTGGCGCGCAGGACGCGGGGCATGGGGTCGCGGTGGCGCAGTTCGTCAAGGATGGCGCCGCGGATGCGGTATTCGGCGTAGGCGGCGAAGTCGGTGCCTTTGTCGGCCTTGAATTTATCGACGGCGTCCATCAAGCCCAGGGCCCCCACTCCATAGAGGTCTTCGGCCTGGACGTAGGGTGGCAGGCGGCGAGCCATGCGTGCGATGACCTTCCAGATCAGCGGGGCGTAACGTTCGGCCACGGCGCGGGGATCGTCCTTGCAGAGTTGGGCGACCTCGTTGATATCGGCGTTTTTGAGCTTCTTGGCGGCGGACACAAGGGTGCTGTGGGAGTTCAACATTACGACTTCTCCTTATGTGACCGGCGCCTTGTGGGCGGCCGATCTTCAAAACGCGTCGGTTGTTTGTCAGTGGCTCGTTACGGGACTTAAGTAGTGCGAAGACCGTGCCAGGATTTTTCGCCAAAGCGTTGACACTCTGGGGTGTCAATCATTGAGCGGCAGGATCATGCCCAGCAGGCGCTCGACGCTGGCATGTTCGATGTCTTCGGGCACGCTTTGTCCGGTGGTGAAGTGGCTCAGGGGCACACCGCTGTCGAGGTGGCTTGAGAGGAGCGGTCCGATGGCGAAGGTTTCATCGAGTTTGGTGAAGAGGACGCTCTCGGGGGCCAACTGGCTGTAGTTGCGCAAGATGGCGCTCATGTCGCGGATGGACGTGGTGGCGCTGAGGCAGAGCTCAAAAGACAGGCCGTGGATCCCCTCAAAAAGGGCGCCGAGCTGCCGGACGGGTTCTTCGTCGCGCGGGGAGCGGCCAATGGTGTCGATGAGGATGACATCACAGTGGTCCAGGCGGCGCAGCGAGCGTTTGAGGCTGATGCGGTCTACGGCGACCTCAAGTGGGATCTCCAGGAGGTTGGCGTAGCGGCGCAGTTGTTCGACGGCGCCGATGCGGTAGGTGTCGATGGTCAAGAGTCCGACGGTGCGGTGTTTGTCGATTTTTTGTTCGGCGGCGATCTTGGCCAGGGTGGTGGTTTTGCCGACGCCGGTGGGTCCGACAAAGGCGACAATGCGGCGGCGGTCGAGTTCGCGCGCGGGGCGGATCTGGACGCGTTCGAGGAGTTCTTCGATGAAGGCGCGCTCGACGTCCTCACGGGAGGCGGCGCGGCGCATCCCCAGGCGGTGTTTGACGCCCTGGACGAGGTTGGCGCGGCGGTCAGGGGCGACATCGGAGCGCTGGAGCCAGCCTTCGAGCTGCTCGATGGGGTCGCGCACGAGACTGCGGGCCTGATCGTTGCTCATGAGGCTGCGTCGCAGGGCCTCAAGGGCTTTGTCTTCCTCGATGTCCTCAAAGGTGCTCGTCGTCTCAGACAGCGGCAGGGCGAGGCTGGGGCGCTCGTGGGTGGCCTGGGCGCTCTGGCGCGTGAACATGTTGTCGATGGGCAGCCAGGGCAGCTCTTTGTTGGGGTTTGAGGGCGCGATGGGCAGCGGCTCGGGTTCGTCGGCCTGCGCCAGCGCCAGCGGTGCGTCATCAAAGTTGTGGTGCTGCGCGGGGGTGTCAATAACCCGGCGGCGGCGCTCTTTGCGGGCGCCTCCCAGGCCAGGCAGCGGCTCCGTGCGCGCGTTGTGGCTGGAGGCGTTGATGATCACCGGGGCAGGCGGCTCAGGGGCGGCCTGCGGCTTTTCTTCAAAGAGCTCGGGGGCGGCGCCGGGCCGGATGCGGGCGGCGTGCTTGTTGCCCAGGCGGTGGAGGAGCCCGGCGTTGGAGACGATGTCGCGCAGGTCGCGGACTTCGTCAAGCAGGGGCCGGAGCATGCTCTCAAGGGCCTGGTTTTCCTGGGGAGGCTGCGAGGGCTCTGCCTGTGAGGCCTCGACGTGCTCCTCGACAGCCAGGTGTTCCTGGAGGTCGGCCGCGGTGGGGGCGTTGCTGGGGGGCTGGTAGTCCAGCGGCATGGGTGCGCGCCCGCGCGAGGTGCGCTGAAAGAATTGGAGTCCGGCCGCGGGGCGCTGGGTGGCGACCTCCACGGTGGC
The DNA here is from genome assembly GCA_937123825.1 of uncultured Pseudomonadota bacterium. Classification (GTDB taxonomy): domain Bacteria; phylum Myxococcota_A; class Bradymonadia; order Bradymonadales; genus CAKZKQ01. The sequence goes on from CAKZKQ010000348.1 coordinate 20,500, forward strand.
GGTGATTTCCACGATGCTGGCGCCGTGTCCATGTTCGCCGTCATCCAGTCGCTGGGTGGACAAAATGATGGCGTCTGGTCCCAGGTCGGCCTTGACCTTGGCGAGGGCGTCTCGCATCCCACTGGCTCGATACGTTCTGACTTGCACAACCCACCTTCCACGTCGAGTGTCAAAAGAGAGAGGTTCCCTGTCGGTTGCTCGGTGTCAGATCAAGTATCGTGCCAGCCTGGAATGACGGTTTTCTGGCTCTGTGGTGTGTTTGAAGGCGCGTTTTGGGCGCAGGGGTGGCGTTGGAGGCAAAAAGCGGGGGCATGAGGGGGCGGCAGCCCATAGGCGCCAAATTAAGAAGTGATGTAGGTTGTCAAAACGAAAAA
>CAKZKQ010000349.1 GCA_937123825.1 uncultured Pseudomonadota bacterium
TGGGAACCCACCGCGGGATAATCGTACTGGGACAACAGTTCGTAGGCGCGGCGGTAGCTCTTGCGCGGGAAGTGGTCGACCTCGATGATCATGCCGCGCCTCATCATCTGCAGCATCAGGAATTCGCCCAGGTCTGTAAGACCGTGTTTCTGGCAGTACTCGCCCTCCAGCGCACCGCCGCTCAACAGGGAGATGAGCGGCAACAGGGTCCCGATCGGGTTGGCGTCGAAGTCACTCATGTCGAAGGGCGGCGGCGAGTCGAATTCGTCGCGCGGCTGGTTCAGCGCCGCGTAGTTCAGGCCCCCGGTATCAAAGCCTCCCGGGAAGCCCAGGAATTCCTCCGGGCAAAGTTCGAAGTTGGAATAGTGGCCGGTGTGGCTGAAGTTACCGACGTCGCTCACCCGCCTGTCGCCGTCGCCCGCGGAAAAGGCGATGTCGTACTTGTGCACCGGGAACAGCACGCGCACGCCGCGCTCGTGGTAGTCATCCAGGCGCGCCAGCACATCCGCCTCGGTGCACTTGGCAAACCCGCCGAACGGCACCAGGAAGCAATCGAAAAGGTCGGAGGTTTCGATACCCAGCACCACCGCCAGCTTGCCGTCGAGAATCACATCCCGCGCCTCCTCGGGGCTGAAGACAATGCGAAACCACCCCTGCCCGGGACCGCCGGACTGCGCGTCGATGTAGCGCTCCATCCGGCGCACCTCTTCAAGCTGACGGTCGATGTTGAGCATGTCCTCACAGCCGTAGCGGGTCGGCTGAAAACCGGTGTCGGCCATCAGCGCGCACAGCGCCTCGTTGCTGACGGCGTGCTGCACCATCAAACGCAGCCCACCCATCCAGGCCCGCTCCAGCCAGCGATAATACTGGGTCTGGTGCGTCGAGCTGTCCTGGGACGGCCAGTCCGAGAACGTCGGCCAACCATCGGTGTCGTGGTTGGGCTCGGGGACCAAACCGGTGCTCAGCAGACTGATGAGGGTGTCCGCATCAAGGCTCCGACGACCAACGTTGCCAAAGCCGAGCATGTCCGCCCGACCATCCTCACCGTGGAAGGGCTCACAACTCCCCATGGCGTGCTCCACACCCAGGCGGTGAAACGGCGCGCCGTGGAAGACGCCGCCGCCCCCAAAGCCAAAGTTGCTCAGGATGTGGGAGTGGGTGTCCACAAAACCAAACAAGTCGCCGTCGTCGTAGGTCGTCCGCTGCACCTGCCCGGTGGCGTCCAAAGTCATCTCGGGGTGTTCGGCGCAGCCCTCGACAGGCTCAAGCTCAACATGGGCGGCGCGGCTGACACGATCGACCAACCCTTGCGGCCCCATCAAGCGCTCGCTGCGGCGGCTGCGCAGTTGGTAGCGCGGCGACACACGCTGGGAAAACTCCAGGTGCCACTCCGCACCCGAAATGTAGGTGTCATCGACGTTGTAAACATCGGACTCCAGGCTCTCCAGACGCAGCAGCGGCCCCTCTTCGGCCACCAGATAGCCGCCGTCCTGGTCATAAAAGAGGTACGTGCCCAGATCCGAGGCTTTGACATAAAACCGCGCCGCCTGTGCAGGCTCGGCGGCGTCAAAGCCATAACCCTCACCGCCGCTGCTCAGCCAACGGCGCTCGCCGTCGATCTCAGCACCAAGCGCCACGCACCCACCGGCAAAGTCGTAGATGACCTCCTCGGGCGGGTGGTCCAGGTCCAGGTCAATGTCCTCTTCTTCCTCGGGCACATCCGGCGCCACGTCCTGCGGGCCTGTGTCCTCACCAGGACCCACGTCCGCGTCGTCGTCCATGGCAGCATCCGGCTCCGACACGCCATTGCCGCCCCCAGCACCATCCCCGCATCCAACGCACGCAATCACCGCGCTCGCCATCGCCCACACAAGATACCGACGCATACACTCGACCTCAGACCACCAACGTCCATGCCCGGCCCCACATCACGCAAGACCACGGCGCCCCCATCCTCACAAAGATGCTTAGCGCCCCACAAGATGTGTGCGCCAGCCTCGGGGACTTGTCATCAACGGACGTTCGGGGCGAGGACCGCGTTGCGATCGAACCCCCGCTTTGGTGAATATTTTGTTGTTCAACAACAGACAGGGCCGAGTCAGTGTAGCCCGAGCGCGCAGCGATACCAACCCGCGCAAAGCAATCCTCAATGGGGGCTTAAGGACACCTGAAAAAAGCCCAGACACTCAAGACAACACGGGCACAGTCACCACCACGCTGCCCAAAGTCTGCCCGGCTTCAACGCGCTCATGGGCCTGAGCGATCTCTTCAAGCCGGTAGGTTTGCTCGACCACAGGACGCAGCGCCCCGCGCTCGATCAACGCCCCGATCCCCTCCAAACTCTCGCGATCCCCCCCAGACACACCGATGATGACCCGCTGGCCACCCCAAAATGATGTCCACAACGCCTGTGAAATCAAACGCGCGTTGATGTGCAGCGACACAAACCGCCCCTTGGGACGCAGCGCCTGCTGGGCGTGCTCAAAGGCAATCACCCCTGTGGTGTCAAAGACCATGTCGTAGAGCACACCCTGGGACGCAAAGTCCGTGGTGGTGTAGTCCACGGTGTGGTGCGCCCCCAACTCCCTGGCCAGCGACGCGCGCTCGGCCCTGCACACCGCCGTCACCACCGCGCCCATCTGGCGAGCCATCTGCACCACCCAGCGCCCAACGCCGCCCGTACCGCCCACCACAAGCACGCGCTGCCCTTTGTCCACCGGCGCCAACCCCTTCAAAAAGGTCCAGGCCGTCAACGCCCCATAAGGCACCGCCGCCGCCTGCGCGTAGGTCAACCCCTCCGGCATCGGCGCCACCGCGCTGTCGGACTCCACCGCCAAAAACTCCGCGTGGGCGCCGTGCATCCCCAGCCCAAAGACATCCTGCCCGACCTCAAAGCCCTCCACATTGGCCCCGACCGCCACCACGCGCCCCGCAAAGGCCGTCCCAGGGACCGCGTGGCGAGGACGCAGCAACCCCGACATCAACCGCCCGGGCAACCACGAGATCCCCGGAAAATCCGCCGAGCGCATCCGACGATCCCCCTGCGTGACGGGGCTGGCGTGAACCCGCACGAGCATCTGCGTGGCGCCGATGGACGGCTCGTGGATGCGCTCAACCTGAAGGACTCCGGGGGCGCCGTAGGCGCGATGAACAACCGCTTGCATGGCATGACTCCTGATGAAGGCCGTCCCAAACGACCCCACTTTGCAAAGGCCCGGTCCTCTTTGACCGACCCTTCTGGACTTCAATCTCCAAGCCACAACCGCTGTAACTTGATGAAAAGAAGTCTATCCATGCATTGGCGTTTTAAACATTGACAAAATATGCAGAAAATCTATGCATAAATGTATGAATCAACGCACCACAGACTTTGACTGGAACCACGCCCGAGCCTTTCTGGCCACCGCCCAAAGCGGCTCGTTCTCGGCAGCAGCGCGCTTGCTGGGCATGACACAGCCCACCGTCGGGCGTCAGGTCGCGGCGCTGGAGCAAGAGTTGGGGGTGGTGCTCTTTGAACGCGTGGGGCGCGGCCTGGAGCTGACCCCCACGGGGGTGGATCTGCTCGAACACGTCCGGGCCATGTCCGAGGCCGCCGAGCGCGTCTCAATGGTCGCCGCCGGGCGCTCCCTCTCCCTCGACGGAAAGATCTGCATCACCGCCAGCGAGGTCATCTCGGCCCACATCCTGCCGCCCATCGTGGGGCGCCTTAGAACCCTCCACCCCGGCATCGAGATCGAGTTGCTGGCCACCAACACCCCCAGCGACCTGCGCCGCCGCGAGGCCGACATCGCCGTGCGCAGCTTTCGACCCACCACCCCAGGGCTCTTTGCGCGCAAGGTCCGTCAGGACAACGTCCGACTCTACGCCTCCCCCGACTACCTCAAACGCATCGGCGACCCCAAAGAACCCCGCGACCTGACCAAAGCCGAAAGCAACGGCATTGACCGCACCGACGCCCTGCGCAAAGGCCTCCAGGCGCTGGGGCTGGAGTTGACCCTGGCCAACTTCCCCATCATCACCCTCAACCACCTGGTGCATTGGGAGCTGGTCAAGGCGGGCTCGGGGATCGGCATCATCATGGAAGAGATCGGCGACGCCGAACCCCGCGTCATCCGTGCCCTCCCCCAGCTCGCCCCCATCACCATCCCCATGTGGCTGACCTGCCACAGCGAACTCCACACCAGCCGACGCGTCCGCGTCGTCTTCGACCTCCTGACCCAAATGCTCACCCGCAAACAACATTGACCATCTTACTCGGCACCCCCAAAGGGGCACCTTCGCAGCGGTACGCGCTCTCCCACAAAAATCTGCTTAACCAAATCCCTCACACAAAAGTCATCACTCCGAGCACGATAGAAATAGAGATTGGAGTGTTGATAGATGCACAAACGACTGACCCCATGGCTCCTTGCAGGACTCTGCTGCGCCCTGACCATTGGCTGCGACTCCGACCCCGCAAGCTCGCCGCAGGACCTTCCAGAAGAGATGGATGCTGGCAACAACGACCAGCCAGACGCCATGGACGACGCCTCGACCGAAGACGAAGCGCCCAACGACCCACAAGACGCTGAAGACCAACCCGAAGAAGAAGATCTGGTCCGCGTGGAAGGCGGACTGGTCCGGGGAGAGGTCGAGCAGGACGTGGTCTCTTTCAAAGGCGTGCCGTTTGCCGCGCCGCCACTGGGGGACCTGCGCTGGAGACCACCCAGCCCGGTGGAACCCTGGGAAGGTGAGTTGGCGGCGACGGACTGGCCGCCAAAGTGCGCGCAACTCGATCTGGCCAACGGAAGCTTTCAAGGACAGGAAGACTGCCTCTACCTCAACGTCTGGAGCCCGGTCGGGGCCGCAGACGCCCCGGTGATCATCTTCATCCACGGCGGGGGCAACATGTTCGGCTCCACCTCTGAGGAGGGCTCGGGGGTCTTTACCTACGAGGGCTTGAAGCTGGCCCGTGCCACGGGCGCCGTGGTCGTGACGCTCCAATACAGAGTCAACATCATGGGCTACCTGGGCCACCCCTCCTTTGATGATGAGGTCGGTGATGGGGTCGCCTCGGCCAACTGGGGTTTGCGCGACCAAATCGCGGCCTTGCAGTGGGTGCAGGACAACATCGGCGCCTTTGGCGGCGCTCCAGACCGGACGCTCCTCTTTGGAGAATCCGGCGGCGCTGGCAGCGTGTGCGGATTGGTCGGCTCGCCTGCGGCGGCGGGGCTCTTTGGCTCGGCGCTGATGCAATCGGGGGGCTGCGGCGGCAAAACTCTGGTCAACATCCACGCCTGGACCCAAGAGGTCGCCGAGGCCGTGGGCTGCCCGGAGGACGACAACATGGTCCAATGCCTGCGCCAAGCGCCGGTGGAGGACCTGGTGGAAGCCTCAAGCGCCAACCGCAACACCAACGCAGGCATCGCGCTCAACCCCGCTGGCCCGACCATCGACGGGACGCTGCTGCCCCGCAGCCCGCTGGGGATGATGTTGGAGGGGGAGCACAACCACGTGCCGCTGGTCTTTGGGAGCAACGCCCATGAGACGGCGTGGCCCTTCTTTGGCATCGTGGGCCAGGGACAACGCTGGGAGCAGGAGAGCTACGAGGCCCACGTGCGGCGCTTCTTTGGCTCGCGCGCCGACGCCATCCTGGAAGTCTACAATGTCGAAAGCGGGGACTTCCGAAACCACGCCGAAGCGCTGATCGCGCTGACGACCGACGCCCAGTTCACCTGCCCCAACCGCTTCTACGCCAGAGCCGCCGCAGCCACCCAGGACGCGCCGGTGTACCGCTACCTCTACAACCACGCGCTCAGCGGCGGCGCGGTGTCGCTCCTGGGGGCCTTTCACGGCCTAGAGTTGCTCTACAACTTCCAGCACATGGAAGATCTGGAGGGCTACGAGGCCACGGCCGAAGACCTCAAAGTCCAGCAAGCCATGGCACAACTCTGGTTCAACCTGGCCGCCAACGGCGAGCCCGGCGCATTTGACGGGGTCCGCTGGCCCCAATACGACGCCGAGCGCGACACCTACCTGGAGATCGCCTCGCCGTTGGTCTCAGACGAGGGCCTGCGCACGCAGCGGTGCGACTTCTGGGACAGCCTTTGAGTGAACCTCAACTGCCCTCGGCGGCAGTGATCTCATCCAAAACGGCTTGAGCGCGCCCTCGAACGCCCGGCGCGGCGGCCTCCAGCAGCTCGCGGCTCAGTTGGGGATGCTCGACCAGAAACGCCTCGACCTCTTTGCGGGGCTTGTTGACGCGCTGCAAATCGATCGCCTCCACCAACAACCCCACCACCTCCGGGTCATGACCAAAGGCCGTCAGCGCCTCGCCCAGCGGATCCTTTTTGTTCCAAAAGAGCCCTTCGGCCCTCATCCGCTCGCACATCGCCCCGCAAATGGCCTCTCCATGAACGTCCACCGCCGAAGCCAGATAGGCGCGGCTGGCCTGAACGTAGGAATCTGCACGGATAAAGTCCTGCACGCGCTTGATGGGCGAAGCGGTGGCGATGAGCATGGCCTTGGTGTTGTTGCTGATGCGGTTTGGAGCGTTGTCGATCACCGACCAGGCACGCTCGGCGCGCGCGGCGTTTTCGGGGTCCAGAAAGGCAGCCACAACGGCGAGCACGGGATCGTCCCAGATGGCCTCTTCCAGACGCGCGGGCAGCGCCAGCGGTGAGTCGACAAAGGCGGTGATGCCGCGCAGCTTTTGGATTTGGCGGTGCATGCGCTCTTCGGGTTCGTGGCCCGGAAAGCGGCGAATGAGCCACAGGCCTTCAAAGAGCGCCTCCAGGGCAAAGTCCAGACCCCGGGCCTGCACCCACGAGGGGACCACCTTGTCGTGGACCATCTTCCCGACCCAGAACTGGGCGTAGCAGAAGAGCGCAAAGGCTTCGTCGGTGGGGGTGGAGGGCTCCTGCGTTTTCCAGCGCTCCAGAGCCTGACCCAATTGTTCTTGCTCGGGTGTGCCGGCGAGCTTGCCGGTGCGGCTGCGGTGATAGAACCCCTGAATCCGCAGGCGTTCATCGTTGAAGGTCGCCCGGAAGTCCTCCTGGGAGAGCGACATTTCTTTAAGGCGAGGCTTTTTGGGACGGTGAGGGCTTGAGTTTCTGGGCAGGACCTTGCGCTTGAGCGACTTGGACCAGTAGAGCTGCGGCATTCATTCCTCCAGACAATTGGCTGTCATCCATCAACCAGACCCATGGGATGGGCTCACCATGACACACTCTCTTTGACCACGACCATAGCGTCGGCCAGAAAGCGATGGCCCAGCGTCCTCATATGGGCCTCTTTTTCGGGCCCAAAACCCCAGTTGCCCAGCGACTTCAACGCCGCCGAGGCCACGTAAAGCTCCCACAACGCCAGCGCCGCCGCGTCGACCTGATGGCCTCGAATCCGTGTGTAACGCTCAGTGAACGACGCCGCCGCCTCGGGGCCGTACTTCCACAGCAACTCCAGGCGACAGCCAGCCAGATCGGAGCGCGGATCGCCAAGCGCCGCGTCTTCCCAATCGATCACCACCGCCAACTTGCCGTCTTGCCACAGCACGTTGCCGGGCCAGAAGTCCCCGTGCAGAATCGACGGCGCCGACGGCCACTGCCAGGACAACCGCCCTTCTTCAAGCGCCCGGCGCAGCGGCGCATAAACGGGGTCCTGGGGCAAATAACGGGGCAACTCGGTCAGCGGCTCAGTCCGCCGTGGCAGCGCAGGCAACGGCAGCGCATCGGGTTTGAGAGCGTGGAGACGAGCGAGGAAGCGGGCCATTTGCTCCAACGCCCCATCCAGGCCATCGGGCACCACCTCGGCGTCGCCCTCCACAAAGCCCAAGACCACAAAGGGCCCAGGCAGAAGCTCGCCGTTGGCCTCCAGACGCAGCGCGGCGGGCACAGGCAAACCGGTGGACGCCAGCGCCTTCAAGAGCCCGTACTCAAGCTCGACCAACGAGGCCTCCGAGGGCTTCCAGGCGTGGTTTTGGTGGCGCCGGACCACCACACGGCGAACGCTGCCGTCGGGCGCGGTCATCTCCAGCGCTTGCACGTCGGCCGACACGCCGCCTTTGAGCGGCCACCGTCTTAGAAAGCGGCCTCCAAGGCGTCTGGTCAGTTCTTTGTAGGGTGCATCGGGCGACTCCATGCTTCTCCTGCGTGCTTCAGGGCGTGTTTGCAAAATCTCCCATCGACATGCGGCCCGATGACAACGATCCCGTCGTCATCGATGCTCAACGGGTCAAAGGACCCGCCTGCGCTCGCCTCCTCGGCCTCGATGCCATCGGCCTCGCCTGTCTCGGTCCCATTTTGCAGACACGCCCTGGTATCAGCGCTGATTTTGGGGCAAACCGTCGTTGATGGTGTAGTAGTCGCCCTTTTGGGAGACAAAAATGTGCATGCCCAGGCCCACGCCGGTGGGCTGATCCAAAGCGCCCATGGCCACCGCGATGGTGTCGTGATGGATGGGATCCCAAAAGAGGTTGCTGCCGCACACCGAACAGAAGCCGCGGCGGACTTTGTCAGACGAGGCAAACCACGTCAGCTTGTCCTCCCCCTCGATGTGGATGGACTCGCTGGCCACATCGGTCGAGGCCCAAAAGTGCCCAGACTGCTTGCGGCAAGACTGGCAATGGCAGGCGTCAGGGGGCCGCAAAGGCCCTTTGATTTCAAAACGCACCGCACCACAAAGGCACGACCCCTGGTGTTTCATCCCCATCACCTCCAACGCTGCGGGCGGACGCTTGCGCACCCCTTGTTAGCCCCGCCACGACAACCCCACGGTTGGGTCTTGGGACCGGATGGATTTTCCAGCACGCAAGCTGGTCATTGCCGGGCGCAGATGCAATCGTAGGTTTGACACAGTGGCCTAAAAACCATCGCCGCGCGCTCATCCCCACAGCACACAACCTCGGCGCAGACACCTTGTCCGCCCACCCAGGAGAAGAAACGATGACAGCCACCCCCCAGGCCACCGACGTTGTGGCCTTTTGGTTCAGCGAGTGCTCACCTCAGGACTGGTTCAAAAAGAGCGACGCCTTTGACGCAAGGCTCAAGGAGCGCTTTGGCGCGTTGGTGCAGCAGGCGCTCGATGGTGGGCTGAGCGACTGGGAAAGCTCATTTGAGGGGTGCATGGCGTTGATCCTGGTTCTGGATCAGTTTACGCGCAACATCTTCCGCGACACCCCCAAAGCGTTCTCGGGGGATCCCAGGGCGATCAAGCTCAGCCAGCTCTGCGTCGAGCGCGGTTATATGGACGGCCAAAGCGCAGCCCACCGCCAGTTCATGCTCATGCCCATGATGCACAGCGAAGTTCTGGCGGTTCACCAAAGCGCGCGCCCCCTCTTTAAAGAGCACACCGACGCCAGGACCCTCGACTACGCCGACCAGCACCGCGTCATCATCGAGCGCTTTGGCCGCTACCCACACCGCAACGCCATCCTGGGCCGCACGTCTACCGCAGAAGAAAAAGTCTACCTCTCCAAACCCGGCGCAGGCTTCTAAAACCCAAAGAGGAAAACCCACCAGGACAGTCTCATAAAGACCTCCAGGCGGGTTTGATTGCTCTGGAAACACATCAACAGGGCTCAGCCCTGTTGGTCATTCATACCAAAATGGAGACGAAAGGCTTGCTTTGTGGCGAGCAATAACGGATGGCAGGGGCCTCGGGATGAGCGAAGCCATAGCAGCGCTATTGCGAGCGAGTTCCGTGGTTCCTGACGCCGTTAGGGCCGTCACAAAGTGAGTCGGACGTCTGCATTTGGGTATCAGGGAGCGTAGGGCATGGAGGAGTGGTGCAGGTTGATCCGCACGTTGCCGTCGGCGTCCAGCGCGTAGCCAAAGGAGTACTCCACTTTGACCTCGTCACCCTCGGGGGTGGTGAAGAAGTAGTTGCCCATGGCCATGGCGGTGGAGCCGCTGGTGATGATGTCGACGTTCTCAAAGCGAACCGCGGTCCAGCCTTTGATGGCGAAGCCCTTGTCCTCGGGGCATTCGTTGTTGGTGGCCACAAAGTAGGACAGCGCCCCCTCAAATGAGGAGCGGAACTGAGCCTCGGCCGCCAGCGTGGGCTTGAAGAGCACCGGGCCCTGGGCGTAGCCATAGAGGGTCTCGATGTGGTCTCTGGCGACCTGCTCAAAGTTTTCGCCATCGGTGTGCGCCTTGGCGATCCGCACAATGCCGTCGCCCCAAGCTTGCTGCGCCTCAACAATCTGATCTTTGGTGATGTCGCTCATGGTACCCTCTACGAGTCAATTCGGGTTGAAATCATCAAGGACCGCCCAACACAAACTGTGTCTGGCCGCTTCTCAGCCACCAAACCAGGATGCACACCAAACGCAGTTGTTGGATGTGACCCCATCAAATGTTGTGGGCAAATCTCAAAAGAACCTGGAAACTTCGCTGAAAACGAAGGTTTAGAGGCTCCACTTTACAAACCTCACCCCACAGGTGCAATCAAATTGCAATAAGTGCCATTCCAAACCCACAAATGGCCCCAAGGAAGCTTTCATGAGGCTCGCCCACAACCCAAACGCCCTCGAAACACTGCGCAGTCCGAGCGACGACGCGCCCTGGCGCGTTTTGGTCAGCGGATGCCTTTGGGGCCAGCCCTGTGGGGTAGACGCCAGCGACTACGGCATGTCGGCCCACCAGCCGCCGTGGCTGCACCACCGCCGAGTTGAAATCGTGCCGTTTTGCCCAGAAGACTTTGGCATGGGCACTCCCAGAGGGATGCCCGACCTGCACGGCGGTGATGGCTTTGATGTGCTCGATGGCCGTGCAAAGGTCCTGGATGAACACGGCAATGACCTGACCCAGGCCATGCTCCGAGGGGCGCGTGCCATGGCGGACACAGCACTGGAACACAAGGTGGACTTTGCGCTCTTGACCGACCGCAGCGGCGCTTGTGGAACCCAGGTCATTTCGCTCGGATGCCGTTTTGTGGAGCCGGTGCAATACCGCAGGGGCGTGGGGGTCGCGGCCGCCATGCTCTTGCGCTGCGGCGTGGCGGTGGTCAGCCAGCGAGACTTTCACACGCTCAGCGTGCTGGGCTCCAAGGTCGACGAGGCATTTGAAGTCGACGCAGAAGCGCTCGACCACCACCAAACGGCCTGGGTCAAGCAGAACCTGCCTTAAGAAGGCTCCACAAGCCGAAGCTTGCGACCTGGTGGGCTAAAAGGGGGGCATGAGGGGGGCAAGAAGCCCCCCATAGAAACCAGCTCGGCGGCCCGATGGGCTCATGCCAAACCATAGACGTCAGGCTGACTGTGGCATCAATCCTGGGTGTCGTCTTTGACGGGGGGCAGTTGGGGCGCAGGCGCGGTCAACTGGGCGTGGGATTGCTGCTGGAGGACATGGACGGGGCGCGTGGTGATGCTGCGCTGGGCCATGTAGTCAAAGCCCTGGTCGGCGATGAGCTGGGGCTGGAACTGGGGCGCGCTGGCGGTGGTGAAGGACTGGGCGTACGCGCGCAGCCGGGCCGTCATCTGGAAGCCCCACTTGTCGCGCACCTGGCGGCAGTGGTTGAGGTCGACTTCGCTGATGAGGACGCCGTCGCGGACGCGAGACAGACCGGGGGTACGGCTGCCGTCGGGCGCGGTGACGTAGCTGGAGCCGTAGAAGTGCCCAAAGTCGTTGTGGGCCGGCTTGCCGTCGCCAGAGGTGAAGGCGTTGGGGAAGGACTCGGTGCCGATCCGGTTGATGGCGGCGGTGAAGTAGTTGTTGGCGATCGAGGCGCAGCGGGCCTCGATGGGCCACAGCGGCTCCGAGAGCGCGCCGACGGTGGCCGAGGGGTTGAAGACGATCTCGGCGCCGTTGAGACCAAACATCATCCAGTTCAGCGGATGGTGCCGTCCGTAGCAGATGTTGATGCCGATGCGGCCAAACGGGGTGACAAAGACGGGGTGTCCGGTGTCGCCTTCCATGTAGTAGGTCGGCTCGGTGAAGTCGCCCACGCGGGGGATGTGGTTTTTGCGGTGCTTGCCGATGATGTTGCCGCGGTTGCCGATGACCACGGCGGTGTTGTGGATGGTCCCTCCATGAACATCATCGCGCTCGAGGATGGGCGAGACGATGACCATGTTGTAGTGGGTGGCCAGCTCGGCCAGGAAGGTGGTGGAGGGGCCGTCGACGGGCTCGGCAAACTCAAGCCAGGGGTATTTTTCACGGGTGCAGAAGGCAAAGGGCATCGTCCAGGCCTCCTGGAGGCACAAGACGTTGCAGCCCATGGCGCCGGCGGCGTGGATGAGCTTCTCGGTGCGGCGGCAGATGGCCTGAAACTGGCGCTCAATGGGGGCGTCGGTGGGCTCGACGATCTGAGTCTGGATGACGCCGATGCGCACGCGGCGCGGGGGACGGCGCTGTTCGCGAGAGTTTTGGAAGCTGTAGGCGGCAACGTCGAAGTCGAACTCTTCGGCCAACGCAGCGGCGGCCGGCACAATGGGGATCTCTTCGGGCAGGTTGCCGTAAAGAATCCGGAAGGCTTCGGCCTGATCTTCCTCGGGGAGCTTGCGCAGGAGGCTTTCGAGGCTTTCGATTTCTTGTTTGTTCGCCATAAGCTGACTTCTCCATTGAGCCCAGGATCGCCACAGTGTGCCAGCAAAGCTGGCGGTGGTGCCTGAATGTAGTGATGGTGCACGGCCACGAACGCGCCCGACGCAGCCGGTGGCTGCGGGCGTCGACCCAACGGCAAAGCCGCGCAAACAACAGGGGTAACGGCGAGGATACAAAGCCAGCCGGTGGTGGGCAAGCTCTGGGGTGAGCAATGGGGGCTCATTTGGCCGCAGGTTGCGCCTCGGTCTGCTTTTTCAGGCGAGCCTGGACCAGCGACACGGTCAAATCCAGCAATTCACGTCCTGCGGGCGGCCCGTGGCTGGGCACAACGTGCTGGGCGTCGGGGAAGCGCCTGGCGGCGGCTTCCACGGCGTCATCCCAGTGCTCAATGTCGCCGTCGGCGGTGTTGCCAAGCGAAGTGGCGCCTCCTGGGCGGATCAGGCAGCCTCCAAAAAGGACACCGGCCTGGGGGATGCCAACGACAATGTTGTCGAGGGTGTGTCCAGGGCCAGGATCAAAGACCACCAGCGGCGGCACGTCGCCAGAGACGGCTGCATCATCAAAGGCCAGCGCGTGCTCGGCGGGCTCCATGCCACGCTGGGCGGCGAATGTGTTGGAGTCCTCAGCCGCGAAGGTCTTGATGCCCTGGCGACGCAGCACCCCCACGCCGCCCATCTTGTCTTCATGGGCATGGGTAAAGACGGCCATCTGAATGGGTTTGCCAAGCTCTCTCTTGGCCCACTGGACGATCTGCTCAGTCTGGGCGTCATTCCAGGCGGTGTCCACCAGGACCGAGTGGTCGCCGTTCTCGACAATCAAGCCGTTGGTGGGCACGTTTCCCCAACGCTGCATCTCCTTAAAGCTGGTGTGGACCCAGACCCCAGGGACCAGCGGCTCGAAGACCACGTCTTGATCGGCCTGGGGCGCAGGTTTAACGGGCTGGGGCGAGCTTTTGATGGGGGTTTGAGGGGCGCCGCAGGCCGCCGTGGCCAAGAGCAGTGCCAACATCAACGCGCCCGCTTGCGCGCCGTGATGCCAATTCCAACCGCCGCCGCACACCCGCTGTGTCTTTGAATTCATGGTGCCTCCTTGCACACAAGAGGCGGTGGGACCAGGGTTCGGCGTCCGCAGGACACCACCGCTCACAGACCCCTGTCTGATGCCAGTCTAGCGCGCGGCCTGTCAACGAATGTCCGGCGCTGAATTTGGCTCGGCGCCGTGCGTGTCATGGCCAGCAATGCATGCAGACGAACGTTGGGGTCAGTTGGCAAATCAGACCTCCCACCACACAATGGATCGCAACGCACCAATTGGTCACAAGCGCACTGTCGTTTTTGACATGCACAAACGCCCCAGCCTTATCCCACAGGAGCAACATGGCCCAGACCCCAGACACCGACCAGCCCCCAGTGCTCGACATGAGCGTCTTGAACCAGCCATGCGCCTGGAACTGTGTGGCCACCGGCTACGCCGACGTGATCGCCGCCCACCTGGCTCACTACTCGGCCGACGCCATCGCCATGGCCAAGCTGACCGCCGATGACCTCGTTCTTGATGTCGCCACTGGCCCTGGCACGCTCTCCCGTCAGGCCGCCCGCATCACCACGGTCCACGCCATCGACTTCTCCCAGGAGATGCTCCAGGAGCTGCGCCAGCGCGCCACCCTCCAAGAGTTGGATCGACTCCATTTGCAGCACGCCGACGGCCAGGCCCTGCCCTTTGAAGACGACACCTTTGACGCCGGGTTCTCCATGTTTGGGCTCTTCATGTTCCCCGACCGCGCCAAGGGCTTCGCCGAGCTTGCCCGAGTGATTCGCCCCGGCGGCCGAGCCGTGGTCGCATCCTGGCAACCGCGCGAGACCATCCCGGCCTTCTCCATCATCGGCCAGGAAGTGGCCCAGATCGCCGACATCCCCATCACCGCTGGCGTGCAGCCGCTGGCCCATGCAGACGTCTTCAAAACCGAGATGTCCGCCGCGGGCTTCGACGTCACCGTCCACGCCGTCACCCACACCTGGCAGGCGCCGTCGCTGGACCACCTCTGGGCCGAACTGGAGCGCTCACACGTGGTCTTGTGCCAATGCGCCCAGCAAATGCCCGCGCCCCAATATGCCGACCTGCGCCGACACATCCGCGCCAAACTCGAAGAGGCCCTCGGCACCGGCCCCCAAAACATCGCCATGCCAGCATGGATGGCCTTTGGACAGCTTTAAAACACACACCAGCCCAAAACCGCCTCAATCCCAACCCAAGGAACGCCTCACCTCCGGGTTGGCCAGGAGCCCCGTGACTGCCGACGCCAGATCGGGCCCCTCAAGCAGCGGGTGTTGCCTGAAAAGCGCCGCGTAGCGCTCCTCCAACGAACACAGCACCTGGGAACTTTGGGGCGCGGACGCCTTCAAGCGCGCCACGTGGGCGCGGGTGAACTTTGGCTTGCCCGGCTCCACCCAACCCTGCGCCACAAAGGCCCGGGTCTTGCGCTCACAGCGGCATGGATTGGTCTCGCGCAGCAACCCACACTTGTCGTTCATAAACCCCGTCAGATCGCGCCGTGCCCGCTCCAAACGCTTGCGAAACGCCGCCGGGCTGACGCCCAAAATCTCCGCCGCCACAGCGCTGGGGGTCTCAAACACCTCGCCGAGCACATACGCCAGACGCTGCTCCCGGCTCAAGCACAGGAGCATCCCCAACATGCAGCCCACCTTGGCGTCTTCGACCATGACCTGCCGCTCGGGCTCCTGCCACGGCGGCAAGACCAGCGGCTCCAAGGCCAAGCTGTCCAACTCCTGACCATAGGCCTCAAACGACCGCACCGCCTGCTCCATTTTGCGCCGCTTGCCGTCCAAAAAGCAGTTGACCACAATCCGGTAGGCCCAGGTCGCAAACGAAGCGCGGCCCTGAAACTGCGCCAACCGCGTGACGATCCGCACCAGCGCCTCCTGGCTGAGGTCTTCGGCGTCGGCGGGGCTCAAGACCAGGCGCAACGACAGGTTGTAGATCCAGCGCTGATGGCGCCGGACCAACTCGGCCAACGCCTGCGCGTCCCCACCAACGGCCTGCTCACAGAGCAAAGCGTCCGCCTGCGCTTCGCTCGGCTCCACGCGCAGGGGGTTCACCGACACATCTTCGCTTTGTGGGCTCACAGCACCACCTCAAAGAGTTCAAAGACGTGCATCGACTCCACCCCGGTAAAGAACGGGGCCAGCTCGGGATAGCGCTGCTGCAAAACCCCTGGCGCCGCGCGGTGCACCGCCGCGTCAGACCAGCCGATGACGTCCAACAAGACCCCGGCGTCCTTCACCCCAGCGCCCCGCGTCCAGGGGCTGGCGCCCTCCACGCCCTCCAGCGCTTTGTGCACCCCAGCTTGAAGCTCCAACATGGGCACCGACGCGTGCGTGCCATAAACCGCCACCTCAACCAGCGGCACCCCCTCCAAAAGCTCGGGCCGAGGCTCACCAACAAGGCGGTAGTGGTCAAAGTGGTTGATCTTGGCGATGGCGGCCATAAACGGACCAAAACGCCCGTCCTTCTCAATCGCCTGCGACGCCTCCTGAGCGGCCTCCAAAGACCCCCACAAGATCAAATCGGCCCTCAAGCCGGGATCTTCAAGCCCCCTGAGCGCCACGCCGTGCACAAACCCGGCAAATTCGGACAGACGGCCATGGGCCTGCTTCTGGCGCGCGTCAAAGGTGGTCGGCTCGGCCACGGTGTAGACAGCAACCTCAAAACCAAAAGACTGGGACATCGTAAACCCTTACGGCAAAGGCCAGATCTTGCATCCCATCGCACCGCTGGCCAAAGAGATCCCGCGTCCTTGGCACCCAAATGAGAACACAACATCTGGCGGCACACCCCAGGACATCAATCCCCAAGGCGCGCAACACAGCCCGGCTCGCTCAGCGGTGCCCATCACCCCTGCTCGACCAGGTTCTGCCGGGTTGGACGAGGGCACGCCGGCCCCTGTGACCGCAGCCCCGTCGATTTTCATCAAAATCCCCTCCAACACCGATGTTCAGGGATTTAACACCGCCAAACCACCACACCAAACCACATCGAATGACCCTGCCCCCACAGAAACATGCCCATCGCAAACCCCACCAACGCACGGCACAACACAAACAAAGCGACAAAATGTCACTCAATGACACCAAACGCATTGACAACATGTCAGCCAGTGACAAAAACATGGCCAACGCAGACCTTCAACCTGCTGATTTTGCCGCAGACATGGGACACTGACACGCTCAAAGGAGGATTCATTGCACCGACACACCACGAACCTTCTCTTCGCGCTGCTGACCTTGTGGATCTGTGTTTTGACCGGTTGTTGGGCTTCGGTGGAACCCTGCTCGGTCCACGATGTCCTCGCACCCGACGCGCTGAGCCCACCACCACAAACCCACATCGCCGTCGAGGCCTTCACGGCCCTCTCAGAGCCCACTCAAAACACCCTTCCCGACACCCTCGACGACCACGAACGCCCTAGCGGCACCGTGCTCGACCACTACCTGGTCGAGGCGCTCCAGAACGGCGACTTTGCGTCCGTCACCACCGAGCGGACCGCCCAGACACAGTACAGCGTCATCGTCACCGCCGAAGAAGACGGGGCAAACCCCTACTGGGTCACCTACACCGCTATAATGGGGCTCCCCTCAATGCTCTTGCCAGTACCGGTTCACATGGAACGGTTCGACATTCTGTTGGTCGGACTCTACGACAAAGAAGGAAGGTTGCTGGCCTCCCGGCAACTCAACACCACCTTCAACATGGGTGGTCTCTCCGTCTATAGCCTCCTCATCGACCCAAACCACCCCTTCGGCATACAAAGCGCGCGCCTGCTGGCACCCCACATCGCCCAACTGATCCAAGACACCCAAACACACGACCGCGCCGCACCACGGCGCCCCGCACGTCAGACCGTGCCCTACATGCGCGCTCGCTGTCGCCATCAGCCGCCCGAACGCGACACAACACCGCTATGACAGCATCGCCAAACACTGCCTGACCAACGGGGCTGTGGGGTGACAGGACAATGGTCAGACAGCACCCAGGCAGCGGTGCATTTCGACCCAAAACCCGGCAGCGCTCCTGGCGCCGCGCAGGAGACTCTCAGGATCCACCGCTCCAACCCGCTGGCAGTGCGCCTGGCACATGCTGCCATGCTCTTCGTCGGCCTCCAGGTGCACCAGGACAAAGCGCGCTTCTTTGGGCCCCAACTTCAACCGCCCCAGCTCCGCCACAGCCTTTTGAGCAAGGTGAGACGCCACGCTCTCAAGCGCGTAGAGCGCCCCCAGATGGGCCGCGTGGTCTTCGGACCCGATGCTCTGCCAGAACGCCTCAAAGCGCGCCACCTCCGCCGGGGTCTCATCGCGGGGTTGGCGCCCAAACGCGGCCAGATCCTGGCGTGCCAACTCAAAGTGAAACGCCTCTTCGTCGGCCAACTCCAGATAGAAGGCACGCAGGCCTTCATCCGGAGTGAGCTTGGCCGCGCCGCGAAGGCGATCTTCGCTGCCCAGCGTGTAGTGGTACATCATGTTGAGAAAGTCCTGGTAGGACGCCACCGTGGCCACGGGCAACCACTGCGCGACCTCCTGGGCCATCTGGACAGGCACGGCGCTCAGCTGGGGCCACCAGGATTCTTGCTGTGAAGGGTCTGCGCTCATCGTTCCTCCTGTGTCAGGGCCCCATCAAAGGGCCCATGATGGTCCTGGCGTGATCGGCGTAAAGTTGCCAGGGACGCCCTTTGAGCGGACGCCTGCGGTATTCATCCAAGGTCAACACCCGCGCATCCAACCAGCCCTGCCCCAGGCCGCGCATGCACACCGTGGGCTCAAAACTCAGCGCCGTGACGGTCTGGCGGTCCAGACTCATGCGCAGCACCCCACCGGTCTGACAAGCGACGGTGGGAATGATCGACGCAAAGTTGCCCAACGAATAGGCAATGACACCCGGGCGCGGCCTGCCCGACTGGCGGCGCAGTTGAACCGGGCTGGACGCGTCCCAGCCATCGACCGAGATCACCTCAACGGGCTGCAAGACATGGGGCGACGAGCCCACAATGATGTCCACGCCCATCTCAATGAGCCTGTAAGCGTCGGCCCTCATCGCTTTGTCGGGCCAATACTCATACTCAAAGCCCCAGTGGGGCATCATCACCACCCAATCGGGGTCCTCGGCCCTGGCCTGCGCGACCAACGCCCCCAACATCTCCCAGTCCGTCTCCGCGCGCGGGTCGCCAAAGGCCACCACGGGCACCCCGTCGGGCACGGCCGCTGGCGGCGCACCGTTGATCCCAAAGGTGGTCGCGATCACCGCCACCTTCAGCCCCCGATGCTCAAAAGTCCGCACCGCCTCGCCGCGCTCCGCCCCGCCCACGGCCAAAAAACCAGCGCGCTGCTCCACCTGAGCCCGGGTCGCCTTCAAACCGACAAGCCCCTGGTCGAGCGCGTGGTTGTTGCACAATGAAAAGACACGGGTGGCACCCCCAGCACAGTCCCAAGCGTCCAGATACTGTGTCGGCGCGTTGTAATGCAGAGTCTCGTACACCCAGCGCTTGACCGGCACGCTGGGATCGACCGGCGTCTCCAGGTTGGCAAAGATCATGTCCTGCTTGGCAAAGCCAGCCTGGAGGTCCTCCGACAAAAACCGCCGATAACCATCGCGCAGCCACATCAGGTCCCCAACCGCCGCGCAGCTCCAACCGTCCGCCGCCGACTCTGGCCAGCGCAGCGTCTGCCCCAGATAACGCGCCATCGCACGGTGATGGACACCATCTTGCGCGCTCAGCGGCGCTGGCCGATGGGCAAAGCTCTTGGCGATGTAACGCAGGTTCTGATCCCAGCGCCACAACGGCCAACGCCCCACCTCATAGCGCACCTCCTCGTAGAGGACCCGTTTGAGCTTGTCGCGCTTGCGGCTCATCCATCCTCCCGGCGGCGCTTGACCGACACCAACTGCACGTCCTCATCCACCACCAACGGACCGGCCTTAAGCGCCGCCCACATGGTGCTCAGATAGCTGTCGTAGACCGGCGCCCCCTCTTTGAGCAGCGTCGGACGCAGGTGCCGGTGGAGCCTGGGCAGATTGTAGCCCGGCACCCGGGGAAAGAGGTGATGATCCAGGTGATAGTTGAGGCCGCTCCAGAACCACGTCACCACAGCGTTGCTGCGCACCGTCGTGGCGGTCTGAAACCGCCCGCCGCGCCACACGTTGTTGTGATGGTCGGCGATGGACTTGAGGCCATTGAACGGCCCGGTGGCGATGAGCGGAATGATCCACACCTCCAACGCCTGACCCAGAACCCCAACGCGCCACAGCCCCCCAAAAAGCGCCGCGTACCCCACCGCCCCAAGCAAAACGCGGGCAAAGTGGCCCGGCAGTTTGCGGCGCTCAAACCACTGAAGCGGATACAAAACATTGAAATAGATGACGCTCAGCGGCAGCCCAAAAAGCACCACCGCATAAAAAAGCACACGCTGCCCCAGGCTGTCTCGTCCCGCGTTATAGGCATCCGGGTCCATGGCGGTGCGGTTGTGCCGGTGGTGCATCAGGTGATCGTGCTTCAACGCCGCATGAGAGATCCCCACCAGCAACCCCAACCCCACCCCAAAGGCCGTGTTGGCCCAGCGCGCCTCAAAGAGGTTGTTGTGCCAGGTCTCGTGGCTGAGCTGGACCATCCCATTGATGACAAACCCCATCATCGCCCAGATGGCCACCTTCCCCCACCACACATCGACCTGCAGCACCCACGCTCCCAACCCCACCCAAAGGCCCACCAACACCACGATCCGCGCCAAAACGGGCGCCAAACGCCGCTTCAGCAGCCCGCGCAGCTCCTGGTGGGACATGCCAAAGGCCCCCGCGCCCGTTTTGCGTGGTCCAGACGGGGCCTGCACAGCGGCTTTGGGCAAGGTGTCCATCAAATGTACCTCCGAACCTGGGCACAGAACTCGACGTAGGGTTGGCCCAGGCGCTGGCGTAAAAACGCTTCCTCTTCAAGCACCAACCGATGCATCAGCGCCCCAATGCCCAAACACGACACCACCGTCAGCGGGCACAACGCCCAGAGCGTCACTCCGGCCAGATACAAGAACGAAAAGACGTAGACAGGGTTGCGCGAGAACCGATAGAGCCCCGTGCGCACAAGCTGCGGCGCGGTCTCGGGGGACTCGTCCTGACCCACCCGAAACGAGCGCCCCATGTTGATCTGCGCCCCCACCATTCCCACAAGCCCCAGCGCCCCCACCAACCAACCCGCCAGCGACGGCAGCACCACCACCGGCGCCCCCAACCACGTCTGGCGAAACGCAGGCCAAAGCGCATAGGCCACCACCGAGCCCGCCCACAACAACACCGGCCCGCCCAACTGGCGCGTCACCCTCATGTGCCCTGTGCGCTGACCCTTGCGGTAAATGACCAACGGGCTGCCACCAAAGCGCATCCGATAGATCCACGCCGAACCAAACTGACCCATGACCAGATGCAACGCGGCAAACGCCAGGTACGGCGCCGGGTTCTGGGTAATGTCGCCCATCACACCCCCTCCCAAAGTGGACCGGCGCCCACGCGCTGGCCCAAACCGTGCGCCTCGATCCACCGCGCGCAGCCCTGCGCAAAATCCTCCAGCGTCTGCCGCCGCCAAAGCCCCTCAAACGCCGTCACGTTGAGGCCCATATGCCCCCGCAAGGTCCACGCATGGGCGCCCCAGGTCGAGGTGTGACTCAGCGCCCCCAAAAGCGGGAACGGCGCACGCTCAAAATACGCGTCCAGATTGCCAATGTGGGTCGTGACCATGGTGTTGGTCCTCGGCGAAACGGTAAAACCACCGCCCGCGCCGCGCCTGAGCGTCCCGGTGGGGACAAGTCTGGCGCTGATCAAACACTCCAACGCCGTGGTGACGGGCAGGTCCTGCGCAAGCGCGCGCCCCAACGTCTGCGAAAACAGACGCCGCATCGCCACCGCATCCTCAGCCCGCTCGCGCACCGCCACCACATCAAACTCCAGCGGCACCGCCATGCACGTATTGCCCAAGACCCCTCGCCAGCCATGCTGCGGCGACAAATCGATCGGCACCCGCAAGCGCAAACAACCGCTCTCCCCTTGATGGGTCAAAGCCGCCTGAACCAGGAGCGCCGCAAAGAAGATCTCGGCCAACTCGCGCGTGCTCGACGACGCCAGCTCGCCAAAAACCATCCCATGGTGAATGGGCCGCCCCACGCGCTGCCCATCTCGCGGCAGCGCCACGGCCCGGCGCGACAACAAACGCCGCTGTGGATCCATCAAACCCAGCGCCGCCCTGGGATGACGCCCAATCCAGCGCAGCACCTCCCAATCGTCCATCAACACCAACGGAGACTCATCCACCGACAGCGGCTCACCCCCAGCCGCGCGCCAGAGCCGGTCCAAAACATGACCCAGCGCTCGGGCATCGCCCAACGCGTGGTGCAATTGAACCGCCACCGCCCACAACGCCCGGCCCTCCACGTCCACCGGCGCCAGATGCACGCGCATCGCCGGGGCGCTCTCCAAACTGGCAGGTTGGGCCACAATCTCATGCAAAAAGTCCTGATGGGGGCGGCGCTCACAGTGCTCCACCACCACGCTGTCGCTCTCTTGCCTCGACCAACGGCGCGGCACCCATCGTCCCTGCCAGACGACCCCAAACCGGGCCGTGGACTCAAAAACGTCCCACACCGCCCGGCGCAGCACCGCCGCCGAGGGCGGTTCGTCCGTCAACGCCATCATCGTAATCCAGATGGGAGACACCGCCCCCTCCAGATCCGCCAACAACCGGTCTACAAAGTGTGCGCGCATCGCTCTCTCCAGTCCTGCCAAAGAGACCTCAACCCCTCGGTCGCCAGTTGAACCTCGCCCAAGCCGGACAGCGCCTGCGGGTCAGGCACACGCTGCAAGGTCCACTCGTGGGCGCGGCGCTTGTGAGGGCGCACGCCCGTGGGCACAAAACCTCTGGTGAGCAGCGCATCAAAGAGCCCGCTGAGCCCAGACACCGCAGGCACATGGACGATCTGCACCCGCGCCCCGCCAAGCCCCGGCAAGACATCATCAAGTCCGTCTTCACCGCCTTTGATGGCATGGCGCAGCAGGCGCAAAGCGCCGTTGCGTTCAATGGAATCCACGCGGGCCTGCCCCGACCAGCGCGGGCCTTCGTCGCCCTCCACCGTCAGCCCAGCCCCCTGCGCCACAGCCTTCAGCCATGGCCGCCAGGGCGAGCGCGGCGCCACCACCGGCAAAGCCGCCTCGGACCCCAGGGGCGTCGTCATCGACAACGCGTGCATCACCGCCCCAGACTCGCTCAGCCCCATCACGCGCTCGCCGTGCGCATACCAGGGGATAAAGCCGGTGGGGCGAGCCTTCATGTGTTTGAGTGCGTAGAACTGGGCCATGGGGTGGAGCGTGGTGGTGTTTTGATGCACGTAGGAGACGTGCTGACCCAGCGCCTCAAGGAGAGGTCTCCACACCCGCTGGTAATCCACCCGAAGACCTTGCCGCCGGGATGGAGACACCAGCGACAGACCCGACTCCAGATAATCTAGCCCCGGATCCTTGGTCCAAAACCCCGTGTGCCCGATCAACTCACCCTGGCGCGAAAACTCGCCCAGCGACAAGAGCGCCCCTGAGTCCCAGAGCCCTTCCAGACCACCGGGCTCATACAATGTTTTGTAAGAATAAGTGTCGGCGTAACACGCCTTGATCAAGTGTCTTAGCGACTGGCCGTCTTCGTCCTGCAAACCCAACCAACGCACCCCGGGAAGCGCAATGCGCACCCTGCGAAGTGCGCGCGCCAGCCTCATCGTTGCGTCCTGCGTCATGGCGACCTCGTTGATGTCGAACTCCAATGGGTCTGGGACCAGACAAGGGCACCCGGCATCACGCCATGCCCGTGTTGAATGGTGTGGAGAGTGAGCAAGGAGCATACCACGAATGGTCGTCGATGCCGATTTGGGCTCAGCCATTTGGGGCGGCTTCAAGCCAAGCGGCGGCTTCCTCCCAGATGGCGCTGGCGTGCGGGCGAAAGACGCCCATATGACCCAGTTTGTCGATGCCCATCTGTGCGGGGTCGATGTGCTTTCGGGTCACGTTGGGGTAGGCCCGGTTCATCATCATGTCCACGGAGCGCCGCGTGCCCCAGTTGTCATCTTCAATGCTGTAGGCCAGCACCGGGGCCTTAAAGTCAGCAAAGCGCTCCAGGGGCAGCGTGTCATCGCCCAGCACGTAGTCGGGGTGGCGGCACCAACTGGCCCATTCGAGCGCCACGCCGCGCGGGATGTCCTCGCCGCCGACCAGACTCCAGGGCATGTAGCCACACACCACAGCGAGCAGCGGCAGGGTCGCGTAGCTGTGCAGCGCCACGGCCAGCTTTTGCCCCCCGCCCTGATAGCGCCAATGGCCGCTTTGGGCCGAAAAGGTCACCATGGCATCGACCGCGTCGGGCTTGTCGAGCAGTCCCGCCAACTGACCGCCGATGCTGTGGCCCACAAGATAGAGCTTTTGCGATGGCAACGACGCGCAGGCCCAATCCAAAACCCCGGCCATGTCCTGGAGCACCCAATCGCGCGCTTTGGCTTGAAATCCGCGCAGTGTGGCCTTTGGGCGAGATTGTCCAACGCCTCGATAGTCGTAGGTGAGAGTGGTCCAGCCTTGAGCGGCCATGAAGGCGCCAAAGTGACGGTACAAACGGCGTGGCACTGCCGTGGCGCTGTTGACGATGACCAGGCGTTGGATGTCGGATGATGGTCCGTAGAGGGTGGCTTTGAGTTCAAAGCCGTCTCGGGCTGGCACGGTCAGGTCTTTGGGGTCGGGCACGGCGCGGCTCCTGGCGTCTTTGGGGGAGCGTCTTGGGCTTTGGGTGGGCTTTAAGGGGTGCCCAGTGTCAAGGACATCGCAAAGCTCGACACACCCATCAGACAAAGGCCATCCATCATACAACGAAGCGTTGATGGGCGACCACAATCTCCCCACAACGCGTCGGTTGACGCCGCGCGTCCAAGCTGACACGCTCACCTCCTTTGAACCACCAAAGGAGCCCCTGATGTCCGACAAGCGCAACCTGCTGGCAGGCATCAATTTGAATCTTTTTCCGGTCTTGGAAGCGCTCTTGAGGCACCGCAGCGCCACGCGCGCCGCCGTGGAGCTTGGCGTGACCCAGTCGGCGGTCAGCCACTCGCTGCGAGAGCTGCGCGCGGTGCTGGACGACCCGCTCTTTGTGCGCTCGCGCTCGGGGTTGGTGCCCACAGAGCGGGCCAAGGCCCTGGAAATGGAGCTGCGCACGGCGCTGGGCTCGCTGGGCAACGTGGTCCAGAAGCGGCCCTCCTTTAAACCGGCCCTCTGTGACCGACACTGCACCATCGCCACCTCGGATGACTTGAGCCTGACGCTTTTGCCGGCCTTTACGGCGCGCGTGCTCTCTCAGGCCCCAGAAATGACGCTCGACATTCGCCCCCGAAAGCCGCAGCGCATGGACGACCTGGAGTCAGGGCAAACGGACCTGCTCTTGCAACTGGCTGCGCAGACGCCTGCCTGGGCAGACAGCGCCCGGGTCTACAGCGATGGCATGGCGTGCCTGGTGTGCCGCGACCACCCCGAGGTGGATACCACGCTCAGCCTGGACGTGTATCGACGCTCCCCTCATGTGCGCATTTCGCCCGATGGCTACGGCACCAGCGCCGTCGATCGGCACCTGAAGTCCATGGGGATCGAGCGCCGGGTGGCGGTCTACAGCCACTCCTTTGTCACCGCACCGGAGTTCATCGCAGGCACCGCAGCAATTTTGACCATACCAGCCCGCATGGCCCACGTGCTGGCGCCCAGGCTGGGGCTGAAGGTCCTTGCGCCGCCGGTGGCGCTACCTGGCTTTGATGTGGACGTGGTCTGGCACCGAGGCCGGGCCGACGACGCGGTGTTGTGGCTTGGTCAAGAACTGGTCGCGGTGGGGCAAGCGCAAATGAACGCCAAAGCAGGGCAAGCGCTATGACGCGCAGGTGGAGGCCTTCAGACGCAATTCCAGGGCATCGAGGATGAGGTCCAGTCCGTACTCAAACTCGTCAGCGTGGTTGTATCCCGAGGTCATGGCAAAAACGGCGGCCTCCTCCATGTGGGGAAAGACTCCCTGAGGCATCTGCTGCTGAAACTCGTCGGCGACCTGCGCCATCCCCTGCTCGCCGTCGATGGGCATGCTCTGCTCTTGAAGCACGAAGCCGTAGATGTAGCTGTCCATCAACGAAAAGGCGTGGATCGTCAGCGCCATCGAGAACCCCGCCCCTCGCAGCGCCCCCAAAACAGCGTTGTGGTGTTTCAAGAAGGCCTCACCGGGGGTCTTGCGCGAGTCCATCAACCGCGTCGCCCAGGGATGGCGAGCACACACCTTCCGCGCCGACACCGCCCGCGTCCGCATGGCCTCTTTCCAGGGCTGCTCGGGCTGGGGCAGGTCGATTTGCCCCATCACGTGGTCGAGCATGGCGTCGAGGATGTCGTCTTTGTTGGCCACGTGGTTGTAGAGCGACATGGCCTCCACGCCCAGGCTCTGGCCCAGCTTGCGCATTGAAAAGGAGAGCATCCCGCTTTCATCGGCCAACGCCACCGCGGCGTCGATGATCCTGGCCTTGGTCAGCGGCTTTCCTGTGCGTTTTTTTCTCTTCCTCTGAGCGGCCATGGCTCCTCCTTCAGCTCCGCACAGTGCTCGCGGCGCAGACCAACGGCGCAAATATACCCCTGCCCCAGAGGGGCCACAATATCCGGCCTGCCTTCGGGTCGAGAGAGATAAAAATCCAAACGGCTGCGCCCACCACAGCGATCCCCACCACGACAAGACCGGCACCTTTCAAATCCCATGGTGACGAGACACCCGAAAACTTACGGCGTAAGTTTTTTCATTGACACCCACCCAACACAGCCATACTTACAGCGTAAGTCTAGAGTCCAAACCAGACACGGCATAGGGCCCATATGCCGTTTGGACGACCGACAAAACACGCAGAAGGAACACAAACCCATCCATAGAGGGACACACACCATGAAGACGAACCTGAACCCCTTTGCCTGGCGCCAAAACACCACCGGCGGCCTCAAAGCGCTGGCCGTGCTCCTGGCGGCGGCCATTTTGAGCACTGTCGCGGTGGGCTGCGGTGACGACAACACCGACAACACACAGAATCCGGCCAACAACGCGCAAGATGACACCGCCAACAACGCACAGGACCCAGACGACCAGGAGCCTGATGACCAGGAGCCCGACGACCAGAACCCCGACGTTCAGGAGCCTGACGACCGGGAGGTGCCCACGTCCAACGACCGCGCGGACGCCCCCACTTATGGGGTGCGCGGCCCGCACGCGGTGGGCTTTGCCTCCGTCGAGGTCGAACGCGAGGGCGCCGCGCCGCTGGAGGTTGACCTCTGGTACCCCGCCCTCAACCCAGACAACGCCCCCGAAGCCGTCCTCTACGACATGAAGCTCAAGGCCCCCGAGTGGGCCGAACAGGTGGAGTCGCCCATGGTCGTGGGCCGCGCATTGCAAGACGCGACCATCAATGACGGCGCTGGCCCCTTGCCCGTGATCCTCTTCTCACACGGCTTTGGCCTCAACGCCGCCTGGTACAGCGACCTGATCGAGCACTACGCATCGCACGGGTTTGTGGTCCTGGCACCTGACCATACAGAGTCAGACTGGTTTCAGGTGGCCGAGGCCTCTTTTGACCGCCCGGTGGACGTGACCCACACACTGGATCTGGCCGAAGCGCTCGGCGGCGACGGTGGTCAGTGGGACGGGCTCCTGGATCTGGAGCGGGTCGCGCTGGTTGGGCACTCTTACGGCGGTTACACCGCGTTGGCGGCGGCGGGCGCGCGCTTTGAGTGGGCCCCTTTTGAGGCGCGCTGCGCCGATCTGCACCCCGAGGATCCTGCCCAATTCCTCTGCGCACCGTTTGTGGGTCGCCAACAGGACATGGCCCAGATGGCCGGGCTCGACGAGGTCCCCGAAGGTCTGTGGCCGTCCATGCGCGATGAGCGCGTCAAGGCCATCGTCCCCATCTCTGGAGACGCCTACCTCTTTGGCCAGCAAGGTCTGGCCCAGATCACCGTGCCGATGATGGCCATCGGAGGCACCGCCGACTTTGGCACGCCCTGGACCTGGGGCCCCGAACCTGCCTACACGCACACCTCCAGCCAGCGCCGGGCGTTGATGGGCCTTGAAGGCGGCAGCCACTTCCTGCCCTCCAACCTCTGCCAGGACATGCCCTGGGTGAGCCAGTTGAGCGACGTCTACGCCTTTGCCTGCTTTGACCCGGTGTGGGACAAGTCCAGAGCGCTGGATCTGATCCAACACTTCTCGACCGCCTTCCTGTTGAGCACCTTCACCGACGACCAGGACGCCGCCGCCGCGCTTGACCCGGCCTTTCACTGGCTGCCCGGCGTCCAGTACCAGGCCGTCCTGCCCTGAAGACCACCCTCAAACGCTGGAGGGCTCGGCGGCCAGCGCTTTGGCCAGCGCGTGGGGCTCATCGACAAAGAGTTGCAGCTCGGTCGCCTCTTTGGTGAACCCCATGTAGGTCGTCAAACTCACCGGACCACGCAGGCACACCGTCAGGTTGGGCGCGTCCATGGGAGAGACCACCACCACGTGGGCTGGGCGACGTTGACCGCTCATCACATCCAGCGGCTCCACCTCGCCGGTCTTCACCGACGCCACCTGCTCAAGCGGCACCTCGGCGCGCCAGCGCTGCCCCAACGCCACCCGCAGTCGGTCGCCTTCCACCCGGTGGCCGGTCTCCTTCATCAAGCGCCAGTCCCCGAGGATCCACAGCGCACCGTAGAGATGCACCATGGTCACCGCAGCGTGGAGCCAACCATAACCTTCCCCCAGAAAGTGGCCGATGCCCAGATGCAGCGCCACCATCTCAAAGGCCGTGGCCAGCGAGAGCCCCAGGACCACCGCCCCGTAGGACGACGTGCGCGTGGTGGAAAACCCCACCGACTCGGACACCGCACGCCCAAACACTGCCCGAGTCGCCGCCCCCAACACCTTTAGTTCAGACACTGCGCCTCCTCGGCTCACGGCCACTTGCCGCCAGACCCATTCGGGCAGCGCGACCCACAAGCACCCCTGCTATAAGAACAAAAAAGAGAAAAGCAGCAGGTTCTTGAAAGCCTTTGCGCCAAAACATGCCCATCATAAGGCCCAAGAGCGCAACACAAGGAGGCTGCCCCCATGGAATGGATGCTCAAACTGGCCTGGCTGACCCTGGCTGCCGTACACCTGCCGCCTGCTGCAGTGATCGCCATGCCCCACCTGACCGACAAACTCTACGGCGTGTCTTCAAGCGCAGACGCGGGCACGCTGATCGTCCATCGAGGCGCCATGTTCCTGGGCATTGTGGTGCTGGCGAGCATGGCGGCTTTTGATGAGGGGACAAGGCGCGCGGCTTCATTGGTCATTGCGCTCTCGGTGGTGGGCTTTTTGGGGGTTTACGGGCGCGCTGGCTGGCCTGAGGGACCGCTGCGCACCATCGCCATTGTCGACGCGCTGGCGATCCTGCCTTTGGCGCTGGTGTCCTGGCACGCCTGGACCACCACGGGACAAACCCCATGATCCACTCCACGCAAAGACCAAAACCAAGCCCCCCGGCAGCCACCGCCGCCCACATCTGCCTTCAAAACGGCCGCGCCCTCTACCTGGGACCAGGGTTGAAGCTCCAACCCCACCGAAACAGCGTCGCGACCCTGGTCATCGGCATGGATCACCACTTTGAATTGTCGCGACACGCCACGGGACTGAAAGAATTTGAGCATCGCCGCCTGGCCGTGATCGCACCCAACACGCTCCATCACCTGCGCCGCACCACAGGCACCATGGCCTTCCTCTACCTGGACGCGCTGGGAGACGACTGGGCATCTTTGAACGAACCGTCTCTGGACACCCAGGCACTCGCCGTCACAAACATGCTGAACGAAGCTTTCCAAAGCCCTCCAGCGCAGTGGCTCGACGCAGCTTTGGAGGCCTTGAGCATCTCACCAAAACCGCGCCACCTCAGACGACTGAGCGCCACAGTCCGCGCCATTGATCGCGCCCCCCAACACTTTGCCCGCGTCGAGACCGCCGCCAAACACGCGCGTTTGTCTGTGTCTCGCTTTCAGCACGTCTTTCGGGCCGAGATGGGCATGCCGTTTCGCCGCTACCGCCTCTGGCGCCGCATGGCGATCGTGGCTGCGCAGATCGCCGCTGGCCACTCGTTGACCCACGCGGCGCACGAGGCCGGTTTTGCCAGCTCAGCCCACCTGAGTTCCACCTTCAAAGAGATGTTTGGACTGCCTCCATCGGCGCTGGTGGCCACAGGAATGCACTTGGTTCAAGGGCACTGAGCTGGGCACTTCTATGCTAAACTGGGTGTCGCCCATCACCGGGCACTCACCCTTGCCCACAGGGAGCCACCATGAACCATACCCCGCGCATCATCCAAACCAATGGCATCAACCTGGAAGTCGTGGTCGAGGGCCAGGGGCCTTTGTGCATCCTGGTCCACGGTTGGCCAGAGCTGTGGCTGTCGTGGCGGCATCAGATCGCCCCGCTGGTGGAGGCGGGCTACCGCGTGGCGGTGCCCAACGTGCGCGGTTATGGCGGCAGTGACGCTCCCGAAGCGGTCGACGCCTACCGAATGGAGGAGATGGCCGCCGATGTGGTGGGGCTGATGGACGCTCTGGGAGAAGACCAGGCCATCTTGATTGGCCACGACTGGGGGGCGCCAATTGTGTGGAGCACGGCGCTGCTGCACCCTGAACGCGTCCGCGCCGTGGTGGGCATGAGCGTGCCCCACATGGGACGCGGCGGGCCGATGCCGCCCACGCAGTTCTTCAAGGCCCTCCACCCCGAGCGCTTCTTCTACATCCTCCACTTCCAGACCCCAGCGCTGCCCGAGGCCGAGTTTGAGCGCGACGTCAAAGACGCGTTGACCAAGATCTATTTTATGAACTCGGCCGACGCCACCTCTGAGACCCGGCGTCAGATGCGACAGCGGCGCACCGGCTATCTGGACGGCATGGAGGCCCCCGAGACGCTGCCTGGCTGGCTGAACGAAGACGAGTTGAATGCCTACGCGACCGCCTTTGCGCGCAGCGGGTTCAGAGGCGGGCTCAACCGTTACCGCTGCATGGACCGGGACTGGCACGATCTGGAGTCCTTTGCCACCGCCCGCATTGCGCAGCCCGCGCTCTTCATCGCCGGGGAGCACGACTCGGTCCTGCGCTACGCCCCGGGCATGAACCTCCTGGAGATGATGGACGCCTTCTACGATGATCTGCGCGCCAAGGTCATCATCCCTGGCGCCGGGCACTGGGTGCAGCAAGAGCAACCAGAACCCGTCAACAAAGCCGTGCTCGACTTCCTTGGCAGCCTCCAGGCCGAGTCAGACAGCGCCTAAACGATCAAGAACCCTCATTTGGGTGCTGTGTGGGCAGTTCAAGGCGCGCTTCGGTGCCGCCTTCGGCGTAGGGTTCAAGCCAAAGTCGGCCTTCATGGCGCTGGGCGATCTCAGAGACGATCGCCAACCCCAGACCGGCTCCAGAAGGGGCGCCGTCGGGCCTGAGTTTGCCCTGAAACCGGGCCTCAAAGACATGCGGCAGATCGTCGGGGTCGATGCCGGGGCCATCATCACGCACCATGACGCGGGCCACCGACGCGCCAGTGTCCACCACCACCGCGACGTGTCCGTTGGCGTAGCGCACGGCGTTGTGCACCAGGTTCCCCACGGCCTGCTCAAGCGCCAACGAGTCGCCCATCACCCACACCGGCCCATCGGGCTGCGCGGTGTAGAGCGACAGCCCACGATCCTCGGCCAGGACCGACATGCGCAGCCCCACGCGCTGGACCACCTGCGCCAGATCCACCGATTCGCGGGCCAGACCCAGTGAGGAGCCTCTGAGGCGAGCAAGCGTGGCGAGGTTGGCCAGCAGGGCGCTGAGGTGTTCGACATCGGCGCGCAGGGCGCGGTGGCGTTGCGCGGGGTCGTCCCCTTCTTGATCCAGCCGCTCCACGCCGAGCTTTAAAGAGGCCAGCGGCGTCATCACGTCGTGGGTCAAGCGCTGGAGCGCGTCTCGCAGCGCCTCGTCCCTGGCCTCCAGCATCGACAGGCGCTCCCTGGCCGTGGTCGCCGCCCGGTTGAAGGCGTCTCCAAGCTGTCCCAACTCATCGTCGCCCGTGGGCACAGCCCCCTCAAAGTCGTTGCGGATGACCTCTTCGGTGGCGGCGGCCATGCGCTTGATCCGCAGCACCAGGGGCCAGGCCACGGCAAAGACCAGGACCAAAATGGCCAGCAACGCGATGCCAAAACGCGTGAAGATGACGTCGGCCACCTCCAACGACTCTGTGCTGGTCACGATGCGGTGGCACCGGCCTGCGCGGCCCGTCTCGCGCAGCGACGCGAACGGCTTGAAGCCCGGCACGCTGCCTTTCATCACCACCAACTCAAACCCAGGCTGGCGACCAGGATCTGCCGGGCCCACATCCACCACGGGGACATTGGGGGCGTAGGGTCGCCCTTCATCATCGACCGCAAAGAGCGTCCCCACCCCGTCGAGCGGCAAGACCCAGGCTGCGGGGTCCTGATCGCAACGCTCCAACTCTCCTGTGCGCTCCAATATCACAATCAGACCGTGATCCATGCGATCACGGACCCCGACAATGAAGGACGACCCGAGCACCAGCAGGACCGCCGCTTCAGCCAACACCACGCCAAAGGTGATGAGCGCCACGCGGCGCGCCAACGTCCATCGCATCTGTCAGCCCTCCTCCGGGTCCGCATCCACGCGCAGCCGGTAACCCACTCCCCACAGAGTCTCGATGCGGGTGCCATCGGCGCCGAGCTTCTTGCGCAGGCGCGACACGTGAGACTGAAGGGCCTCCAGCGCTCCGCCGTCAGGCCCAAGGACCGCGTCCATCAACCGCTCCCGGCTCAGGGCCTGACCCCGACGGCGCACAAAGATCAAGAGCAAGCCCATCTCGGTCGGTGTCAGGTGCACATCCCGGCCAGCCACCTCGACCCGGTGCTTCCCCATCCACACCGTGACCTGACCAAAGCGCACGACCTCCTCTGTGGCCTTCTGAGCATTCACCCCACCGCTTCGCCTCAAGACCGCCCGAATCCGCGCCAGCAACTCACCGCTCCACACCGGCTTGACCACATAGTCATCCGCCCCCGCGTCCAGGGCCTTGACCTTGTCATTGCCCGTGCGCCTGGCGGTCAGCCCAACAATGGGCACCGCCGAGCTGGCCCTGATGACCTCCAGGACGTGCTCACCGTCCCGATCCGGCAAGCCCAAATCCAGCAGCACCAGCTCCACGCCGCCTTGCTTGAAGGCCTCCAGACCGCTGCGGGCATCGCTTGCGCAAACGCACTTGTAGCCTGCCCCTTGGATCTTGGCGCTCAACTCCCTGGCCAGACTCCGGTCGTCTTCAATGAGCAGCACCGTCTCCATCCCCAACCTCCCCATCTGCAAAGCGCCGCCCAAACAAAAACAACCCATCTTCAAGGTTTCTCAAGGTTTGCCCCATAAGCTCAACTGCGGAGCCCACCCTCCAGCCCAAAATTCAACACATCGGGTCACCCGAGGGCCTCCACAACCTTAATTTCAACATTCCACACAAAATGGTCAACACAAACACCAATCAAGACCGTACAAAAGGAAATCCAAACGTTTTCATTTTTTTGCTTAACAACTCACCAAACCAAACCGTCAACCTTGCAAACAAGCCAACAAAGGCCAACCCCAAAGGTGACTTGAGATGTCCAGACTCTCCAAACTGATGCTCCTGCTCCTCCTTGCCCCATCGCTCGCCCTTGGCGCGTGCGCAGAAGAGGACAATGACACCGCTCAGGCCGCGCCGGATGACGAAGCCGGGGTGACGTACGCACAAGACATCGCGCCGTTGATCGAGGCCAATTGCGGGGAGTGCCACCGGGAAGGCGGCGCGGCGCCCTTTGTGCTCGACAGCTTTGAGGCGTTGGAGCCTTTGGCCACAGCGTCGCTGGCCTCGATCGAAGCAGGCACCATGCCCCCGTGGCAACCCGACCCGGATTGCCGCACATTTGAAGACGAGCGCATCATGCCTGCGGCAGACGTCGCCCTTTTTAAAGAATGGATCGATGGCGGCATGGCGCCCGGCGATCTCTCGGCGATTCAGACCATCGAGTCGCCCCAGGAGGTCACCTTTGAGCCCACCCACACCGCGGCCATCGCCGATCCATACCAGCCCTCGGACGCCAACCCGGACGACTACCGCTGCTTTGTGCTGGATCTGGACTTTGACAAGGAGATGTACATGAAGGCCAGCACGGTCCTGCCCGACGCGGGCGCGCTGGTCCACCATGTCCTGGTCTACTCCATCGGCCCCGACCAGCTCGACACCGTGCTGGAGGCCGATGAAAACGAACCCGGCGAAGGCTACACCTGCTTTGGCGCGCCCTTCCCTGGCGGGGAAGGCGACGGCGGGATCGGCTCGGCGCTCAGCGGCGGCGGCCTGCCCACGCAGGTCGGCACCTGGGTCCCTGGCTCCGAACCCCAGGTGCTCGATGACGGCCTGGGCATTCGCATCGAAGCGGGCAGCAAGATCGTCATGCAGATCCACTACAACATGCTCGGCTCCACCCCGGCGCCCGATCAAACCGCCTTTGTCATGCAGTTGACCGAAGAGCAGCCCGACTTCCTCATCGACACCAAGCCGCTCATCATCCGCTCGTTGGACATTCCTGGCGGCGAACCCGAGGCCATCAACACCCGCGTCTACACCAACCACTCCAACAAGACCATCCAGATCGGCTCGGTGGCCGCCCACATGCACCTGCTTGGCAGCCGCTACAAAACCCAGATCGTGCGCAGCAACGGCGACACCGAGTGCTTGTTGGAGATCCCCAAATGGGACTTCAACTGGCAGCAAAACTATCGGATGCCCGAAGCCGTCACGCTGGCCCCCGGCGACTCCATCTCCCTCGAGTGCGTCTACGACAACTCGCCGGGCAACCAGCCGGTCGTCAACGGCGAGCAGATCGAACCCAGGGACGTGAGCTGGGGCGAGGGCACTTTGGATGAGATGTGCATGCTGTACATGTCGATCATCACGCCTTTTGAGCCCGCTGAGCAGGGCGAGCAATGCGCGGGCGTCTCTGAGTGCGTGGAGGCGTGCCAGAGCGACGAGGGCGGCGCCACCAGTTGCCTGCTCCAGTGCGCCGATGACCTCTCGTGCCAGATTTGCGGCCTTCAAAGCCTGACGACCTGCGGCCGCACCTGCCTGCCTCAGTTGGCCGCGCTGCAAAGCGCTGGCTGTTTGGAGACCTGCTTCATGGGCGCCTTTGGGTTTGGCAGCAACCTGGACACCTGCATGGCCTCGGCCTGCGGCGATGCCTACAGCGACCTCCAGACCTGCCTGGACCCTGTCCTCGATGGCGGCAGTTGTGATGAAGCCCTCACGGGTTGTGGCCTCTGAGCGACCACCTCTACCGGCCCGCGTTTGCGGGCCCCTTCGATGCCTCTACCCCCTCCACCACGACCTCCACGGCCAGCAAAAGGGCGTCACACCAGCCCTCAGAGTCCTCCAACGGCGAGTTGTGCCCGGATGCGTCTATGCATAGAACCAATGTGCGAGACGTTTTGTGTTTGCCAACCCTCTGCCGCCTCCAAGGAGCGCTCACCCATGCAGTCGATCCACCACCTCGGCCTCCAAAGTGCGATCTGCGCCGCGCTCTTGCTGGGGGCTTGCCGCGCGCCAGAGGATCCATCGCCGCCCAAAACTCCCGCAGCCTCCCCAAAGACCATACCCCAGGCCAAAGTCACCCACCGCCCCTCAAACACTCTGCCGCAGACCACCTTGCCGTGGCTTGAACTCAGGGATCACTTTGTGGCGACGGTGGGTGAGCATTCGGGCAAGGGCAAGCCCATGGGGCCTTTGATGGTGTTGGCGGATGCGACGTTTGCGCCGGGCTCTCGATTTCCCAAGCACCGGCACAAAGAGATGGAGATCTTGAGCATCGTGCTGGACGGCCAGTTGAGCCACCACGGGGATCAGGCCCACGGCCAGACGCTCGGGCCACGGCAGGCGCAGTTGATCTCAGCGCGCAGCGGCATGGCGCACGCCGAAGGCAACGACACCGACGCTCCCACCCGCATGCTTCAGATCTGGATCCGTCCGGATCGAAAGGGGGGACAGGCGGCGTATTTTCATCGGCGCTGGGAACCTGCGCCGCGGGTGCTGGTGGCGGGAGACGATGAGATGCCCTTGCGGGCCGACGCCAAGGTCTGGTGGCTTGAGGTGGAGCAACCCCAGACGCTTGAGGTCAAGCCAGGGCGTCGGGGCTATTTGATGGCGCTCCATGGGGCACTAAACGGCCCCGGCGGCCTGAAAATGACTCAGGGAGACGGCCTGGAGGTGGACACCGGGCAGGTGAAGATCAGCGCGGATTCGGCGGCCAAAGCGCTTTGGATCGATGTGGCGATGGGGCAGCAGCCGCCGACAAACAACCCTTAAGAGGCGTTCGCCAGGTTCTGTCTGACAATTGGAACCAAGCTCCGGCGAGCACGATGGTGTCGAGGTCTAGAAGGCAAGCACAGACGAACCGGGGGTTCGTCGAGCATTGGCGACGACGAGATCGGCATCATCGGGCCGTCGGGCGACGGGACAATTGTCAGACAGAACCTAGACGCTCGGCCAGGGTCTTGAGCGCTTGACCAAGGCCCTCGGCCAGCTCGGGGTTGGTCAACGCGCCCGTTTCAGCGTCAAAGTTGGACCCAAAGCGCGGCACCGAGAGGTTGGCCACCACGTCGCCGTTGAAGTGGGGCGCCGCGCCCAGCGCCGCCTGCAACACCCCTGCGCCGCCGCGGCCCCCAGGAGAGGCTGCCATGACCACCATGGGCTTGTTCTGGTGGATCTTTTGCTGAATCCGGCTGGTCCAATCAAAGAGGTTCTTGAAGGCGGCGGTGTAGGTGCCGTTGTGCTCGGCGTAGGAGATCACCAACGCGTCGGCCTGGCCGATCTGCTCAAAGAAGCGCTGGGCCTGCTCGGGGATGCCGCCTTCGCGCTCCCGGTCGATGCTGTAGAGGGGCATCTCGTAGTCGTTCAGATCGAGGATCTCCACCTCGGCGTCAGGCAAAAATTCAGCCTGGAGCCTTTGGGTGGCGTGCGTCACCAGGGCTTTGTTGATGGAGTTGCGCGACGAGCTGGCGGCAAAAGCAAGGATCTTCATCTGTGACCTCCCGTTGAGCAGTTTGTGAATGCTCGCCGTTGTCAACGCGAGCACATGCACCATTTGCTTCGGAAGGTAGCGCGCCAGACCCCCGTGGACAAGATGGAAGATTGTGCCACATACTGTGCAAAATCATCACACCAACACTTTATACCACCACATCTGCAATTTTTAAGACCACCTAGGTTGGGCCATCAACAACAAAGAGAGAGGTTCACGCCATATTGGACAGGGACGCCTTGCCGTGGCCAATCTCGCTCAAATCGGGCTTGTCGGGCCGCTGACCGATGCACTCACGCACCACCGCCAGATAACTGGGCGCCAGCGCCCCGGGGTGTTCGTCGTAAAACCCACGCTGGCGCAAGAGCCGGTGAAGCTCGGGGAGCTTGTGGCCGGGAACCCCAGCAAAGAAGTGGTGCTCGCAATGGTAGTTGACGTAGTTGGGGGCGATGAACGTGCGCGCCAACCACCCGGCGGTGGTGGTCCGCGCGTGGTGGCGCGCGTCGCGGCTGAGGATGTTGGGCACATTGCCGTGCTCGCCCATGACGCGAATGCGCAAGCACACCGGCACCACAAAGACCAGTCCCACCCACCACAAGAGGTACGCCCAGGGCATCCCGGTTGCGTAAAGCACCCCAAAGATCGCCGCGTGCACCACCAACGAACGCCAGCGCAGGTGCTTCACAGTCATACCCACCAGGTAGAGCGTGTCGCGCAGGCCGGTGCGCCCGGTCAAATCGCGGGTCAGCTTGCGGCGCATGCTGGCCGCCTCGACCGGGTAGCTGCGCACAAAGGGCAGATCAGGGTCCTTGATCGTGCCTGCATGGCGGTGATGGCTCAGGTGGCCATTGCGGTAGGTGTCGTAATCGATGAGCGTGGGCGCCGCAAAGAGCCAGCGCGCCACCGGTCGATTGAGCCATTTGGTCTTAAAGAGCGCGTTGTGGGCCGCGTCGTGGTTCAAAATCCCCAGACCCACAAAGCGCCCCGCCAGCAGCGCCGTAGAGATCACAAACGTCACCGGCCCCGGCCACAACCCAAAGAGTGCAAAGGCCCCAGCCATGATAAGGTAGTTGACCAGCACCTGAACGACCGCCACGCGATCCGAGGGTGTTCTGAAATGGGCGCGCTCCTGGGGGGAGAGGTAGTCGCTGACTTTCATGGGTGGTCTCCGTGGGGCAGCAAAGTAACAAACAAGAACAAAAAATGACAAAAACAGTTACAAAGTCAAGAATAAACCACTCCATCCATCCCAAAGTGGACCATGGTCGGACCGCTGCGCGCAGGTTAAAGGCATCATGAGCAACCTCTTCCAAGACCGAATGGGCGCCCCTGTGACGGCCAAGCGCGCCATCCTCTCAGCCCTCTCGGCCACGGGCACCACGCTGTCGACGTCTCAATTGATCCAGTGCGGGGCGCTCTTTGAGGTCGACGCGGCGGCCGTGCGGGTGGCCCTTGGCAGGTTGGTCAAAAATGGGGATGTGGCGGCGGTCGGGCGAGGGGTCTACGGGCTGGGGGACAAGGGCAAACCCATCTTCAACGCCATCCGGCGCTGGATTGACCTGCCCAACCACACGCGCCCATGGGACCACCGCTGGGTGTTGGTCCACACCGCGCATCTGGGACGCACCAAACGCACGGCGCTGCGTCGCCGCGAGCGGGCGATGTCTTTTTGTGGTCTGGTGCTGCTCAGCGGAGGCTTGTGGCTGCGTCCAGACAACCTCCGGCTTGACGGCGCCGCGCTGCGCAAGCGGCTGATGGGTCTGGGGCTTGAAGAAGAAGCGCTGGTGATCACCGACGCGGCCCTGGCGCCCGACCCAGTCCAACGCGCGGTCCAGCTCTGGGATCGTCAGGTGCTTGAGGCCAGCTACCGCGACGCGCTCCAAACCATGGAGCAGTGCCTGGAGCGCAGAGATCAGGTCTCCACAACACAACTCGCCGCTCAAACCGCCCACATCGGCAGCGCGGTCATCGGCATGCTCAGCTTTGATCCGCTCTTGCCGGCGCAACTGGTCGATGTGGGGCTCAGGGACGCGGTGCATCAGCAGATGCTGGAATTTGATCGGGTGGGAAAGGAGGCGCTGGTCGCAGTGTGGAAGTGAGTTCAGGGCCAGCGCTTTGGGGGCTGAAGGCTCAGTTGCGGACCAGCGCGGGGAAGGGGTTTTTAAACTCGGCCCAGGCGTCGCTCTTGCCGGACGCCAGCGCCTCATCCAGGAGGCAGGCGTCGAGCTTGGCCCGGATGCCGGCCTCGTCCATGTTCTGACCAATGAAGACCAACTGCTGGGCGCGGTCGCCAAAGCGGGGGTGCCAGTTGGGGCGCTCGTCGGGGCGCTGGCCTTCGGGGTGTTGCCAGTGCTGGCGAGGCACCGCGGCCCACCACATGCCCATCGGCTCCAGATCGCTGACCGAGCCGGCCTGTGCCCATTGGTAGGCCACGTCATGGGCTGCGGCGACCCAGAAGAAGCCCTTGGAGCGCAGCACGCCGTCCCAGTTGTCGTCTTCGTGGAAGAAGTCCCAGAGTTTTTCGGCGTTGAACGGGTGCGCGGTCCGGTAGACAAAGCTCGAAATGCCGTACTCTTCGGTCTCTGGCACATGCTCACCCTGAAGCTCTCGCAACCACCCAGCGGAGCTGGCCGCTTCGTCGTAGTCAAAGAGCCCGGTGTTGAGGACGGTGTTGAGCGGGACCTTGCTGCGGGTGGACGTGAGGATCTTGGCGCCGGGGTTGAAGGCCTTGATGATGGCCTCGACCTGCTTGGCCTGCTCTTCGCTGACCAAATCGAGCTTGTTGAGGATGATGACGTTGGCAAACTCGATCTGATCGATGAGCAGATCCGTCACGGTGCGCTCGTCGCCTTCGCCAAGCTCCTCCCCACGGTCTTTGAGCAACTCCGACTCCTGGTATTGCGTCAGGAAGCTGGCGCAGTCGACCACTGTCACCATGGTGTCCAGGCGAGCAACGTCGCCCAGGCTGACGCCGTTTTCGTCTTCAAAGGTGAAGGTCTGAGCGACGGGGACGGGCTCGGAGATCCCAGTGGATTCAATCAGGAGATAGTCAAAGCGCCCCTCCTGGGCCAGCCGGGAGACTTCGGCCAGCAGATCGTCGCGCAAGGTGCAGCAGATGCACCCGTTGGACATCTCCACCAGCTTCTCTTCGGTGCGCGACAGCTCCGCGCCGCCACGCTCGACCAGAGCGGCGTCGATGTTGACCTCGCTCATGTCGTTGACGATCACGGCCACGCGCAGCCCCTCACGGTTGTTGAGGACCTGGTTGAGGAGCGTGGTCTTTCCCGCCCCCAGAAATCCCGACAGAACGGTCACGGGGAGCCTGTTGTCGGCGTCGGTTTGAGTCTGGTTCATACATCCTCCGCTGGATCTATTTGATGGGCCGCTGTGAATCGGAGCCCCCTTCCGGTCCAGGCTGAGCCTGAAGAGGCCGCCAAACCTCCTTAAGGCCACACTCACGCGGCTGATTGCAAAGCTTCTGCAAAGCGCTCTTGGGTTTGGCGCTTCGCTGCATTCAGATGCAATACATCCAGAGCGCCCTTATTGCAAGTGACTTGCATTAAGAACACCCCTCGGAGCCACTTTACATGTGTCAATGTCAGTTGCTGACCGAGACGGTGGGATCGGCGATGGCGGACGCCTGGGCCAACTCCAGCATGTACTGGGCCACGGAATCGGTGGTGATGCTCAGCGAGATCCTTTTGCCGTCGGGACAGGTTTTGACGGGCTTGGCAGGGCCTTCGACGATGTTGGGCAGGCGCAGCGCGACCCACTCAAGGTCGGTCTGGCGCAGTTGGGCCTCCATGCGGTCTTTGTCGTCGATGAGGGGCTGCAACCAGCGCAGGAAGGCGGGCACCACCAGCTTGTTGACCCACCACTTGCCGCTGCCCCCAGCGCCCACGTTGGACATGCACACCAGGCGCCGCATGGCGCGGGCCTCCATCACCTCGGTGACCAGACGCACGGAGTCCGACACCAGCGTCGTGGGCTTGCCGTTGCCCTTGCCGCCCACGCCCAGACAGTGGAGCACCACATCGGTGCCATCGAGCAGCCGTTCAATGTCATCCTTGCTCAGTGCGTCGCCCTTCACCAGCGTCAAGCGCTCGTGCTCCATGGTCACTTTGGCGGGGTTGCGCACCAACGCCTTGACCTCATGACCGGCCTCCAGGGCCAACTTCAACACACTGACGCCGGTAAAGCCGGTCGCACCAAACAACGCAATCTTCACAGTCCACCTCCCGATGCCCACGCCTGCGTGCTGGCGCCAACCTTCTCCGCACTGGCCCGTTTGGACATCACGGCCCCAAAGCTGACCAGCGACGCCCTCAAGACCAGCCCAAAACGCCAAAACTTACCGTTCCAAAACCTGCCCCAAAAGCCTCGCATTGCGCGCTGTGAAAGGTTGGGATGGCGCTTTTTCAACAAGAGCCTTAAAACATATGGAGACCTTGATGAAATTCACGCGCGAACAACGCCGCCTTGGCAGACTTCGCCGTCTTCAACGCCCCATCCCGGGTTGGAGCCACACCTTCATGCGAGCCCCTGTCCCCTTTTTCGCTCTGCGATCGTTTGTGCCATGCAGCCTGATGCTCTTCTTGTGTGTGACCACCATTGGCTGCAGCGACGGCGACAATTCCCAAGACATTCAACCACTCCAATGCCGGTTGAACTCGGACTGCGGTGCGGGTCAAATATGCGTGGAAAGCGCGTGCGTAGAGGACAGCGAAGCGTGCCAGGGGCCAGATTGCCCGTGCGCTTCGGCGGCGGACTGCGGTGTAGGTCAGGACTGCGACATCGACACGGGGGCCTGTTTTGACCTCGAATGCCTGGGCGACCGCGACTGTCCTTTGGGTCAGGTCTGCATTTCTGGCCGCTGTGACACCGACCTTGAGGCCGACCGCGACCGCGACGGCGTGCCCGACAACGAAGACCGCTGCCCCGACATTGAAGACGCCGACCAACAAGACAGCGACGGCGACCTCCAGGGCGACGCCTGCGACACCGACGACGACAACGACGCCGTTCCAGACACCATCGACAACTGCCCGCTGACCCCAAACCCCGTCCAGGGCGACATCGACGGCGACCAGCAAGGCAACGCCTGCGATCCAGACGCCTCCCACATCGACGTGCGCGGCGCCCTCGACTTCTCCCAGCTCCCCGGCGCCGACACCTCCCTGGCCCGGGTCTTCATCAGCGGCCTTGACGCCCCCATCAACATCGAACCCAACGGGGATTTCCTCATCGACGAGGCCCTCGCAGAGCCCTCGCGCTTCAACATCACCGTGCGCTGGCCCGGTTTTGACCCCATCATCCAGGAATTCACCGCGGGTGACGGCGAAGCGGTGATTGACGTGGGCGCCTTGGAGATGACCCCGCAAGCACAGGGAGAAGACGCCGCCGAGATGCGCGGCCAGATTGTGCTTGAAGGCTTGGAGCGGCACGCAGACATCATCGTCAGGGCTCGCGTGGGCGGCAGCTTGACCGCCACAACGCTGACCGACGAGGACGGGCACTTTGTTCTTGAGGCCCCCCCCGTGGATTTGACGCTGGAGTTTGCCAAAAACGGCTTTGAATCGCGCGCGCTGGAGCTTCGCTACAACACCCAGGGCGAAAACGAGGGCCGCTTTACCTTCAATGACACACCCATTGACGACATTGAAGACCTTGTCCTTGAACGGCTCACAGGCACCGCCTCGGTCACGGTCACCGTCGAACCCGACTGGTTGCCTCAGGGTCAACGCGCCGTCACCGTGACGGTCATCGGCAACGGCGAAGAACGCAGCGCTGTGGCCAACAACGCCCCGGTGAGCTTCACTGACCTCCCCGCAGGCAACTACATCGCTTTTGCCGACCGACCCGGCTTCTCCCAGGGACGCCAACTCTTCACCATCGACCAGCTTCAACCCACCGCCAACGTTGACCTCACGATATCGCTGGGCAACCTATCAGACGCCAACATCGACCTGTCGGGCGTGACGCTCAGCGGCGACGACCTGCGTCAGGTGGCCAACCTCGCAAACGCCGACCTCTCGGGCGTGACCATCGCTCCAAACGACCCCAATACACCAGCAGAGCTGTG
Source organism: uncultured Pseudomonadota bacterium (assembly GCA_937123825.1). Lineage (GTDB taxonomy): Bacteria > Myxococcota_A > Bradymonadia > Bradymonadales > CAKZKQ01. Next base: position 42,837 of record CAKZKQ010000349.1, read on the forward strand.
CAACCTGGACCTGAGCGGCGTCTCGCTGGCCAACGCCGACCTGACCGGCGTCAACCTTGCGGGCTCAAACCTCACCGGCGCGCGCCTGGACAACGCCACGCTGACCGGCGCCAGCCTGCGCGCCGCAAATCTGACCAATGCCAGCCTCTTTAGCGCAAACTTAGCCCGGATTGATCTCCGAAACGGTCCTTATGACTGCCAAGGACAACCCAACAACGGCCGCCGTACTCTGCTCACCAACGCAAACCTCAACTCTGCAAACCTCACCAACGCAAATATCACCCCCGGCGGCGACCCCGGCAACGGCGACCCATGCACTGTAGCTCCCACCTTCTCCCCCGAGATGACCGGTGTGCGCTGGATCCAAACAAACCTCACCGGCGCTGTCCTCCACACCGCCGACTTCAATCGCGCAAACTTCTCTTCCACCATTATGACAGGTGCTGACTTGCGCCGCGCCTGCATGACCGGTGCCACCATTCTGCGTGCAGACCTTACCGACGCAAGCCTTCAAAACGCCGATATCACCGATGCAAGTATCATCAACACTCTGGGCTTGCGTACTGATTTCACCAACGCCGTTCTGATCGCTGCCCAAATATCAGGTGCAAACCTACAAAATGCTAACCTCACCGGCATTGAGGGCCAGTATCTGACCATGTCCAGTGTGATCCTTAGCGGCGCAGTGCTTAACAGATCTCAATTTCAACAATCTTCCTGGGTAGGCGCCCTGCTCAATAGCATCTCCATGGATGAAAGCACTGATTTCACCGATGCAGACCTTCGCAACAGTGAGTGGACGGATGTTGCCTTTAACGGGGCAAGCTTCCATAGCGCTGACTTACGCAACGCCAACCTTTTCCAAACACACCTATCCAACGTGAATTTTGAGAACGCCTCACTGGCTGGTGCCAATTTCAATGGTGCCAACATCGAAAATACCAACTTTATCGCCGCAAACCTCTCTGGCACCACATTCTCTCTATCACGCTACAACAGAGATACCCTTTGGCCTGACAGTTTTGAGTTCCGAAATTTGAATGCCTTTGGACCTGAAACGCAGCTTCAAAACAAACGCTTGCCCAATGATCTCAACCTCATAAACATAGACCTATCAGATGCAGACTTAAGCAACACCACCATCCAAGGCGTCAACCTTACTGGTGCGACCCTCACCAATACCAACCTTACAAACGCAGTTCTCAGTCGTGGAACCCTCACCAATGCGACCCTACAACGGACCAATCTCACCAATGCTAACCTCAATGACACTATACTCATCAACGCCGCTTTGATCGATGCCAATCTCCACAACGCTCAACTCATGGTTGCCGAGCTCACTGAAGCGACCTTCACCAACGGAAGCCTGGTACAGGCCGATTTGACCAATGCCACTCTCGCTCGGGCAAGCATCACGCGAACCCTCACTTCAAACACAAATTTTACAAATATGGATCTTACCGACACCACATTCGTAGAGGTACCCCTTGTTGGCAATAACTTCACCAATGCCAACCTTGCAGGTTTAGATTTGGAGGGCTTCAATATCCAAAATAGCACCTTCACAAACGCTAACCTCACAAATGCCAACCTTCAACAAACAAACCTCACAGGCGTTAGTATGGTGGGCACACGCTTGACGAACACCAATATGCAAGAGGCCAACCTCACAAATGCCAACCTTCAACAGGCCAACCTCACAAATGCCAATCTTCAACAAGCCAACCTCACAAATACCAACCTTCAACAAGCCCTTCTTTTGAACGCCAACCTCGCAGGCACAATCATCCAACGAACACGCATCTTGGATTTGAGTGTTTGCCCTTCCCATCTACCCGATGGCTATCAATGCATTGATCAGCCAGACAATAACAAAATCATTGTCGGCCCAAGTGTAGACATCACTGATGCAGTACTCACGGGCATTTCATTGCGCGGCGTTAACTTCGCAGGTGCCCGACTCTTGGGCACTGACCTCACCAACGCCGACCTCGCAGACACCAACTTTACAAACGCAAACCTCACTGATGCTGACCTCACCCATGCAAGGCTCAACCGCGCAGACCTCACCATCGCAATACTCACCAACACAAACCTCACCGGTGCAGATCTGACCAATGCTGACCTCACCTCTGCTTTCTTCAATGACAGAACAGTCTGCCCCAATGGCCAGTTCCAATCTGAATTCCCCCGCTGTGGTTTTGAAGATCAAGACTTTTAAGAAATTCTCGATAAGAACAAAGTGGTGCATGCGGGCAACACCGTGAACACCAAACGTTCTGGGTCCATCCAACAAGGCGCAAACACACCCGACTCGCCCAAGAGCTGCTTCACAAGCACACCACAAGTTCACCAGACCACGACGACACACCGTCAGAATGGTCGTCAGCAAGACCTTTTGTGCACTAAATAGGAGAACCACACGGTGACACAAGCCGCCTCTTTGAGTCCATGTCACACTGTATTGTTTGCGGGCCTTGCCATTACCCTCTTTATCTTGCCAACAGGCTGCGGCGACGATGGTGACAGCACTGAACCTCAACAACCACTCCAATGCCGGTTGAACTCGGACTGCGATGCGGGTCAGATATGCGTGGAAAGCGCGTGCGTAGAGGACAGCGAAGCGTGCCAGGGGCCAGATTGCCCGTGCGCTTCGGCGGCGGA
>CAKZKQ010000350.1 GCA_937123825.1 uncultured Pseudomonadota bacterium
AAGCACATCTACTCCCCTGGATTCCAGGGCTCACTTTAAGGCGCTCCGTTCTAAGTGAGCGCAGCGAACGAACCACAAGGAAGCGAGCGCAGCGAGCGACCGAACCAAAAGCAAGCCCCAGCGGGGCGCCGCGAACCGAAAGCAAGTCCAGCGAAGCGCAGACGCAGCGAACCGTTCTTGACACAAGGACCCGGTTGTGGTCTACCTAGCCGGCTTTTGAAGCCCCCCTGTGGTTAGGGGTGTATGTTGATGAACCATTGAAGAAGTATTGTTTGGAGAGCGATTATGTCCAAGCGCACATATCAGCCTAGTAAAATCAAGCGTCGTCGCAGCCACGGTTTCCGTGCCCGCATGAAAACCCGTGGTGGTCGCGCCGTGCTGGCCGCTCGCCGTCGCAAAGGCCGCGCCCGTCTGGCCGTGGAAACCTTCAAGAAGCACTGAGTCCGCTTCGGCACGTTCCGAGGGGGGATTGGGTTGACGCATCATCCTTTTGTGCAGGACGAGCGCCTGCGCAAGGACGAGCGGTTGCGCAAGCGCCGTGAGTTTCTGGTCACCCAGCGCAGCGGAGGCCGTCATGTGACGCGTCGTCTGGTGGTGTATGCCGCTGTTGGCGCGCAGCCCTGGAGTCGTCTGGGGGTGACGGTGAGCCGTAAGGTGGGGGGATCCGTGGTGCGTTCGCGGGTCAAACGTCGCCTGCGCGAGATCTTCAGGCGGAATAAAGTGTCGTTGCCGATCGGTTACGACTTCGTCTGGATTGCTCGGTCGGGGATAGACGCTGCCTCGATGGAAGAGATCCACCAGGAAGCGCTGGTGGCTTGTAAGAAAGCTGCGCGACGCTGTCGCCGATCCAAGGGCGATCAGAAGAAAGATCCCAACCATCGATCATCAGGGCAGAGTTCATGAGCACTGCACACGAGCACGCAACCTGTGGTTGTCGTCATCATCATGATGATGTAACGGCGCTGGCGCAGGAGGTGGCCAACGGGGACGTTCCGGCCCCCAAGCCGCGTGGTCCTGTGGCGTGGTCTTTTGTCATGATGGTGCGGTTCTACCAGCGCTTCATCTCCCCCTTGTTGCCTCCAGCGTGTCGTTTTACACCAAGCTGCTCTGAGTACATGCGTCAGGCGATCATCAAGCATGGCGCGATCAAGGGCACGTATCTGGGAACGCGGCGACTTTTGCGCTGCCACCCCTTCAATCCAGGTGGGCACGATCCTGTGCCGTAGTGCGGGGCCTTTGCAGAGCCTCACACGCGGGCGCTGGATGTCCTGAACCTGGTCTCATCGGGTTGTATCGATGGAACAGCAGAGAGTTTTCCTGGCTCTGGCGTTGAGCATGGCGCTCATCTTCGTGTGGCAGTATTTCTTTGCGCCGCCGCCGTTGGTGGAGCCGCCTCCGGCCCCTGGGGTTGAGGCTGGCGACAAAGCGCCTGAGGGCCAGGGCGATCAGGCTGGCGCGGGCCAGGATTCCGTGGGCAAGCCCGCTGGGACACCTGCGACGCCGCCTGCCAAGAAGGATGTCGCGCTGCGCGAGGACATGGTTCTGGCGACCGATGCCTTTAAGGCCACCTTCACCAACAAGGGCGGTCGTCTGAAGGGCTTTGAGTTGATCAAGCCCCATCAGTACAGCACGCGCGGTGATATGGTCCGCCCGTTGCCCGATGAAGACGGCAACATCAACCCCGCCTGGGAGAAGTACCTGCCTTTTGGTCTTGAGGCTTCTGGGCAGCTTCCCGGTCTTGGCGAAGAGACGATGTACGAGGTGGTCGAGGCCACCGAAGAGACGGTTTTGCTGCGCCACGAGGTCCCTGGGGTTTACAAACTCGACAAGCGCTTCTCGCTCGACAAGGACCGCAAGAGCCTTGCCTTGGACATCACGCTGACCAACAGCGGCAGCCTGCAGATCAAGGATCAGCTTCAGTTGATCGTCTACGGGCACCAGCCTTCGGGCAGCGGTGAGTGGTCCTTCTTCAACCCGCTGCCGGATATTACGGAGGGGTTGTGCTACGTGAAGGAGGACGAGGAGGCGATCCGCGCGCCCAAAGACGACGCCGAAGAGGGGGTGAAGGTCGAGGACGCCTCGATCTGGGGTGGTGTGGACTCGCGCTACTTTATTACGGCCGTCATCAGCAAGGAGAAGCCCTTTGCGGGCTGTGATTTGACCCTCCAGGAGCAGGAGTTCTTCCGCTCGTCGCTGCAGATGAGCAAGATCTCGCTGGAGCCCGGTCAGAGCCAGTCTTGGTCGATGCAGACCTACATTGGTCCCAAGTTGGTCGAGACCATGGCGCTCTACGACGCGTCGCTTGAGGAGTCGATCGACTACGGTTTCTTTGCGGTGCTCTCCAAGCCGATCCGCTGGTTGTTGGTGCTCTTCCACGGTTGGGTGGGCAACTGGGGTTTCGCGATCATCCTGATGACCATGATGCTGCGCCTGATGCTCTTCCCCATCAACCACAAGGCGTACAAGAACATGGAGGGGATGCGCAAAATCCAGGAGCCGATGACCAAGCTGCGCGAGCAGTACAAAGACGATCCGATGAAGATGCAGGAAGAGATGATGAAGCTCTACCGCGATCACAATGTCAGCCCCTTTGGCTGCTTGCCGCAGTTCCTGCAGATTCCAATCTTCTTTGCCCTTTACCGCACGATCTACAGCTCGGTGGAGCTTTACAACGCCGAGTTCTTCGGGTGGTATACGGACCTGTCGGCGCCCGACCCCTTCTTTGTCCTGCCTGTGTTGGTGGGTCTGATGATGGTCGGCCAGCAGCTCCTGATGCCTCAGACGGCCACCAACCCGCAGATGAAGTACATCATGTGGGCGATGCCGGTGATGTTTGCGGCCTTCACGTTCCTGTTGCCCAGCGGTCTGGCGCTCTACATGCTGGTGAGCATTGGTCTGGGCATCGCCCAGCAGTTCTACATCCGCAAGACGCTCGCCAAGGATGACGAGACCAAGGGCGCCAAGCCTGCCAAGGCCTAAGCCGCGCGACCTTGTGAATTTTAAGAAAACCCCTGCGCCGCTGTGTTGACGGCGGCGCATTGCCCGAGGGCTTATTCATGAGCCAGGACATCATCGAAGACCGTCAGGCGTTGGTCCAGCAGACCTGCCAGTGGATCGAAGGGCTCTACGCCCACTTCAACCTGGAGATCAAGGTTGCGGGTGAGGCCTCTGAAGAAGAGATGAGCTTGAACATCACCGGGAAGGACGCCGGTTTGATGATCGAGGGGCTGGGCATGGGCCAGGGCCAGATGATCTCGACGTTGCAGACCGTCACCAGCGCCTTTTTGCAGCGCCATGGTTGGCGCGCGCCGCTGCGCATCGACGCTTTGTCGTACCGCAAGAAGCGCGAAGAGAGTCTGGCGGCGGTGGCCAAGGTGCTCGGCGACAAAGTGGCCGCCACCGGCAAGGCGATCACGGTGTTGGGGATGAACTCCTTTGATCGCCGCGCGGTGCACTCTGGGCTGCAGAACGACGCCCGTGTCACCACCGAGAGCGAGGGCGGCGGTGTGATGCGTCGCCTCAAAGTCCGGTGAACACCCCAAGCACGATCTGTGCTGTGGCCACGCCGCCCGGTGTCGGCGGCGTAGGCATCATCCGGGTCTCTGGACCCGATGCGTTGGCGATCCTGCGCCGACTTTGTCCGGCTTTGCCCGGCGACCTCCAATCCCACAAGCTCTACCTGACCCAGGCGCGTTGTCCGCAGCGCGGCGAGGTGCTCGACGAGGTGCTGGCCGTCTACATGAAGACGCCGCGCAGCTACACCGGCGAGGACGTGTGCGAGATCCAGGGCCACGGCGGCGCGCTCAATATGGCGCGCTTGCTTGAGGCCGCTTGCAATGCTGGGGCGGTGCTGGCCGAGCCCGGGGAGTTTACGCGGCGCGCCTTTCTCAACGGCCGCATGGACTTGACCCAGGCCGAGGCGGTCGCCGACGTCATCCACGCCAGCAGTCAGGCTGCTTTGCGCCTGGCCCAGCGTCATTTGGCGGGGCAGTTGGGCGAGTCGATGGCTCGGATGCAGCAGGAGCTGGTGGTGGCGGTGACGCTGACCGAGGCTGCCATCGACTTCAGCACCGAAGAGCACGTGTACCAACTCGACAGCACGGAGCAGATTGGGCGGCTTGAGGGGCTTATTGGCGAGGCCAAGCGTTTGCTGGGCACCTTTGATGCGGGCAGGCAGCTTCGAGAGGGCGTGCAGGTGGTGATTGTGGGGCGGCCCAACGCGGGCAAGTCCACTCTTTTCAACCGCCTGTGTGGTCAGCCCAGGGCGATCGTCACCGACATTCCGGGGACCACGCGCGATTATCTGGAGGAGCTGGTGCAGGTCGGCGGTGTGACGCTGCGTCTTGTGGACACCGCTGGGCTGCGCGCGACCGAGGATGTGGTGGAGCGCCTGGGCGTGGATCGGTCGCTGGAGCAGGCTTCAGGGGCCGATTTGATCCTCTGGGTCATTGATGCCAGCGCGCCGCTGGCGTTGGACGACCGGGAGCGGGCGTTGTTGGAGCAGGCCGCTGGGGCCGACGTCTTGCCGGTTTTGAACAAGGCCGATCTGCCCGGCGGGTTGTTGGACGCGGATCGGGTGTTGATCGAGTCCATGGGGACCGTCGAGGCTGTGGCGGTCAGCTTGTTGGACGGGCAGGGTGGTGAGGCGCTCCTGGGGGCGGTGGAGGCTGTGGCAGCGCGGCGTCTGGCGCCCGCTGCCGAAGGGGTGACCATCACCCGTCAACGGCATCGTCAGGCGCTCTCCAAGGCCACAGAAGCCATGGAGCGGGCTCTGGAGGCCACGCAGATGGGTCTGAGCCACGAGTTCATCGCTCTGGATCTGCGTCTGGCGCTCGAAGCGCTGGGAGAAATGCTCGGTCGGGTCACGATTGATGATATCCTGGGGCGCATCTTCTCGGATTTCTGCGTTGGAAAGTGACCCATGACGCTCTTCATCATCATCATCGCCGCCATCGCTGGCATCTTGCCGATGCTGGCCTACCTGATCTTCATCTACTGGCTTGACCGTTACGAGCGAGAGCCCTGGTGGTTGGTGGGGTTGGTCTTCATCTGGGGCGGGCTTGGCGGCGCGATGTTTGGTTGTGTGATCAACACGACCCTGATCTCGATCATCGGCTCGGTGGCGGGCCCCGAGACGGCCGAGTGGATGGGTCCGGTGGTGGTGGCCCCGGTGGTGGAGGAGGTGACCAAGATCATCCCGCTCTTTGGGTTGATCTTTGTGCGCCACTTTGACAACGCCACCGATGGGTTGATCTACGGCGCGGCCTGCGGCCTTGGCTTCGCCATGACCGAGAACTTCTATTACTTCTACAACGTGGGCACCTCGGCAGGGATCGTGGCGATGATGGTCAACATCTTTGTCCGCACCTGCTTTACGGCGCTGGTGCACTGCGCCGCCAGCGCCTCCTGGGGGTTCTTCCTGGGGTTGGGGCGCTACCGTCACCCGGCGCTGCGGTGGATCGTGATGCCGCTGGTGGGTTACGCGGTGGCCATGGTGATCCATGCCTTTTGGAACGGCTCGGCGACCTTCTCCAGCATGGGCGGCGGCTTTGAGGTCCAGGCCGGGGCCTGCGCGGTGATTTTGCTGGTGGCCTTCTTGATGTTTGCCCTCACCCAGGCGTCGCTCTTTATGGAGCACCGGGTGATTCGGGCCGAGCTGGAGCTTGAGGCCCAGTCTGGGTTGCTGCCCATGGCCCATGCCGAGGTGATCCCCTATTGGCTCAAGCGCAGCCAGGGCAACTGGTTGGAGCCCGGGATCGATCGGGAGCGCTACGTCAAGGCCGCCACACTTCTGGCCTTCCGCAAGCATCAGGCCGCCGGAGCCTCTGGGGCCACCAAAGAGGGGCTCTTGCGCGATGTGGAGAAGTACCGCGAAGAAGTGCGCATTCTCCTGTCCAAGGGTGGCTCCGCGCCCGTTAAAAAGGGCTGGGGACGCACCTGATCTCTGCCTTCAAGCCCCGCTTTGACGCCTTCCAGCGCTAAAAATTCACCCTGATTGGGTCCTTGCCGCTGGCTCTGTGGTTCAGTTTTAAAAATTGGCACTTTTCCCACCCGGGCTTTGACGCTTTGGGGTGGGTGAGTGTAGGTTTTAAGGCAGAAGAATAGGGCAAAATGCAGTGTCTGGGAGGTCTGCAATGGACAGGTTTATCTCTTTGGGCCGTGGGCGTCTGGCGCCGGCGGTCTTGTCATGGTCGTTGGTGCTCTTATGTGGCTCGGTTGCCTGGGCCGCGGATGGCGATGGCGACGGCATCGATGATGAAGTGGACAACTGCCCGGAGGTTTTTAACGCCGGTCAGGAGAACGCCGACCAGGACGAGTACGGCGACGCGTGTGACACGTGCCCCGGCTTGTTCAACACGGAGCAGACCGACACCGACGGAGACGGCATCGGGGATGGCTGTGATGCCTGTCCGCTGGATCCGGACAAGGTCCAACCCGGCGTGTGCGGCTGCGGCATCGTGGACGGCGACAGCGACGGTGACGGCGCGCTCAACTGTGACGATGGCTGCCCCGACGATCCCAACAAGCAGGCCCCCGGGCTTTGCGGCTGCGGGGACGTGGACACGGGCGACAGCGACAACGACGGTGAGCCCGATTGCCTCGACGCCTGTTTGGATGACCCGGACAAGCGTCTGCCCGGCATCTGCGGCTGCGGCGTGCCCGACACCGATACTGACGGCGACGGCACCCCCGACTGCTTTGACCAGTGCCCCGAAGACCCCAACAAGACCATCCCTCAGGTCTGCGGCTGCGGTGAGTCAGACGCGGACGATGACAACGATGGCCTGCCCCAATGTCAGGACAACTGCCCCGACGACGCCGACACCAGCCTCCTGGACTCGGACGGTGATGGTGTGGGCGATGTCTGCGATGTTTGTGTGGATGATGCCAATCCTGACCAACTCGACACCGACGGTGACGGCGTTGGCGATGCCTGCGACGGTTGCCCCGAGGACGCCGACAAGATCGTGCCCGGCTCCTGCGGCTGCGGCGCGCCCGACGGCGACCCCGACGGTGACAACGCCGGTCTGTGCGACGACAACTGCCCGCTGACCAACAACCCCGACCAGGATGACACCGACGGCGACGGCGCTGGGGATGCCTGCGATGTCTGCAACGGCATCTTTGACCCCGAGCAGGCCGACAGCGACGGCGACGGCTTTGGCGACCTCTGCGACGCCTGTCCCGAGGACGGCAACAAGGCCGCGCCCGGCCAATGCGGCTGCGGCGTGCCCGAAACCGACAGCGACGGCGACGGCCTGGCCGATTGCATCGACAACTGCCCGGCCCAGGCCAACTTTGACCAGTCCGACATCGACAACGACGGCGTCGGTGACCTGTGCGACAACTGCCAGGGCACCGCCAACACCGATCAGGCCGACAGCGACGACGACGGCTCCGGCGACCTCTGCGACGCCTGCCCGCTGGACGGCGACAAGCTCACCCCCGGCACGTGCGGCTGCAACGTGGCCGACACCGACAGCGACGAAGACGGCGCCGCCGACTGTCAGGACAACTGCCCCCAGACCCCCAACGCCGACCAGAGCGACGCCGACGAAGACGGCGCCGGAGACCTCTGCGACGGCTGCCCCGAAGACGGCGACAAGCTCGAAGGCGGCATCTGCGGCTGCGGCGTGGCCGACACCGACAGCGACGAAGACGGCGCCGCCGACTGCCAGGACATCTGCCCCAACGACCCCAACAAGGTCGCCGCTGGGGACTGCGGTTGCGGCGCGCCCGAGACCGACAGCGATGAAGACGGCGTGGCCGACTGCATCGACAACTGCGTCGATGACCCCAACGCCGACCAGGCCGACGGCGACGACGACGGCACTGGCGATGTCTGCGACGACTACCTCTGCCCGGCCCCCAACCAGCAATTTGGCGCCGAGATCTGCGATGGGCTGGACAACGACTGCGACGGCACACCCGACGACGACGCCCCCTGTCCCCCCGGCCTTGAGTGCCAGAGCGGCGCCTGCCAGCCCGGGCGGCCCGATTTTGCCGTCACCACCGCCGACATTGAGCTGGAGCCCCGCTTCTTTGACGAAAACGAGCCCTTCAGCCTCACCGCCGTGGTCACCAACATCGGCGCCGCCGATGGCGTCAACGTCCCCGTCAACCTGCTCGACATGGGCTTTGTGATCCGCACCGAGATCATCGACTTCCTGCCCGCCGGAGGCCAGGCTGTGGTGGTCTTCGACGACCTCTCCTTTGAAGAAAAGAGCCTGCGCATCGCCCAGGTCCGCGTCGATCCCGACAACTTCTTTGAAGAGATCGACGAAGAGAACAACAACGCCACCAAGGTCGTCCGCGTGGGTTACGACATCCTCAACGGGCGCATCGTGGTCGAGTCGCAAGACATCTCCACCTGCCGCCTCGAAGGCAACCTCCACGTGCGCGGCCGGGCCTACTACGAGATCGAGCAGGACGGCTTCACCTACAACTTCCCCGTCCAGGGCGCGCTGACCACGGTGGGCTTCGACAGCCGAATCTACTCCGGCGCCCGCACCAACGCCCATGGCCGCTTCTCCCAACTCACCCTCTCGCCGTCCGTCCAGGGCGTCTACCCCGTGTCCATCAATGTCAGCGACGGCGATCTGGAAGGCACCATCGAGGTCCGTATGACCGTCGATGACTGCGACGGCTCGCCCCGTGTCCCCGGCGGCCCGCGCCCCGAGGACATCTATGTCCACGCAGAAGACATCCGCTTTGAGCCCACCAACCGCCCGCGCCTTGGCGAGCCGATCACCATCGGCGGCGCTGTGGGTTACTGGGGCACCAAGGTGCGCCCGGATGTGTCCACCAAGGTCTTTGCCTACCGCCCCGACAACGGCGACCTCGTCCAGGAGACCCTCTTCACCACCGAACTCGACTTCCTGCAGGGCGCGCCCGGCAAAGAAGCCTTTGAATTCGAGTGGACCAACGACGCCGAAGGCTTCTACATCATTCAGGTGGCCACCGACCCCGGCTTCGAGCAGCCCATCGGCAATGACAAGGCCTCCCGTTTGATCGCGGTGGGCGAGTTTGAGCGTTACGAGGCGGACATCAACTTGCTGCCCGATCCCTTTGACAATCTGTGCAGCGGCAACGTGGTGGCGACCATTTCGTTGCCCGACGGTGTGTCTCCCGAGTCCATCGACCTTGACGGCGCCGGTGTCTACATCGCCGAGCCTCCCGAGTTGACCGACGTGGACGGCGACGGCACGCAGCTCATCCGCGCCATCACCCAGACGGCCCAGATCGCCGATTTCAACGGCGACGGCATCGAAGAGATCCGCGTGGAGTTCAGCGGCGAAGCCTTTGCCGCCGCGACACCCACCGAAGGCTCCAAGCTGATTGAGATCGTCGGCTTCTTGAACAACGCCGACGCCTTCAGCGGCACGACCACCATCGAGTTGCTGACCGCCGACACCGACGACGACGGCTTTGGCGATGCCTGCGACGTCTGCCCCGACCTCTTCAACCCCGGTCAGGCCGACAGCGACGATGACGGCGTGGGCGACGACTGCCAGACGCCCGTCGAAGATCCCATGGACGACCCCATGGAAGAAGACGAAGACCCTGTCGAAGACGGCGACAACAACGACAACGGCGACCCCGAGCCGCCGCTGCCCGAAGAGCCCGCCGAGCCCGACTGCCAGAACTCCACCGTCCACGCCCCCGTGGACCAGGCCCCTGTCGGCGGCCTCTTCCTGATGGCGCTGCTGGCCACCGTCGCCGTGCTTCGCCGCCGTCAGTGACGCCGCGCTCGCCATACGATCCATCAAAAGCTATAAAGGGCTGCACAAGCCGCTAAAACCGCGGGTCTGGGCCCGCGGGCCCAGCGGGGGTTTGGGGGCTGGCCCCCATCCCGAAACGACTGCGGTGACTCGGGAT
>CAKZKQ010000351.1 GCA_937123825.1 uncultured Pseudomonadota bacterium
ATCAAAAATGGCGGCGACGACAAAGATCGCGCAGATTGGAAGACGCGATGCGGCGCGGCCAACCCCGAGTTGCTTATCAAAGTGCCTTGAGCCTGTAGCAAGGCGCCGCCCAGCGTTTTGCCACAAGCGGCTTCCCTCGCTTTCTCCATATCTTCACACAGTTTGAATCGGTCTTGCGGGCGTCACTGAATCCGCAGCGCAGGCACCAACAAGCGGTACTCGCCTTGTGCGTTGGTCAGGCCCGAGCCGACCAGCGTCGGGCCCCGGTCTGTGTCCAGGCGGAAGATCTCGACCAGGATGTCGGGGGTGGGGACGTTGTTGGGGTCGATGATGACGCCGCGCGCCAGGTTGGAGCGGCTGGCAAAGAGGTCTTGCTCGTTGACCGGCTGGCTCAACTCCACGCCGTAAAGAAAGGCGCGGGCGAAGCCGTTGGTGTCGGTGGGGATGAGTTCGATGTCGTACACGCCCGGATCGATGGCGACTTCAAAGGAGCCGTCCTGGTTGGTGCGCGCCGAGTAGGTCCGGGCGCTGTCGCCGCTGCCTGCGACCTCGACGCCCGTCATGCGGATGGTGGCGTTGAAGAGGGCGCGGTCGCCGCTGGGGGCCAGCGCTTTGCCCCGGACCAGGACCTTGCTGGGGATTTCGAGGTCGATGAAGGGACTGGTCTGTCCGTCTTCAAGGGTGCGGACCTGGAGGTTTGGCAGTTCGGTCAGGGCGTAGGTGGAGTTGCTCGGCGGCAGCACGCGCACGGTGTAGGTGCCGGGGGGCAGCTCCAATGCAAAATTGCCCTGGTCGTCGGTGATGGTGTTGGCCACCAAAAGGCCGTCGCCCAGCGCTGTGCGGAAGACCATGGAGGCGTCTGTGACCGGTTTGCCGTCGTCCTGGCCCAGGAGCGTGCCGCGCACGCGTTGGCCCTCGGGCTGCACGACGCCCAGGCTGAGGTTGCCCAGTGTGACCTCGCGGCCGGTCAGGCGGATGTCTTCGGTGATGACGCGCGGCAGCAGCGGCTCTTTGTCGGTGGGATCGAGGACCAGGCGAATCTGGTCGACGTTCTGGCGCACGGTCAGCACAAAGTTGCCGTCCTCGTCGGTCGTGGCGGCGGTGCTGACGGTGGAGTCGCGCTCGTCGATGGCCACCACGCGGGCGCCAGAGACCGGCTGGTCGGCCTCGTTGCGGGCGTTGGTGAAGATCATGCGCCCGGCGACGGTGATGGCCTCGCGGGTGCCGCCGATGGTGATGTCGTACTGGGTGTCGACGCTGATGGGCAGGTTTTGGACGCGCTCGGGGGGCAGTTCGTCGCTTTCGGGCAGGATGGTGATGTCGTAGATGCCGCCGGGCAGACGCAGGACGTAGCCCTCTTCGCGCTTGGACTCGACCTCATAGAAGAGGGGGACGCCGGAGATGTTGGGCTCGATGCGGCGCAGCAGCAGCCGTGCGTTGATGGAGACGGGCTCGTCGGACTGGTCGGTGCCCGCCACGCGCACCCGGCCAAAGAGGAGCTTGGGTTGTTGGAACTGGAGGATGGGCATGGGCTGGCCTTGCTCCATCTCAACCTGGGGAAACTGCTCCGCCAGGACGTCACCGTTGTTGGAGGGGGTCAGTTGGACCGCGACCAGCTCTTTGACCTCGGTCTGGACCACACAAAAGCCCCCTTCGCAGACCTCGCCTTGCTGGCACTCTTCGTTGACGCTGCAAAACGATAGGGCGCTGGGGGCGGCATCGTCGGCAACTTCAAGGGCGCAGCCGCTGGCCAGCAGCAAGCACAGCCAGACCGCCGTGAGCGATAAAAGGGGGTTGTT
>CAKZKQ010000352.1 GCA_937123825.1 uncultured Pseudomonadota bacterium
ACAGCCACGGGTAGAGAGCAACCACGAGGCCTGCGGCGGCTGGGACGATGGTCAGCAGCCGCAGTGGGAAGCTGGCCGTGGCCAGGAAGCCGTCGGGGGCGTGTGGGTCGCGGCCCTTTTCCAGGAGCATCGTGCTGACCTGCCCCTTGTCGGTGATGGTCAGCAGCAGCCAGGGGACAATGACCAGGAGCGTGACGTGGCTGGTCAAGACCCCAATGGCCAGCGCCAGCGGCGCCGCCACGGTCCAGACCACGCTGGTCCGCGCCCGGTAGAGGGCGTAAACGCTCAGGAGCAGCCCAAAGCAGCCCAGTGCCCCCGTCCCCGGCAAGCCGGCCATGCCCAGCACTCTGGGCGTGAAGATGAAGGCCGCCACCGCCGCAAAGGCCGCCGGAGGGCCGCCCGCGCGTCGGCCAAGGCCCCAAAGCGGCATCACCGAGAGCGCCAGCCCCAGGCACGACACCAGCCGCGCGGCCTCCAGGCCCTTGAGGCCAGTGATGGCGCGCATGACCGCCGTGGTCAAGACTGTCAGGGGAGGCAGCGCCGCGTGGTGGCTCCAGGCGGCGTCGATGGCCTGCGATGACCAGCGGCCAGGGTTGCGCAGCCACCCCAGGACGTGGTCCGAGGCTTCGCTGAGCCAGACCCCCTCCTGGGTGACGCCGCGCAGATCCAGGCCCCACGTCATGCCCACAAAGAGCAGCGCGGCCACCAGCACCGGCAGTGACCCCACAAGGCGAATGCCGCTGAAGCGCTTGTCCTGACTCATGGGCGCTCCTGAGGGGTTTTGACCGGGATGAGTTGGGCATCGAGGCAGAAGTGCCGCCGCCCGGTGTTGTTGGCTTTAATGGTGATGCGGACCTCGGCGTCGGGCGCGCCGGTCACTTTCAGGTCGGCCTGGAAGCTCGACCAGCCCCGCTTGTTGGGGTGCGTGCGCACGATGGTGGGTTGGCCGGCGACCTCGACTTCAAAGTGGACTGGGGCACCCTGGCGCGTGGCCGCGGCCTGGTCTGAAAGGGCGATCCGGCCTTTGAGGGTGGCGGGCACGGGCAAAGCGGGCCAGGAGACCGTCAGCGCCTCGCGCTCCAGCGGGTGGAGCCACAGGCAGCGCTGCGGTTTGCCGTCGATGGTCAGCGTCTCTGGACCCACGTGGTTCCATTCTTTGGGGCCGCAAAACCAGCGCCCAAAGCGCCACGTGTCGCATTTTCGCGGGGCACCGTCGGTGCTGGGGCGCGCCTCGACATGGGCCTCGGGCAGCAGATCCATCAGGTCGATGGGGTTGGCGGAGCGGTTGGCGCGCGGTTGGCCCTGGCGGCGCGCGACCCAGGGGCCAGCCAACTCAACGGGGCCGGGGTCTTCGGTCGGGGGCAGGGTTGAGGTGTCGTCGGCGATGGCCACAAAGGGCTCGGGCGGCGCCGGTTTCCAGGGCGGCGTCAGGCGGACCGATCCGCCCGCGTGCCAGGCCACCTCTTCGGCGGCCGGGGCCGTCACATAGACCGGGATGCCCGGGGCTGCGGCGGCCTTTTCGATGGTCGACGCCATGCGGACCTGATCGAGGGGCAACGCCGATGGGGTCAACTCGACCACCAGAGAGACCACCGCCACGGCGATGAAGCCCACAAAGCCCGCCACGCTGAAGGCGCCTCCGTTGGTCTGTTGGGGTGAGTCGTTCAACACTTCTCCACAAAGGGGTTTGGGCCACACAGTGACCGCCTGCGGAGCTTATCTCATACCACGACTTGCGCCCAAGGGGAGCAGACTCGTAAAATGACGCGGCCTTTTCTTTGTCTCAGAGGCCTGATTTTGCCAACCGAGGAATGACTTGATGGAGCACGTACAGTCCGGGGGATTGCAGCTTCGCCTGCTTGGACCGGAGCCGCAGGACTTCACGTTCGCCACCGAAAACGAGGTGACCATCGGGCGCAGCCCCGAGAACATGATCGCCCTGACCGACCCGCGCATCTCCAGTCGACACGGGCGTCTGGTGCGCGAAGGCGGGCGCTACTTCTACGAAGACCTCGGCAGCACCAACGGCTCCATGGTCCGCACCCCCGAAGGGCGCGACACCGTCGTGGAACCCAACCAGCGCTCCCGCGTCGAAGTCCACCCCGGCGATGAGCTGCTCCTCGGAGACGTCACTCGCCCCGTCCGAGTCCGCGTCATCGCCCACAGCGCCGAGCGCGGCGACCTGGGCCGGCGCTCGATGAAGAACATCGGCGAGCTGGGCACCGCCCTTGTGCACAACCCCCTGACCAGCCGCAGGGTGCTGCACAACCTCTTTGAGATGTTCTCCGAACTCTCCGCCATTCAGGACCGCTCCAAAGCCGTCGCCCGGCTGCTCGACTTTGTCCTGGGCACCATGCGCGAGGCGGCCCTGTGCGGCTTCTACGTCATCGACGAAGAGGGCATCCCCACCGTCGAGTCCTTCCGCACCCGCAACGACGAGGTCCCGCAAGTCCCCGGCGCCTCCGTCATGCGCAAGCTCTTTGCCGCCGCCTTCAACGACGAAGTCAGCGTCCTGAGCGACGACAGCGTCGGCCTGGAGCGCGCCTTCGGGCGCCGCGACATCCCCCTGCAATCCGCCATCGCCGCGCCCCTCTTTGGACACGGCCGCCTTGCCGGGCTCCTCTTTGTCGCCTCCACCCGAACCCTCACCCAGTTCGACCTCGACCTCCTCACCGTGATCTCCCACCAAGCCGCCACTCGCCTGGCAAACATACTGCTCATCGAGCGCCTCTCGGCGGCCGAAGCCCGGCTGCGCACCGAAAACACCTATTTGAAAGAGGTGTTGGCCCGCGATGAAGTCTCGGTCGATATCATCGGTGAGTCCGCCGCGCTCAAGCGCACCCTGAAGCAGACGCAGGTGGTCGCCCGCACGGACACGACCGTGCTTTTGCTCGGGGAGACCGGGACCGGCAAGGAACTCTTTGCCCGTTACCTCCACGAGGCCGGACCCCGGCGCGACCGGCTCTTTGCCGCCGTCAACTGCGGCGCCCTGGCCGACACGCTCCTTGAAAGCGAACTCTTTGGTCATAAAAAGGGGGCCTTTACCGGCGCCTACGCCGACCGCAAAGGCCTCTTCCAGGTCGCCGACGGCGGCACGCTCTTCCTCGACGAGGTCGGCGACGTCTCGCCCAGCCTCCAGGTCAAGCTCCTGCGCGCCCTGGAGAGCGGCGACGTCACCCCCGTCGGTGCCGTGCGACCCCTGCACGTCGACGTGCGCATCGTGGCCGCCACCAACAAAGACCTCTCCAAAGAGGTCGCCGAAGGCCGCTTCCGCGAAGACCTCTACTACCGCATCAACGTCTTCCCCGTGCAGCTCCCCCCGCTGCGCGACCGCGTCGGAGACGTCCCCATCCTGGTCGACTTCTTCCTCCAACGCTTCAACATCAAGCTCAACAAGAACGTTCAAGGCATCTCGCCGGTCGCCATGGAACGCATGCGCGCCTACAACTGGCCCGGCAACGTCCGCGAACTCCAAAATGAAATGGAGCGCGCCGTCCTGCTCAGCGACGACAACGCCGACATTGAACCCGAAGCCCTCTCTGAGCGCATCTCCGGCATGCTAGAGCTCCCCGTCGAGATTGGCCCCCTCAAAGAAACCATGGCACGCCTCGAAGAGCAGTACATCGTCCGCGCCCTCAAAGAACACGACTGGAACCGCACCCGCACCGCCAAAACCCTCGGCATCTCCCGCCAAGCCCTCACCGTCAAGCTCAGTAGGTACGGCATCATAGGCAACGACTAACTGTTTTGGGCGGCCCTAACGGCGTCAGGAACCACAGAACTCACTCGCAATAGCGCTGCTATGGCTTCGCTCGTTCTGAGGCCCCTGCCATCCGTTATTGCTCGCCCAAAACTCGCGGCATCTTCTCTTTTTCTTTTTGAATTGTTTGGGTTTGGCGTGGGGTCTGTGGTGGTTCAAGCTCGGTGGTTCAACAACGTCACCTGCGGGTTCAATTGCGTTCATCCAACGAAGCCACCTGCTTGAATCGACCGCCAGCCTCGCAACGAAGGCACCTGCGGGAAAATTACGTTCCCTCCAGCGGAGCCACCTACCTGAATCAACCGCCACCCACCGAACAAAGCCACCTGCGAGAGCAATTACGTTCATTTCTGCGAAGCTACCTGCTCGAATCGACCGCCATCTGTTCAACAAAGCCACCTGCGTGAATCAACCGCGTTGGGCCGTCACCACCCACAAGCGAACAAGGGGCTTGGAGTCGCGCAGCGACTCTCCGTCACTGGGGCCTTGCGCCCCAGAGACGTGACCCCTTAGTGAGCGCTATAATCGCCTGACGCTAACTGCTTGGGTCTTCCAACAAAGCCGCCTGTCTCAAATCAAGCGCGTTCCTACAGCAAAGCCCAAATCCCAGAGACGTGACCCCTTAGTGAGCGCTATAATTGCTTGACACGACCCTAATCACTTGGGTGATCCATCGAAGCCCACTGCTTGATTCAACCGCCACCTTTCAACAGCGCCACCTACGGATTTGATCACGTTACCCAGCGAATCCTCCTGCTGGAATCAACCGCCAGCCTCACATCAAAGCCCCCTCCTCGAACCAACCATGTTCATCCAACAAAGCCACCTGCTGGAATCAACCGTGTTCCCACAACAACGTCACCTGTGGGGATAATTACGTTCCCCCTTTGCGAAGCCGTTTGCTTGAATCAAGCGCCATCCGTTCAACAAAGCCCACTGCGTGAATCAACCGCGTTCATCCAACAAAGCCACCTGCGGAAAACATTACGCTCCATTTTGCGAAGCTGCCTGCTGGAACCGACCGCCACCCGTTCAACAAAGCCGCTTGCTCGATTCACAAAGGGAAAGGGCGGCAGTGGGCAAAGGCTCTTCTTAGGAGGTGATGAGGTAGCCGTTTTCGATTTCTTTGATGGTGTGTTGTGCGACGGCTTGTCTCAAGTCGGCCAGGGGTCGGCCGAGCCAGAGTTTTTCTTCTGACTCTCCGGTGCCGTCGGCTCCAGCGGTGACCTGGCGCAACATGGCGGGCGCTGGGCTTCTGGAGAGGAGTTCTTCGGGGTCGTGTCCGACGAGGCCTGACAGAGCGCTGGCGCGGGCACCTGCGTTGAACCAGCGCGGGGTTTTTATCAGGAGTCTGGCGCCGAGCAGCCGGAGTTTGCCGTCTTGTGTCTCTTCGACGGCTCCAGCGGGTAGGAGCACGTCTTCGAGGATAAACTGGCTGAACTCTTCAAAGTGGTTGTCGTTGGCGGCCTCAAGCAGATAGGTCGGTGGCCGGACGGGGATGAAGGTTTGCCCCATGGGGTCAAAGAACATGACGGGCAGATTGAGGTGGACGCTGAAGGAGGCGATGTCTTGCGTGATGCTGGTCAGAGTGCTGCGCTCGATGGGGGTGTTGCCCAGGCCCGACAGGAGGTCGAGCAGGAGCAGTCGAAAGGTCTGGATGATGCCTTCGACCAGGAGCAACTCATATTCGACCCGTTCGCGTTCTGCGGTGGTGCGGGGGTAGCCGCACAGGATGTCTTGTTCGACGGTGCAGCCGGGGGCCTGTGGCCATGAAGGGACGGGTCTTTGGAGCCCGTTGGATGCTGGCATCCGCAGCGGGGCGTGGGGTTGGATGGGCGGGTTGCGCAGGGGGTTGGGTTCGGACATGAACCGCCACCAGCCTTCGAGCGGTTCGGCGCGGTAACGATCCTTGCCGAGCCAGGGTTTGACCTCATCGAGCCAGCGTTGGCTGATGCCCAGCGCGTTGTTTTGTGCCTGGTCCAGTCTGGGTGTGGCCAGCCCTTCGGCCCAGGCTTGCAAGACGGCTTGGCTCCATCCGGCAGGACCCTGGTCGAGCAACCTTGAGGCCACTGGCCCTGTTTGCAGGTGTGCACGCTCGGTGTCCAACCCCAACACCTTAAGGTGCTGTCCCCAAAAGACCATCGCCTCCCAACTTGCCGCAGGTTTCACGTGCAACATCTCCAAGCGGCTGGTCGTCGCCTTGGGCAAATGGGCCTGCCCAGTGGAGTCCGAAGTGGGGCAGGGCAGGGGGGTTTGATCGAGCAGGCAGCAGAGACCTTTGAGCAAATCCACGGGCTCGGCCAAAGCCTTCAACTGAGCCTGACGAGGGCGCATGGTCCAACCCGGAGCCCTCTCAAAACCCTCCAGAAAACCCTGCTCCTGGATCTGACGGTTGATCTGCCAAAGCAGCGGGCGCAGCTCCTCGGGCAAGACCACCAACTCTTCGGTGCGCGCCTGACCGTCTGGAGACTCCTCGGCGGGGATGTTGATCTCGTAGGCGAAGATCAAGCCGTGATCGCGCAGATCCTGCTCCAAGGCCTGCTCTCGGCGCTGGTGGTGCCGAGCGGTCAACGGCCTCAATGTCTGGTCCCCCCAGGCAAAGCTGAAGATCTCGTGGCGGTGACAGACGCCGTGCCACTCAAGCATCAGCGGGAGCGGGAAGGTGTGCTCGTACCAATCCGGGTTCAACAGCAGCGCGCCCAGACGCTCGGGATTCCCCAACGACATCGCCACGTTCAACGCTGTGGGCACAAACGGACCCCGCGACGGCAACGAGAGGTTCTGGCAAATCCGGTCCAATTCCTCTTGCGACAAACGGCCCAGCAACAACGGCATGCTGAAGCGAAAGAGGTCCAGTGATGCTGCACACAAGACCGCAATTTCTACTGGCATCACCCAGCCCCACTGACCCAGGCCCTCCTGAACAGGGCCCCACTGCGCCGGATAGGGATAGATCAAGCCCGCGCGCGCCAAGAGCTGACGGTTGTCGTGATCCTCCGGGTAGAGCGTCACCGGCAGGCTGTGCTCCTGCATCATCTCGGTCAGCAGGTTCTTGGGGGATGTCCCCAGCGCCAACCCGGCGAGCTTGTCCGTGAAGCGCTGACGGTCCTCAATGAAAAACTGGTAGAGCCCCATCGGGGTGTGGGTCCCCGCGCCCCAACACTGGCTGATCTGAAGCCTCCTGGCGCGAGGCTGGCGTTGGAGCAGGTCCAAAAGCTCCGGCACGTAGATCTCTTCTTTGTTGGGGGCGTCGGGCGGTGGGGTCTGGTTCATGGTGTGTCAGGTTCTGAATCGGCGCTCCCGGAGGCGGCGTTTGCCTCCTGGGCCGACCTTGGTGCGGTGTCTTCATCGGTCTTGAAGGTCCAAAGGTGGTTGATGAAAAAGTTGATCAACACACCCGCGCCGATGCCCGCAAAATTGGAGAGATAATCGTTGATCCCAAAGACGTCGCTGCAGACGACCAGCACCACAATCTGAATGATCCCTGCGGCGCCCGCCACGATGTAGTACTTCAGCATCCGTTTGGCAAACGCCGCCGGACCTGCGCTGCGACGATCCCTCCACGTCCAGGCGTCGTTGAGCAAAAAGTTGGTCAAGATCGACAAAAACACCGCCAGCGCGCCCGCATAGTGGTGGCCGTTGGCCATCCCCTCAAAAATCACGCCTTTGCCCACGGCAAAAAGACCCATGTTGACGAACACCCCGCTCAGACCCACAAGCCCAAACTTGGCAATCCGCCACCACTGATCACTGCGCAACTTTCCAAGCAATGCCTTCAACACCACCACCCCCTCTCCTCCTCACATAGCCCCGGCATTGACTTCAGGTCAATGCCGGGGCGGCTGAACTCACGGTGTGAGTTCAGCCGCGGTTCGCTGCGCTGCGCTTGCTTTCGGTTCGCGGCGCCGGCGCTTTGCTTGGCTTGCTTGTGGTTCGCCTGCTGCGCAGGCTTTTGGTGCGGTCGCTGCGCTCCCTGATAGCATTTGTGATGGGTGGGTTCTTGGCTTCGCCGGTACGAGTTGGGCATTTCGTCGAAATTGGTTCGTTTTTTGGAGGTTGGATGGGCGCTGACTGAGTCTTGGAAAGCTTTCCATGGGGGTTTGTGGTCGGTGGTGATGATTTGGAGGGTTTTCCAAGGGAGTGGGCGGCTTTTCTGATGGAAGCTTTGGGATTCTTTGAGGCCGTGGGAGCCGTTTTTGGGGCGAAGGCAGGCGGCGATAGCCCGCTGGCCGAAGCGGCCTCTGTATTCGAAGGCCAACACCGACAGTGACACTTGAGGGCTGAGGCAGGCGGCGATAGCCCGCTGGCCGAAGCGGCCCTGGAACTTAAGAACCCGCGCCGTCAACACCCACAAAGGCCAGCAGGGCAGGCGAGCTTCGCCGCCTACCCTGCCCCCCCCCAAGCCGGGCATACACGCGTGGGCGCAGGCACCAAGCCCATAAATCCACCAGCCGGACGACCCGACCACCCCAAACGAACCAATTTCGACGAAATGCCCCACTCCCACCGGCGAAGCCAAGACCCCAACCCATCGCAAATGCCATAAGGGAGCGCAGCGACCGCACCACAAGGAAGCGAACGCAGTGAGCGACCGAACCACAAGCGCAGCGCAGCAAGCGAACCGAAAGGGCAGCCAAGCGAAGCGCGGCAACCGAACCGGCTCAATCACTGCGTGATTGAGCCCAGGTGTTGCTCCAGCAACACCGGCAGCGGGGCCTCGAAGAGGGTGTTGTCGGGAAGTTGGAGGCGTAGGGCGTGGAGCCAGAGGCGGCCGGGGAAGTTGGGGACGGATTTGCGGCGCTTGGGGGGGTAGCGGTCGTCGCCGACGATGGGGTGGCCGATGCCTTGGAGGTGGCGGCGGATTTGGTGTTTGCGGCCGGTTTCGGGTCTGGCCATGATGAGGGTGAGGCGGCCGGTGGGGTTGGCGATGGCGCGGTAGCGGGTGACGGCTTCGAGCTTGCGGCCTCGGCGCGCGTCGGCCAGGGGGCGGCGGATGATGCCTTTTTTGTGGGTGCGGCCGTAGACGAGGGCCTGGTAGGTTTTGGAGATCTGGCCTTCGGCAAGCCAGCGGCCGATTTCAGCGCGGACCTGGGGGTCTTCGGCCCAGAGGATCAGCCCGGAGGTCTCCCGGTCGAGGCGATGGGCGGGAGAGAGGGTGCTGGAGAGGTTGTCGCGGGCCCAGGCCTGGAGCGAGGGGACTTCGGGGTCGCCGCTGGGGTGGGTGAGCCACCCGGAGGGCTTGTTCAAGACCCAGATGGCGCCGTGTCGGGCGATCAAAGAGGGCTCTTCCATGGGGGACTCCTGGGGGTTTGGGTGGGGGCGAGCGGCCCGAAGGATCGGATGAAAGATCGTGGGGGCCAAAAAAGATCAAAAAGTGAGCAACTGGGCAAGGTCAGCGCCCGATAACCCCCCTTCAGCGGCAGCCAGGGTGGCGTCGCGGCTCGCCGTGCACGTTTTGGGTGCATCGGCATCTGACCTCGGAGGCTCATACACCATGAAATCGGACCTGACCACCACTCTGATCCATTTGTCCAAGCTTTACCCCCAGGATCTGGCCAACCCGTACCTGCAACCGCAACGATCTCAGGTGGTGACGGGGATGTTGGGGGGACGCCACCAGCGTCAGCTTAGCCGTTTGCATCGCATCATGCGCGTGGAGTCTGATGAAGAAGGTTTTGAGCTGCTCCATGTGAAGTTTCAGTTGGCCCACAATCCCGAGCAGGCCTTTCAGGTCTTTGAGGTGCAGACGCTGATGACCCGGGCTTTTTATGATGGGCGCACGGGCCGGGCGCCGGCAATATCGAGCGCCGTCATCATGTTGACCGGTCCCGAAGAGCTGCAGGCCCATCAGGGCCAGTGGCGGCTCTCTCCGCCTGGGACGCCCTTTTGCGGGGTGCGCTTTCAGGTTGATCCCATTTATCAAAAAACGGTGCGACAGCTTCAGGCCCGGGGTTCGGCGCCGTGGTTGGCGTTTGCGCCGTTGGCCAGAGACGTGACCGCCGACAGCTTGCGGGATTGTTTGGCGTTGATGCGCCAGCGCGCGCCCAGGCCCAGGCGGATGGCGATCTTGCTCAACATGATGGCGACGCTGACCACGCTGGATCAACGCCGCCGGGGGCTGCGCGGTGTGGTGATGGATTTCATCGCGCGCCACCGCCCGTTGTCGTCATTGACCCAGGAGACGCCGTATCCGGTTGCGTGTCACCCGGTTATGAATCATGTTGAGGGCCATGAAGCCCTGCGATGACATGAGAGATGCTTGAAGGAGGTGTGGGGGCATGCTGACGATCGATGGCTCGATGGGACATGGCGGCGATGAGACCTTTTACACGGCGCTGGCGCTCTGTCTGGCGACCGGGCGCGCCATGCGACTTGAGAAGATCCGGCTGCAGAAACACCACCCGGGGCTGCTGCGCCAGCACTTGATCGCGTTGGACGCGGTGGCGACCGTCAGCGGTGGGACGGTGCAGGGGGCGCAGATTGGCGCCACGGAAGTCACGGTGGAGCCCGGGGAGATCAAGCCGGGCAAGTACAACTTCAAGCTCAGCACCGCGCGCGGGGTCACGTGGCTGCTCCAGACCCTATTGCCGGCGCTCTGCACGGCGTCGGGTCCCAGCGAGATCCTCTTTGAAGGCGGCACGCACAGCCCTGGGGCGCCGATTTTGGAGGAGATGACCGAGTCTCTGCTGCCCCAACTGCTTAAAATGGGCCCCGAGGTCGAAATCGAGCGCCAGCGCTACGGTTTTCACCCTGCTGCGGGTGGCCGCGTGGTGGTCAAGATTTCGCCGGTGGCCGATGGGCTGACGCCACTGCACCTGCATGAGCGCGGAGAGCTGCTCAAAAAACGGGCGGTGGCGCTGATCGCCAACCTGGACGACGCCATTGGGCGGCGCGAGTTGGACACGCTCTCAGAGAAGATGACGTGGTCCGAGGACGAGCTGGAGTTGGTCAAAGCCAAAGGCTCTCGCGGGCCGGGCAACGCCGTCTACATCAAGCTTATCAGCCAGAACGTCACCGAGGTTTTTGGCAGCGTGGGCGAGCGCGGGGTGAGGGCCGAGGCGATCGCGGAGCGCGTGGCGAGCCTGGCCCGGGAGTATTTGGCGGCAGGGGTGCCGGCCTCGCACCATTTGACGCGGCGGCTGCTGGTTTTGGCGGCTTTGGCCGGCGGCGGCGCCATCACCACGGTCCAGCCCGACCGACAGACCCAGAGCACGGTGGAGTTGGTGGGTCAGTTTACCGACGCGGAGGTCGCCATGGCCAACATCCGCGGCCAGTGGCAGATCGAAATTTAGCCCCGGCCCACCTTGCGCCTTGCCAGTTGATGTCCATCCTTGGCCTCACCCGCGGTCACACCAACTGGACAAGGACCATGAAACAAGAATCCCTTGAAAGCCGCATGAGGGCCCTGGAGTACTTCCACGACCTGAAGCTCCTGCCGGGCGCCTGGGCGATCGTGCGCGTGGACGGGCGCTCTTTTTCGCGCCTGACCTCGCAAAAGTTTGAAAAGCCCTTTGACGTGCGCTTTCACAACATGATGGTCAAGACCACCGAGGCGCTCTTTACCGAGTTGGGCGCGGCCTACGCCTACACCGAGAGCGACGAGATCTCGCTGCTCTTTGCCCCCTCCTGGGACTTCTGCGACCGCGAGGTGGAGAAGATCGTGTCGCTCTCTGCGGGCATCGCCAGCGCCCACTTTGCGCTCGCCAGCGGGGTGCCGGCCCACTTTGACAGCCGCATCTGGATGGGCGCCACCACGGCCCAGGTCTTGGACTACTTTCACTGGAGGATGTCGGACGCCTCGCGCTGCGCGCTGCACGGCTGGTGCTATTGGACGCTGCGCAACGAGGGCCAGGACGCTCGCCAGGCCTCCAAAGTCCTTGAGGGCATGACCCGCAGCGGCAAAAACGAGCTCCTCTTTGAGCGCGGCATCAACTACAACGACCTGCCGCTGTGGCAGCGTCGCGGCACGGGCTTCCTCTGGGAGACCTACCAGAAAGAGGGCTTCAACCCTCAAACCGGCCAGCACACCACCGCCACCCGACGCCGGGTCAAGATCGATGAAACGCTGCCCATGGGTGACCCCTACCGCGCCTACCTGACCACGCTGGTCGAATCCTGTTAAGGGCGTGTTTGCAAAAACCCCAGATTTCCCCGTGAACCCGGTTTAAAGCCGCATCGACGGGGCTCGCCTCATCCCTGTGCGAAGGCCGTTCAAGGTTCTGTGCGTGTCAATCTGACGCAATGGGCCAAAACCCCCCGCTGGCCCTACCAAAATCAACGTCGACGGGTATAATCGCGCATCTGCATGACGATGTTCACAGGGGGGTGCGATGGCCAGGGTGCTTTTTGAGCATGTTTTCAAGAACTACGGCGACTTCGAAGCCGTCAAGGACTTCAACCTCGAAATCCGAGACAAGGAGTTCCTGGTGCTGGTCGGCCCCTCGGGGTGCGGCAAGTCCACGACGCTGCGCATGATCGCGGGCCTTGAGAGCATCTCTGATGGCAAGCTTCACATCGGCGACCGTCTGGTCAACGATGTCGCCCCCAAAGACCGTGACATCGCCATGGTCTTCCAAAACTACGCGCTCTATCCCCACATGAGCGTCTTTGACAACATGAGCTTCGCGCTCAAACTGCGCAAAGTCCCCAAAGACGAGATCCGCAAGAGCGTCCAGCACACCGCCGACATCCTGGGCATCGGCCATCTGCTTGAGCGCAAACCCAGGCAGCTCTCCGGCGGCCAGCGCCAGCGCGTCGCCATGGGCCGCGCCATCGTGCGCAACCCCTCGGTCTTCCTCTTTGATGAGCCCCTGTCCAACCTCGACGCCAAGCTGCGCGTGCAGATGCGCGTGGAGCTTAGCCGCCTGCACCAGCGCCTCCAGACCACCATGGTCTACGTCACCCACGACCAGGTCGAGGCCATGACGTTGGCCGACCGTATTGTGGTCATGAAAGACGGCATCAAGCAGCAGGCCGGACCCCCGATGGAGCTCTTCCACAAGCCCTGCAACGCCTTTGTGGCCGGCTTCATCGGCTCGCCGTCCATGAACTTCCTGACCGGGAAGCTCCAGAAGCGCGGCGAGACGCTTTTTGTCTGCGGTGAGGGCTTCGAGGTGGCGTTGGGGGCCAAACACGCCGCTGCGCTGACCGAGCATAATGTCGACGCGGTTCAGATTGGCGTCCGACCCCAGGATTTGAGCCCGGCGATCACCTCCGAGGCCACCATCTCCAGCACGGTCGATGTCATTGAGCCGATGGGCAGCGAGACTTTCTACTACTTCAATGTCGGTGAGGCGCAGTTGATCGGCCGCTCTGAGGGGGACGCCGCCGTCGGCGCCGGCCAGAGCGCCACATTCGGGCTCAACCTCGACCACCTGCACCTCTTTAGCGCCGATGGTGCCCAGCGCCTGAACTGAACGCGCCCCATACTTTCGGAGATCATCAAACCATGCGCACCGCATGCCTCCACGCCTTTGTGGCGCTGTGCTGCCTCCTGCTTGCAGGCAGCTGCGGCCCCAGCGCGTCGGATACACAGACCACCGCCGACGGCGCCACGCGCATCACCCTTTGGCACGCCTACCGCGCCGAAGAGGAGACCGCGCTGCTGGCCGCCGTCGACGCCTTCAACGACAGTCGCAAGGACATCCACGTTGAGGCCCTGAAGATCCCCTACCAGGCCTTCGCCGACAAGATCACCAACGCCATCCCGCGCGACAACGGCCCGGACCTCTTCATCTTTGCCCACGACCGCATCGGAGACTGGGCCGAGGCCGATCTCATCGAGCCCATCTCCATCTGGGCCGAGCCCACGGATCTGGACCAGTACATCGAGAGCACCGTCCGGGCACTGGTCTACAAGAAGGCCCTTTACGGCCTGCCGCTGACCTTCAAGTCCGTGGCCCTCTTCTACAACACCGACCTGATCCCCCAGCCGCCCAGCACCGACCAGGAAATGGTCGAGATGGCCAGCCGGCTGACCGACACGTCCAAGAAGACCTACGGGCTGGCCTACGCCAACAGCCAACTCTACTTCACCGCCGCCTTCATCCACGGCTTTGGCGGCCAGACGCTCGACATCGACGGCAAACTCCACCTGACCGACCCGGGCACGGTGGAGGGCATGCGCTTTTGTCAGGAGTTGGTGCACAAGCACAAGGTCGTGCCGGGGGATGTGGACGGCAGCATGCTGACCAACCTCTTCAACTCGGGCCGCGCGGCCATGGTCATCAACGGGCCGTGGTTCATCGGAGAGATCTCCAAAGACATCAACTGGTCGGTGGCGGTGCTGCCCACCATCTCCAGCACGGGCAAGCCGGCCGCGCCCTTTTTTGGCTCCGAGGCCGTCATGATGAGCCGGCGCTCCAAGCACAAGCGCCAGACCTTTGAGGTCATGCGCTTTCTGGCCGGTCCCGAGTCCTCGACCATCCGCTTGCAGCAAGGCGGCGTGCCAGTGGCCCACAAAGGCACCTGGGACACCGCGCGGGTCGATCCCGTCCAGCGCACCTTCCGCAAGCAGATCGACCGCGCCATCTTCATGCCCAACATCTCCGACATGCGCTTTGTCTGGGAGCCGACCGACCAGGCCATCCAGCGCATCGTCAAAAAGAACGCCACACCGGCCGACGAACTGGCCACCGCCCAAGAGCGCATCGAAGCCTCGCGGCGCTGAGGTGGAAGACCAGGAGAGACCGTCGCCATGAGCGTCTACGAAAAGAGCGGCCCGCTGGGCATGGACCAGGTCCCGACCTGGGCCTGGGCAGCGGCGACATGCCTGCTGACCGCCATGCTGGCGCTGGCCGCCACGGTGGTTTACAGCGTCATCTGGCAGCTTGACCGCGCCGCCGTTGAAGAACACCGGGCCCTCTTTATGGCCCAATCCATCTCCAAGGTCGCCGCAGACCACGACGAGGCCACCACCCAGCGCTTCATCGACGCGGTGGCCAAGGCACGCGGCCAGACCATGACCGAGGCCTTTGTCATCACCTCGGGCACCCCGGACCGCTACGGCATCAACCGTGGTCAGCGCTACGGCGCCATCCTGGAGACCGAGCTGCGGGGCAAACCCATCGCTCCGCTGGCCACCGCCGACCCCAGCGCCGTCCCGCAGGCCCCGCGCCACAAGCTGCGCTTTGACCGCTTCAACCGCGTCATCACAGGCCTGGAAGCCAAAGCCAGACCCCAGCGGGCCGCGCCCTGGATCGAGATGAAGCAGGACACCGTGGGGCAGCAGACCTGGTTTGCCGTCCAGGTGCCGGTCAAGACCACCGGGGCCGCCGGGGCCACCTTCAGCCAGATCGCGCCGAGCAACCCCACCCCGTGGTGGCTCCTGCTCATCCTGACGCTGCTGCTGAGCGCCGCCGCTGCGGCCATCTTCATCGGCGGCGGCGGCAAGCTCGACACCAAAGCGCGGATCGGTGCCTTTGTGGCGCTGGCGCTGGTGTCGGCAGTTGGCTTTCAGGTGGCCACCTCGTTCCACTACGCAGGCCAACTCCAACCGCTGGTTCAGGAGCGCCTGGCCGACGCCGCAGCGGCCTTCGAGGCCGCCAAAGCCGCCGGACTGGACGCCAAGACCGCCGCCGACATCGTCCACGCCGCCGACATCGACTTTACCGGCGCGACGGGGCTCCTGCTGGACAAAACCGACCCGGCGGCCGCGTCCGAGCGCCTGTCGCTCTTGGTGTCCCAGCGCGACAACACCGCCTCGATGCTGCTCTGGCTGGCCATGTTGCTCCTGGCTGGGGGCGTGGCTGCGGGCGTCAAACCACTGCTGCGCGGCGTGGTGGCGTGCTATGAGAACCCCTACGCCTACCTCTACGTCATGCCCAGCCTTTTGGGCATGGTGGTGCTGGTCTTTGTGCCCTTCTCCATTGGTGTGGGGCTGAGCTTCTTTGCATACGACGCCCCCAGGTACTACTTCCACGGGCTGGGCAACTTCTCAGAGATCTTGCTGGGCAGCGAAAGCGGTGAGGTGACCTTCTATTGGACGCTCTTCGCGACGATCTTGTGGACGGTGTGCAATGTGATCTTGCATGTGGGCATTGGGTTGGGGCTGGCGCTGCTGCTCAAGGATCCGATGCTGCGCTTTAAGAACGTCTACCGCGTCCTGCTCATCATCCCGTGGGCCATCCCCAACTACATCACCGCGCTGATCTGGAAGGGGATGTTCAACAAGGAGTTTGGCGCCGTCAACCAGTTCATCGAGGCCGCGCAAAGCGCGCTCGGCATGACTCCGGACGGGGTGGACTGGCTCGGCGGCAGCTTCGCCACCGCGTTCACCGCCAACCTGGTCACCAACACCTGGCTGGGCTTCCCCTTCATGATGGTCGTGGCGCTGGGCGCGCTCCAGTCCATCCCTGGCGCGCTCTACGAGGCTGCCGAAGTGGACGGCGCGGGCCCCTGGGACAAGTTCCGGCACATCACGCTGCCGCTGCTCAAGCCCGCCCTCTTCCCGGCCATCATCCTGGGCAGCATCTGGACCTTCAACATGTTCAACGTCATCTACCTGGTGTCGGGTGGCGGCCCGGAGAACTCCACCGAAATCCTCATCACCGACGCCTATCGCGCCTTCGCCGAGCTTAACCGCTACGGCCTGGCGGCGGCCTACTCGGTGATCATCTTCGTCATCCTCTTGCTCTACACCCTCATCACCAACCGCATCACCAAAGCCACCGAGGGGGCCTTCGAATGAGCCTCGCCAAGACGACCCCCAGGCGGCCTCCGCTGACCGTCCGCACGGTCCTGACGCACGCCTTCTTGATCGCCTTCACCGGCGTCACGCTCTACCCTGTCCTGTGGGTCGTGGCCATGGCGCTCACCCCTCAGCAGGGCTTCACCATTGGCCTGCTGCCCTGGCCGGACGAACCCTCGCTGGACAACTTCGCCCATGTCGTCTCCACCACCAGCCCCGACGGCAGTTGGCTCTTTGGGCAGCAACTGCTCAACTCCCTGATCGTCTCCGTCTCCACCACCATCGTGGGGATCTTCCTGGCCTGCACGGCGGGGTATGCCTTCAGCCGCTTTCGCTTCCCCGGGCGGCGCACCGGTTTGCTGATGTTTCTGGTCAGCCAGATGTTCCCTGGCACGCTGATGCTCATCCCGCTCTACGTGCTGCTGGACGCCATGGGGCTGCTCAACCAGATCGCGGGCCTGGTGCTGGTCTACTCCACCACCGCCATCCCCTTCTGCGTCTGGATGCTCAAGGGCTACTTCGACACCATCCCCCAGTCCATCGAGGAGTCCGCCATCATCGACGGCGCCTCGCCGTTCACCATCTTCTGGAAGATCATCCTGCCGCTGGCGCAGCCCGCCATCGCCGTCACCGCGCTCTTCTCCTTCATGACCGCGTGGAACGAGTTTATCCTCGCCGCGACCTTCATCAACAAGGAAAGCTCCCTGACGCTGCCGGTGACGCTCAACAACTATGTCGGTGAATACTCAACCCAGTGGGGCTACTTCGCCGCGGGCGCGATCATCGTCTCGGTCCCTGTCATGGCGCTCTTCTTTGCCCTGCAAAAGAACCTCGTGGGCGGCCTGACCGCGGGCAGCGTCAAAGGCTGAAGACACCTGGACGCTGCCCAAGAGGGTTCCAAAAGGCAAACCTCAGTTGGGCAGCATTGCCCGGCCACCGCCGCCAGTGACAAAGACCTGGGGCGGGGTGTCCTTCCAGCGCCTGGGGGTGTGCCAGAGCATCTCAATCTGATCTGCCACCTTCATGTCGATCAAGCGCGCCTGGAAGCGCTCGACCACCGAACGTCCCTGCCAGAACTCAAAGGACTCAAACTGCTCGGGCTGCATGCTGATCATGTAGTTGGCCGCCAACTCGGCCTGATCCTGCCCGGTCTTCCAACTGAGCAGGTAAAAACCATGGATGGCGTCCATCACACGCGCCATGGTGGCTTCCCAGCCCAGCCCACGCACGTGGTCGACCACCGAACCGTTCTCTCGGAAATCGTACCAGTGCTCTTTGATCTCGGGCAGCGCCTCACGACGGAACCCCAGCATCTTCTGACGCATCAAGCGCATCCACGGCAGCGATCCTTTGGGCTCTTGTGGGGTGCCCTGACTGGCCTCGATCAACTCTTTGAGCGGGCGACGAGCCTTTTCGGGGCGGAACATCCGCGCCAGGCGGCGCAACTCCGGGCTCTTGAGCTTCGGCGGGGTAGTGGGCACCACGTTGCAGGACACAATGAAGTCTGCCCCTTTGGCCCTCAGGCTGCGTGACGGCACGATCTCCACCAATCCTCCGTCGATGACGCGATCATCGCCCACCAGGAGCGTGGGAAAAACCGGCGGCAAACACGACGCCGTACGCACCCCAAAACCCACCGTCCCCACATCATGAACCACCGCCGAGGCCTCGCCCAAGCTGGCCCCAACCGGCCAGAACGGAATGGGCGTCGTGCTGATCGGCATCCCTTTTATGCCAAGCACTTCATCCAGGATGTCGTCCACGAGCTTTTGCAGCGCGCGGTTGGTGATGGCTGCAAAGTTGGCGCGCCACGTCAGGCGGCTGCTCCAACCCGACCAATTCTTCAAATCACAGCCCACGCTCTCCACAAACTCCAAAGCGCGCTGAGAACCAGGGTCACTCCAATCCAGCAAGCGATCGAGCGCCTCCATCCCGCCAGCGGAGTACAAACCCGCCACCACGGAACCAAACGACACACCCGCGACATAGTCGACCGGGACGTTGCGCTCCTCAAGCTCCTTCAAGAGCGCGATCTGAGTAAAGCCCCACGCACCGCCGCCACCCAACGCCACACCCACTGTCCGATGCAGGATCATCCTCACCAGACGCCCAAAAGACTCGATCAGGTGACACACCGTGCGCTGGCGGCCCACATTGGACTCTACCCTGGCCACCGCGCGCCGAAGCGCCGACCGGGAAGGGTGCTTGTCGTACATGTCGAGCAACCCGATGATGCCGTAACCATTCAGATAGCGCGCCAGAAACGGACGATGGGGGAAACGCAGCACGTGACGCGTCCGCTCTGAGCGACTCTGAGCGCCGCGCTCGTCTTTCTGCGCCTTGGCAAAGAGGTCGTACTCCTCAAGCACCTTCAAGGCGTGCTTGGCCGATGGCTTATCCGCTCGCCAGCATTCCAACCAGTCGCGCAGCCCCACCCTGGCACGCACTTTCTCCTTGTGGAGGTAGTCTTCGGTCAGACACTCGGCAAAAATCAGCTCCTGAGGCGACGAGATCGTGCCTCGGTAGGCCATGTGGGGTGAGTCGGTGACCCAGACAATGGTGGCCCCCAACGCGTTGAGATCCTCGACCACCTCATGCACGGTGGTTTGGTGCAGATCTTCTGCGGTGGTCAATGTCCGGTTGCCCTCAAAACGGTCTTGGATGTGCTGGTGGTTGCTCTCAATGGCCGAAATGATCACCGCCCGCACGTCTTCGCGGATCCGCAGGTGGCGCACCAGATCATCGGTGCGCGAGGCATCGTGACAAAAGGCGTGGGTGATGTTGATCGTCTCTCCATCTGGGCCCACGTCTTCATCAAAGGACAGAAAAGAAACATCCTCACCGCCCGCTTCTGGGGGAGGCGCTGTCCCCTCTTTCAACTGAGAGTCCTTGACCTTGGCGTTGTCTCGCAAACGCGTGATGTAGGGCTTTTGGAGGTCAATCACCCACACCCCCGAGGACTCGGTGCGCTGCTCTTCTGGCTGCTCCCTCGACAAAAGACGGGCCATGGAGATCGCGGCCCCTCTGGCCAGCGTCGTGGTCCCCAGATGAGGCGCTGCGCCCATAAAGATGGTGATGGGGGTTGGCCTGTCTTCGGTCGTGTCTGTCCCCGGACAAAGCCTCGAAACAGTCCTCGACCAAACCGAGCGGCGCTGGTGCAACACAAAGCGCAGCGCTCGCCAGTCAAACTCCATCAGCCGCGTCCCTGGCGTCACGTACACATCGGTCAACTGCCGCGGTGCCTTGGTCAAGGTCGGGTCTTTGGCCGCCTCAAAGGCGCGCACCTCGTCCTCATCCTCGCAACCCGCAAAGTCGGTCCCCATCTGAAAATCCACTTCGCGATCGGTGGCCAACTGCTCATGCCCCACCAGCTCACCGCGCTTGTACTCGCTGACAAGCACCGGGCGACCTTCCGACTTCAAAAACGCCCGCGCGCTGCCCCCCAACAAGAACGCCGTCCGGTCCACCGGCTCGCCACTGGCCAGATAACACCGACGCTCCTCGCCAACGTACTGGTAGACATCGCTGATTTGGACCAGATGGACCCAATCGGCGGGCTCCAGGAGCCCCAAAAGCGGGTGGCGGCTGATTTGAGAGAGCAAGCGCGGCACATTGTCGGCAAAGCGCCGATGGATCTGACCGCGAAAGAAGCTCCGCAGCACCGCGCCGAGGTTGGGTTCGCCCAACAACTCCCTGAACTCCCCAATCGGGATCGCGATGGTCTCCATCGCACCGATGGCCAACACGCCGTAATCGATCAATGGCCCCTGAGAACCCATCCGGCGACGCTGGCGCATCGGCGGGCGACGCTGACCTCGGGGAAACACACCCCAAGGCAGCCCGATCCACTGCCCACCTTGATAATACGTGTACGTGCTGCCGCTGCCGCGCCTGTTGCCTGCCAGCGCACGGTCCACAATCCCGCGCGCCATGCCCTTGACCACCAGGTGAATGTGGGTCGGCTCCACATTGGGGTTGCACAGCACCTCCCCTGGAGCAAACCTGGACAGCTTCGGGCTGCACAATGAGAGCTTCTCAACCAGGAAATCCACCGCAGCATGGTCCAGCGCTGGATGCAGACACAACGCCACCCGCAAAGACGCCGGGATCCGCTCGTCCGGACAACGCATCGTGCTCCCCTCCGGGAACACTTCCACGCCGCGCGGCTCCCAAAAGAGTTCATTGCCCTCAAAAAAGGACAGGTTTAAAGGTGATTGGACATCATTCATGCTCTCTTCCCCGACTTGAACCGCGCACAAGGCACAACACACCACCCACACCGGGCACACACACCACACAGAGGGAACCAACCCTGCGCAGCGCAACACCCGGAGACCTTTCATACCAAAATGGAGACGAAAGGCTTGCTTTGAGGCGAGCAATAACGGATGGCAGGGGCCTCGGGGCGAGCGCAGCTGTGGCAGCGCCACCGCAAGCGAGTTCCGTGGTTCCTGGCGCCGTTAGGGCCGTCACAAAGTGAGTCGGACGTCTGCATTTTGGTATTACGGGCACAATGGATGGGTATGGGATGCAAACACACCACCGCGACGCGTCAACCCGACGCCTCGACAGAAGGTTGTGATCAATTCCGGCGCTCGTGGCCGCACGCTCTGCTCCATAGAAGTCGCCCCGATGCCGCAACGCACCACGCATGCCCGCAAGCACAGGACCGCTCCTCGTCTTTTTTCGCCCTGGAGGCTCTTTTAACCACTCTGACGACGATGATCAATCGTCAATGCGCACTCAAACCCACTTCAGGGTGACGCACAGCGGCTTCAAACTGCTCCATATCATCATCAAACGACGCCATCGACGACAGCCAGAAGCCCTCGTCGCGCAGAGACACCCCCAGAAGATCCTGGGCGATGGTCTCGGGGCTGGCGCTGCCCGTGCGACGGAGCAACTCTTTGTAGGTCTCCCAGAACTGGGGACCCTCCTGGGTGGCGCGCATGAAGATCGCGTGGCTAAAGAGGTGGCCAAAGGTGTAGGGGAAGTTATAAAAACTCACGCGCGTAATGTAGAAATGCAGCTTGGAGGCCCAAAACCAGGGATCGAGCTGCGACTCATCGAGCGCATCCCCGTAAGACTGCCGCTGGGCCGCCAACATCAACTCCTTCAGGCGCCCAATGCTCACCTCGCCCTTGGCCCGCTCCTCATAAAAGGACTTCTCAAAGAAGTAGCGCATGGGGATGTTGAGCAGCGAACTCGACGCGCGCTTCATCCGGGTGTCCAACAACACCGCCCGATCCCTGGGGCTCGTGTTGGGATCTTCCAAAAAGGCCGTCGTCATCACCTCCTCGGCAAACATTGAGGCGCTCTCGGCCAGCGTCATCGGGTACATCCGGGCCACCGGGCGCGAGTCGCGCAGCACACGGCCGTGGAAGGCATGGCCCAGCTCATGGGCCAACGTCTGCAAATCCCCCAACGTGTCGTTGTACGTCATGAAGATCCGCGATTGCCCCAACCACATCGAGCTGCTGCAGAACCCGCCCGAACGCTTGTTGTCCCGGGGCTCGGCGTCGATCCAGCGGTTCTCAAAAGCGTGGCGCGCAAAGGCCCCAAGCTCAGGGTTGTAGCGCTCAAAGGCCAACTCCACGCGCCGCCTGGCTTCAGACCAATCCACCTTGATGGGCTCTCCCAGCGGCAACGGACAGGCCTCGTCCTGAAAGCCCAGGCGCTCCACACCCAGAAGCTCGGCCTTCAAGCGCAGGTAGCGGCGCGCCACCTCTTGCTTCTTCACCACCGCGCCCATCATCGCGTCGAGCGTCTCCCGATCAATGGCGCTGTCCTCACAAGCCATGTCCAGGAAGTGATCCACCCCGCGCCACTTGTAGAGCGTCAAGCGCACCCCCGCGATCGCGTTCAAGCTGGCCGCCACCACATGACCCATCGACTCCCAGGCCTTGTTGGAGCCTTCAAGCGCAGCGCGGCGCACCGCCGGGTCAGGGCTCTGGGTCAGGCTGCGCTTCCACGCCATGGGGACCTGCTGGGCGGGCTGCCCCTCGGGCGCCAACTCAAAGCGCAGCGCGCCGTCCACTTTGCTGTAAAGGCGGCCCCAGGCACCAAAACCGTCCACCATCAGGTCGGCCGTCAACGCCTCCATCTCCATGGACATGCGCTTGCTGGCGCGCGCACGCAGCTTCTCCAGGTGGTAGGCCATGCCTTCAAGCTCGGGCACGTCGCAAAGCGCCTTGAACGCCTCGTCAGAGCACTCTCGCAGGCCGTTGCACATCACCGCGTCAAAGCGCATCATCGTCCCGCGGCGCCCCGCAAACTGGGCCAAAGCGTCCTGAACACCGTCGTCCTTGGTGTCGGCCGCCCCAAGACACCCCAGGTAGGACATCAAATGCGATGTCCGCGCCACCGCCTGCTCCCAACTGAGCAAAATGTCCGCCCACACCGCCACATTGTCGCCGCAAAGCGGCTCCAACGCCTCGATCTTGGCCTCCAAACCCTCCAACGCCTTCAAATGCTCCTGATCGAAGGCCTGATACTCGGGTCCATTGAAGCTGGGGAAGTAAGGTGTCATGTCCCAGACGGCTTGTTCTTCCATATTGGGCTGCTCTCCTTGGCTTGAAACGGCTTACGGGTTGAATCGTTCGACTGTTTTGATGGTTGAGCGGCGCCTCAACGTCGCCACAAGCTTGCGACGGGCGGCGCTGATGCGCCGATTGCGCACGCGCTCAAGAATATCGGGGCGCGCTTCGGCGTAGGGCTTGACCCTCCCGGCCTGACGCGC
Organism: uncultured Pseudomonadota bacterium; assembly: GCA_937123825.1. GTDB lineage: Bacteria > Myxococcota_A > Bradymonadia > Bradymonadales > CAKZKQ01. The sequence continues at coordinate 23,188 of CAKZKQ010000352.1, forward strand.
AAAGACCTTGACGATCATCCACCCCTTGGGGGACTTGAAGGGCTCGGAGACCTCGCCGGGGGCCAACGACGAGAGCGTCTTGCGCATCCATTTGGGCGCCGCCGCCAGCGGCAACCACCCCATCGCGCCGCCATTGCCCGCGCGCGGGCCCTGGCTGTGCGCTCTGACCAACGCGCCAAAGTCCGCACCGGGCGCTGTGGCCTTCTTCCACAACTCGTCGATGACCTCGCGGACCGCCTCTTTGTTGGACATGCCCTTGCGATGGGCCGATCTGATGATGAGCTGCGCGGCGCTGACCTTCGGCGGCACCCGATAGCGCTTGCTGGCGTGCTTGTAGTGACGATGCAACTCGCTTTCGGTGATCTTAAGCAGCCCCATCTGGTCCATGCAGGCGGCCACGCGCGCGTCAAAGACCACTTTGAGCCGGTACTGCGCCTCGGTGTAGCCCGAAGTGGCCAACAAACGCTTCAACTTGCGCTCGGCGTCGCGCCCGTAGCGCCCCATGTGCGCGTCCCAGGCCTCCAACTCCTCCTGGGGCGTCAAAAAGACCTGGGCTTGATCGCAGTGCTGGCGCAACAACTCCTCTTCAATCATGATCTTGAGTTGTCGGGTCGCCTGACGCTTGATGTAGCGCTCGGGCAGGCCGCTGCGGCGGCGCTCAAACTGGGCTTTAAAGCGATCCACGCGCTCCTGGTAGGCCGCGCGCTCAATCGGCACGCCGTTGACCCAGGCCACCGGGTCCAGGACGCGCCGCGCGCCGGCTGAACCAGACACGTCCGCGCCCAGCGCAGAGCCCGACGCCCCCACTGCACACAACGCCCCCACCAGCAACCAAACCCACGGGCCCCTCATGACCACCATCCACGGCCTGATCCACACCCAGCACACCTCTCCGGCGCGCTTGGCACACCATCGGATTGTCGCGCGTTGTGCGGCACAAAGCAAAGCCGCAGCTCGCCGTTTCCACACACCCACGATACCCAACGCATGGCTTGGAGTCGGTACTTCCCAAAGGTGACCGTCAAAACATCTTTGGACACCACCTGGCAGTGCCAGCCCGATGGTCCCTCAATCGGTCAGCGGCTCGATCACCAGATCGGACAACCGCACATGTGCCCCACTGGTTCCCCCAAGCGCCCCGAGCGTCACATAGAGTTGGTCGGTGGGGGCAACCTCGCGCAGGGGCTGGCGAACCTTCATCCGGGCGATCTCTTCACCGTCCATCTTCACCACCAACGCCTCGCGCCGCACCACAAGCTCCAGCGCGCGGCGCTGGGTCAAGTCCACCTCAACCCTGTGGTACTGGCTGTTGAACTTGACCACCAGCATCCCGGGCACAAACTGCACCTTGACCCGGTGACGCAGACCCACGAGCCACACCCCCGCGTTGAGGTGCGCGCTGCCGTCCCCTCCTTTGCGCGCGGGCTCCATCACCTGAACCTCAAACGCGGCCGACCAGTCCCCAGCGTGACCACGCAGGAGCCCCATAGGCTCTGCGCTCATCCACTCCTCATAGGAGTCGCTGCGCACGTTTAGCGCACCGCTGCCCTCAAAGTCCGTCTGGCCCAAACCCCAGCGCTGAAAGCCCGCCTCAAACATCTCTTCGGCGCTGGAGGCCTCCAGGTTCAGTGATGAACGGCGAGTATGCTGGACCCTGACCGGGACACGGGGGGAGTCCCAGGGGTTGGCGCCTGCGAGACCCAGCGCGTGGAGCGCCACCGTCGCCCTGCTGCGCTCACCGGCCACATTGTCCACCAACAAGATCCGCCCGGAGCGGTCGAGCGTCACATCCGACGCCCATCCCTTGATGTTCAAGGGGTGGCTGGGCCCCCGAACATCGCCCGCCGTGATGGCGTGGCGCCTGGAGCTGTCCAGAACCGTCGTCTCCACCCTCGATGGCCTGCCGTAGGGACCGCCTTGCCGGTTGCCGCCCCCTCTGGAGCCGCCGTCACCAAATTGTTCAGACACTTCGATGCGTTGATCGACCCGATACACCAGCCGAACATCGCTGGCCGATGCCACCAAACCCACGATCTGTGCCGTCACCTCGGTGTGCCGCGTCTTTGCCCCTTCCGTTTCTGTGGTATTGGCCGATTTGACGTAGAGTTGAGGCGGCTTGCCATCCAAATGGACTCGGTGGATGCCCGCGCTGGAGGTGATGAAGGCAAATGGGCTGTCTTGGGTGTGGGCAAAGTTCACATGGTAGGTTTGCAGCGGCCCTCTTTGAGGATCCACCGGATTCATTACGCGCCTCATGTGCCCCATGCCGCTGTGCCCCCACCACAAAAAGTGCCCTTTTGCCGTGGGTTGGTTGAAAAAGAGGTGCAAACGGCCCGCAGGATCAGCAAAAAGCCAGATGAAACCCGATCCACCCAGCGTCACGCGCCATGGTTGGGTCCATTTGCCGCCGTCCCACGCCCTCACAGCGACCCGGGTCAGCAAATGGTCGCCCACGCGCGCCTCAACGCGCTCTACAGCCAGCGGGCAACCGGCCTCCACGTACCGCCAGCGCCCTCCTTCCCCCGCTTTGGGCAGCGTCGGCCCCCAACTCTGGTCGCTCCAACGGCGGACCGTGGGGTTGGGACTGGTAGAGCGGCCAAACCAGGGGTCTGTGGCGGTCTCCAGGAGCACGCCCTCGCGCTCGGGCAACGGCGCATGGTGCCATGCATCGTCTTCGGGATAAAAAATCACCTTGTCGGCGCGGACCAGGGGGCCATCTGGACCAGAGACCACCGTCGTGGGCCCTTGAGGGATCCCCGTGGTCACCACCGAAGTGCCCAGCGTTGTGCACGGCGAGCCTCCTCCGCACAACTTTGCGGGCAACGGCGCACGGCGACACCCTTCGGGCAGGACAAATGGGGCCAACTCAGCCGTTGGCGCCATCATCTCATCCCCCCATACACTCCCAACCGCCCCCAGCCACACCCACAACCCCAAGCAAAGCAGGCCAAATCGCCGCAACATCGCAAACCTCACCCATCATTGACCGCCCACGGTCTTTCAAACCCGCGTCTGTGCTCGTACAACGCACCATCGCCCGATTGGTTTCACCTTTGGACGGCATCAGGGACCCAAAAACGACAAAAGGCGTTTGGATTCGGGCACGGCGCCGTCTCCAAACGCCTTTGAGGCGCTCCATCGAAGCCAAGACTCAGAAGATCTCGGTCACGATCGTGTCGATGGCCCCCTGGATGGCGCCGTTGACCTCTTCAGCCCCCAGCTCCTCCATGGTCATGACGTGCTCAGAGGCGATCTCGATGGCCGTCTTGCAGCGCACGTCCACCATCTCCCAGTCCATGACGTAGGTGTAGTTCTTGGTGCCCGTCAACGAGAAGATGTCGCCGACCCCTTCGACGGGCTTGGCGTCAAAAGGCTTGACGTTGTGCTTGCGGCCCATCAAGTCCGCGTCGCGGAAGATGAACTGGGTGATGCTGAACTCGGCGATGATCGTCGACGCCTTGGTGTCCACCACGCGACCCTGGGTCACCAGCGCCGGGATGTCCACGCGGAAGCCGTCGGGGCACTCCATGGGCTCTTTGCCCGCCTTGGCGCGCGCCTTGATCGACATGCCGTCTTCGCTGGGGTACTCCATCAGCATGTCGCGGGGCACCGTCTTGAAACCGATGGAGTCAAAGACAAAAATCGCATCCGCGCCGGTCTTCTCTCCCAGCAGGACCAATTTTTCGGCCTCGTCCAGGTTCTCCTTGCGGTTCTGCAGGTCGTCGGACTGCTCGACCCTGGCGCGGACCTCACCCACCACAACCTCGACACCCTTCTTGAGCAGGACCTTGCGCACCATGCGCTGGTACTCGTTGGTGTCGGTGAGCTTGGAGACGCCCGTGTCGCGGGTCACCACGATGACAGACTTGATCTTGGAGGTCTTGTTCTTGCTGGTGACGATGTCGGGCTCAAGCGGGGTGCCCAGCGGCGCCACGGAAAAACTGGTCTCTTCGATCTCGGGGGCGGGCTTATCGGGGATGCGATTTTCGGTGCACGCCATCGAGAGCACCAGGCCGCCGATGGCCACGGTCCAGCCCAAGGTCTTGAAATTCATGGTGTGATCTCCTCTCTACGGGACTTTGGCTAAGGTTTTTAACCCTGAGTAATTGTTGGGTTGATATAGACAGCAAGGAACGTCGAGGGTCAAGGCCACCAGAGGCATCGCGGCCCAGGCCAAGCGGCCACAAATGGCCGCTTGGCTACTTTATGGTCCGCAAAGACCACCAGGCCTGCTCGGCCACGGAGGATGGTGCATTATCCAGCGCCTCCCGAAGCACACCGGCGGCCTCTTGCGCCCTCAACTCTCCCAATCCGCGCGCTGCAGCTCTGGCCGTTGGGATCACCTCCCATTTGACCAGATGCCTTTGCAACAACGCGATGGCCTGCTTGCGCAACCCTTCATCACAGCAGGCCAGCTCTGTCATCGCACGCAACATTCGCTCCGCGCAGGGCGAATGTGGTTCGTCTTCGACGACACCCAGCATGACTTCAAACGCGCCTTGGGCCTGGGGCTTACACATCGCCCCCAAACCCACCGCGGCGTCGAGCCGAACCTGCCAGGCCGGATCGGTCAGTGCATCGGCCAGGGGCTCAAAGCACGCGGGCAACTCCAAACGGCCGATCGCCTCCACCGCCACGCGCCGCACCATCGGCGCGTTGTGATGTCGCAGCACCTCCAGCGCCTCGAGCGCCAGTGGGTCTGCCAGGTGGCCAAGCGCCGCAGCAGCAGCTTTGCGGACCCTCACCGCCGCGCTCTTTGAGGCGCACAGCGCTCGCAAACGGGGCGCGGCAGAGGTCAAGTGAAGGGCAGAAGCAAGGCGCGCGCCCTGGGCCAGCGCGTTGGGACGCGCATCCTCAAGGGCTGCCAGAGCGACGAGCGTCGCCAGGGTGTGAGCGTGGGGGCTGTGGGCGGCCTGCTCGCGCAGGCGCTGGGCAGCGCCGATGCGCACAAAGTGCTCGGTCGAAGCCAGCGCTTCGACCAGTTGATGAACGCGATCCTGCATGAGGGGCCAAACCCAGCGGAGGTCAGTGGAAGTCGGTGGCGTTTTTGTCCAACGCGTAAGCGTCCGAGATCCACTTCAAGATCGTGCGCCCGGTCAAGGGATTCCAACGCTCGGTGGTGGGCTTGATCACCGCGCCCTCCATGATGTGCTGCCCCTGACCCACGACGGTCTTGACCCCTTTGCCATTGATGAGTTCGCCAAGGCGAGCACGGTCAAAAGCCCCTCGGTAGAGCAGCGGCGCGGTCGAGACCCTGTGGGTGTCACACAACGCCTTGAAGCGGTCGTAATCGACATACCGCCCATCGACACAGAGGTCAAAGGCCACGTCCTGAACGGCGTTGCTCAGGCCATAGTTCAGGTGCTGGATCTTGCTGCCGTAGACCTCTTTGTAGATCAGCGCCGTGCGCCCATTGCCAATGGCCTCGCGCAGCAGCGCCCGGGTCGCCTCATCAAAGGTGCGCCAATAGGTCGACTCGGGGTCTTGCTTGCGCCGATGTCTGTGGCTTGAGGCCATAAAGACCTCCTGGCCGTCCTCATCAATGAAGAGGGCGTGGATGCAGTTGGTGCCGTGGACCTTCTCGGTGGCGATGACCTCTTCGCCCTCTTCAAAGAGCGTCGGGTAGTTCTTGATGTTCTCGATGTTGGTGTAATGGGTCAGCGCCGGGTGCGGCGGCAGGATGTCCCCGCTGGTGACCCGGATCGGCGGCTCGAACTTGGTGATGCCCAGCGCCTCGGTCAGGTCGGTGCCCACCGGGTGGTCGCCCTCGTTGGCCATGATGAGTCCATAAGACACCGCACCGCGCAGCTTGGCGGCCCGCACACGACCGTTGGACAGATAACGCGTCACTCCGATGCGATCACTCAAATCCACAGGCAGCACGGCATCCACAGGGATGTACACGACGGACTGTCCGGGTTGATAGACGTCCTTGGGGACCACACAGGTCCATCCAAGGACCGAGGCGATCTCCAGGCGATCAGCGTTGGGGTGCGCGTTGATGTCCAATACGGGCGTGACGACGACTTTAAGGGTGCTCATGGGCGTTGTACTCCACAATTTCACTCGTGATGGTCGCGGGGTGCGGGTCAATCTGGGTCTTGTCCGCGCACATGCAAGGCCCCAGCGCCACAAGCGCTCGCTTTTAACAGGTTCGCGACGCCCACGACCGCCCGCTCGCCGTGCTCCTGGTTTCAAACACACCGCGATTGGGGTACTTTGGGCCCCAAAACACCAGGCATCTGACCTGCAACGCGGTGAAAGAGCATGATGGACCCCCAACGGACGCTGGTGATCGTCAACCCAGCGGCACGAAACGGACAAGTGGGCAGAGATTGGACCCAACTTCAGGCGCTGCTGGAGTCGGCGCTGGGCCCATGCCACTTTGAACACACCCAAAGGGCAGGTCACGCCGCCGAAATGGCCCATAAAGCGGCCCTCGGCAGTGACTTTGACACCGTTTTGTCCATGGGGGGCGACGGAACCCACGGCGATGTCATCAACGGCCTGATGAATGCGCAGGTTTCGCCTGACAAGATCGCCTTTGGGCCGCTCCCCACAGGGACCGGCGGTGACTTTTGCCGCTTGATCGAGGGCGATCGCGACCTCGAAGCCACCGCCAAAGCGCTCAGGGCCTCCAAAGGCACGCTGATCGACGTGGGTGAAGCCATTTACCAGGGCCTCGACGGCAAGGAAGCCAGCCGCTACTTCCTGAACATGGCCTCGTGCGGCATGAATGGGCTGGTCGACAAGCTCGTCAACACCTCCAGCAAGCGCCTGGGCGGCAAGTTGTCCTTCTTTCTGGCCACGGCGCGCGCCAGAATGGTCTACAAACCCGTGCGCGCGGACCTTTTGATCGACGGAGAGACCGTCGGGCAGTGGACCATCGACTCCATCTGCGCCTGCAACGGCCGTTTTGCGGGCGGAGGGATGCTCTTTGCGCCGAACGCCAGCCTGAACGACGGCCTATTGGACGTGGTCGTGACCGCCGTGGCCTCTTTTCCCTACCAGTTGCGCATGATGCAGCGCGTCTATGAGGGCACACACGACCAGATGGACCACATCCACACCTTCAGAGGGGCCCACATCGAGGTCAGACCGCTGATGGAGAAGGCCTACATGGACATTGACGGTGAATACACTGGCATCGCACCGGCCCAGTTCATCGCCCGGCCCTCCAGATTGACGCTCCTGGGGCTCAAATCCGCCTGAACGACAGCACGCCGGCCAAAGAGCGCAGTGATTCAGCGGCGACAGGGCCTGGCCAGCGCGTCGATGATGTTCTTCATCAGCGCCTCAGAGGTCTCGTGCTGGGATGCGTCCTTGATCCAGTCCTGATCGGTGGTCGTCATCAGCGGCCTGGAACCCGCGCAGAAGTTCCAGCCCACCTCTTGCCCCTTGTTTCCAAGCAGAAAGGGGCTCAACCCCGAACCTTTGGCGTCGAGCCCCCACCAGAAGTAGGTCAGCGGCTCCACCTTTTGGGGGGCGCGGCCAATATCGCCCACAACCTTCACCGGTTGCAGGTCTCCAGACAGCTCATTGCCCCAGGAGATCGACCCTCCAAAGTAGGACACCAGCTTCTGGTAGGCGACATTGCCCGGGAAGTTCACCTTGTACTCGGTCTGCAGGTAGACCCCCCCGCGGTTCTTGAGGAACCTTGAGATCGCGCCAACCCGAGCGCGCTCAAGCGGCAGCAGCGCCGAGGCGACGATGAGCACGTCGGTCCGGTCAAGGTTGCTGGGGTTGTCCAGGAAGTCGTACCCCACCACGGTCGCCTTGTGGCCCATGGCCTGCGCCACACGGCGCCACTCATCATCCATGATGTGGCCACCATTCTTGCTCTTGCTCTCAATGATGGTCACGGTCCACGGCGCCGAAGGCGTGCCCCGCTTGCGGCTGCGGTGGGGAATTTGCCCCCCGTCGACCAGGGACGGAGCCACGACCGCCCAGGCCATCCCAAAGACCAGGACGCAAACAAGCTGAAAACCAAAGCGGCGGACAAGACAACTGGACATCGGGACAAACCCCATAGAGGTGCGGCAGTGACGCCATGACACCCCATAAACGGTGTCCTTGTAAACCGTCTAAGAGCGTTCCATGGCCGGAGACATCCATTGGACGCTCAAAGCGCTCCCTTTTGATGGGTGGGTCTGGTAACACAAGGGCGCACCCAAAAAGCACACCGCGCGGCACCCTCCAAACACGCGCATGTCATCACACCACGCGGGGAAGCTCGCCGTGCAGCACCAAGGGAGGCCTGAGGGGATGGACTGGCAAAACAAACGGGTGGTTGTGGCCGGGCGCTTTGCCCGCAGGACCCAACACGAACTGGAACGAGAGCTGCGGGACGCTGGCGCAAAGGTCTCGGGGCGCCTCTCTGGCCAAACAGACTACCTGATCGCAGGCTCGGCCTCCGGATCCAAGCTCTCCGTGGCCTGGACCCTCAACACACCGGTCATCGACGAGCAACAATACGAAGCGCTGCGCCGCGGAGAGCCCGTAGACCCCTCAAAATCCCGACACGCCAAAGGCAACGCCCCCAAAGGGCCGTCCATCGCCTCAAATGACGCGCTTGAACGCCTCAGAATGCTCCTTCATGGTGCGCTGAACACGGAGGCATGGGGCAATGTCTGCCAAGTGCTTGACCTTTGCGACGAAGACACCCTCGAAATCGCGGTGGATTACGTACAAAACGCCACCAAAGAGCGCCATGGGACGTACCTGACCCCCGCCCTCTTCACCGCGCAAGGGTTTTCACGGGGAAATGTCCACTGGTACGACCTCCACCAACGCCTAACCCCACAATGTGACCCATGCTTCATGCCCCTTACGTGGCAAAAAGAGCTGCTCGCCGGTCACCAAAGCATCAAATACCGCGCGGTCACCACCTTCGGCATCAACCACGGCACCCGATTCAACGCCACACTCTCCAAACACCTCACGCAAAGCCCCCACTTTGAACAGATCAAGCACCTCTACCTGGGCCGGTACAAGCTCGGCAAGCGGTTTTGGCGCCAGTTGGCAACCTCCGACGCCTACCCCAACGCAACATTCCTGGACTTGAGCCTGACCGACATCGACAACGACATGCTAGACGGGATCCTTCAATCTCCGCAGTGGGCAGGGCTCAAAGGGCTGGATCTCTCGGAAATCTACCTTGAACAGCTCCCGCAGCGCCTTCCAACGGGGCTAAAGACCCTCAGCCTGTCGCTCAACCTCCTCTACCGCCACGCCGATGCGCTGGCGGAGGTCTTTGATGGGGTTCAACTCAGAGAATTGTCCCTCAACAGCAACGGAATGACCCAGGAACACCTGGCGACCTTCTTGAAGAAACCAATCGATGGCCTCAAAACCCTCGAAACCCTTTCGCTGCGACACAACCCACTCCACGACGCAGGCATCAAAGTGCTCGCCGCAGCCACATGGATGGACCAACTGCGCCTGCTGGACCTGCAACACACCACCATGAGGACAGAAGGCGCCGTATTCTTGGCCAACGCACCACATCTGGCCAGCCTGGAGACGCTCTTGTTGGATATTGACCCCAAAATGATCGGCGCACGGGGTCAATGGGCGCTCCTTCGGTCACCCCACCTGAGCGAAACCGTTAAAGAAGGCCTCAAAACACGCTGGCATACGCTCTATTCAGAACCCAACGCCCCCAAAAGCGCCTCACAAGGCACCAGCACCCACCGCTCTGCCCCACAAGAGAATGACAACACCCCCAGAGACACCGCACCACCAGGCACAGGTGGGGTGCTCCAACGTCTGGCCCAGGCCTGGAAGCGCTTCACAGGCTCAACAGATCGCTGACGCGCACAGGGACTCCATCACCCACCCTCCACACCATCGCCTGGAGCCACCACCCCACACAGGGAACCCTTGCCCCAGCCTCATTGTCCCCCCCCAACGGATCACAACGGCAACGCCACATGGACGACCCCAGGCGTTCACTCAAAGGGCCAACGCCATGGAATCAGGGGCCACCAGAGCGCACCTGGGCTCTGGTGGCCCCTGCGTGGGCAAAAGTGACAGGGAAGTGACAGCCTCCAAATCGTCATTGGCGGTGTTCAAGGCGATTGAAGGGGGTTCGGTTCTGCTTTATAGTGGGCGCCATCGTCGAGTTTTGGACCCTGCGGGCCGCACGGGCGGCATCTTTGCCCGAAATGCGCTCGCCAGGCCGTCTGCACGATCACTAGACCCCTGTGATGCCTTGCTTTGAATGAGGCCCCGGAGAATTCATGAGCCAGTTCCCGTTCGCCAAGCGCGACTACGAGTTTCAGAAGTACGTTGACTGCCACAACTGGATCGGCGGCCAGTGGGTCCCGTCCACCAGCGGCAAGACCATCGACGTGGTCAATCCTCGCCATGGTCAGGTGATGGGCACCGTGTCCTGGTCGGGCTCGGAAGACGTGGCCAAGGCTGTTGAGGCCGCCCGCGCCGCCCTGCCTGGCTGGAAGGCCACGCCCTGGAAAGAGCGCGTGCAGGTCCTCTTCCGCGTCAAGCAGATCATGGAAGAGAACCTCGACGAACTCAGCTGGCTCCTGTCTCACGAAAACGGCAAGACCATCGCCCAGGCCTGCGGCAGTGTCCTCAAGGGCATCGAGTGCGTGGAGTTTGGCACCTCGCTGCCCAACATGGCCGGCGGCGACCAGCTCGACGTCAGCCGAGGCATCAACTGCAAGGTCACCCACGAACCCGAGGGAATCTGCGCCGGCATCGTGCCCTTCAACTTCCCCACCATGGTCCCGCTGTGGATGCTGCCCCAGGCCCTGGTCAGCGGCAACGTCTTTGTCCTCAAGCCCTCCGAGCAGGTCCCCTACGGCTCCATGCGCCTGGCCGAGATCTTCAAAGAGGCAGGGCTGCCCGACGGTGTCCTGAACATCGTCAACGGCGGCAAAGAGTCCGTCGAGGCCCTGTGCGACCACCCCGAGATCCGCGCGCTGGCCTTTGTCGGCTCCACCCGCGTGGCCAAGCTCGTCTACGAGCGCAGCGCCAAGACCGGCAAGAAGGTCCTGGCCCTTGGCGGCGCCAAGAACCACCTGGTCGTCGTGCCCGACGCAGAGCCCGAGTTGACCGCCTCCACGGTCGTCGCCTCGGCCTACGGCTGCGCCGGCCAGCGCTGCATGGCGGCGGCAGTGATGATCGCCGTCGGCGACGTGGACCACATCGTCGAGAAGATGGTCGAGAAGGCCAACACGATGGAACTTGGCCAGGACATGGGTTCGGTCATCAACCCCGAGAGCGCCTCCAGGATCGAAGGCTACATCAACGACGCCGAAAAACGCGGCGCCAAGATCCTGGTCGACGGGCGCGGCGCAAAGGTCAACGGCCACGAAGGCAGTTGGGTTGGCCCGACCATCATCGACAACGTCACCCCCGACATGCCTGCGGGCTACGAAGAGATCTTTGGCCCGGTGCTCTCCATCATCCGCGTCAAGACCCTCGATGAGGCCATCAAGGTCGAAAACGGCAACCCTTACGGCAACGCCGCGGCCATCTTCACCACCAACGGTGGCGTGGCCCGCTACGCCACCGACCGCTTCCAGGCGGGCATGTGCGGCGTGAACATCGGCGTGCCGGTCCCCCGTGAACCCTTCGCCTTTGGCGGCTGGAACCACAGCAAGTTCGGCGCCGGAGACGTCACCGGCAACGACGGCTTCCGCTTCTGGACTCGTCCTCGCAAAGTCACCCAGCGCTGGGAGATGGCCACCGACGCCACCTGGATGAGTTGAACACAACCGCCGCAGGACGACGCCCGACCCGGGCTCTCCGCGTGCTGTGACGACCAGCCCGCGCCGCCACCTCAAGACCATGGTGGTGCCACAAGGGGTTGGCGTCCAAGACCACAGCGCCGCAAGGGCGCTCACACCCACAGCAGCGGCCCCCACCATGTGCGCGGCCGCTTTGTGCCGCCAAGGAGGGGAAACCGCGCATGCTCAACAACCCAGATCCAAACCTTGTCAACGATGACTTGAAGCCAGTGCCCGAAGGAGAGCGGCACTGGAACGTCCTGAGCATGGCCAGCCTCTGGGTGGGGATGGTCGTCTGTGTGCCGACGTACATGCTGGCCGCCGGCTTGATCAAAGAAGGCATGAGCTGGCAGCAGGCCGTGGTCACGATCATGCTGGGCAACCTGATTGTCCTGGTCCCCATGATCCTCAACGGCCACCCAGGCACCCGCTACGGCATCCCCTTTCCAGTCCTGGCCCGGGCAAGTTGGGGCATCAACGGCTCTCACATCCCCTCGGTGCTGCGCGCTCTGGTCGCCTGCGGCTGGTTTGGCATCCAGACCTGGATCGGAGGGGCCGCGATCTACCAATTGGCCGGCACATTCTTCGGCGCGGGCTTTGGCGGGGCGGATTTGCCGGTTTTGGGCATCAACATCGCCGAGTTCATCTGCTTTTTGCTCTTCTGGGGCATTCAGATCGTCATTGTCTGGCGCGGTGTGGAGTCGATACGCTTGCTGGAGACCCTGGCCGCACCGTTTTTGATCCTCATGGGGCTGGCGCTGCTGGGCTGGGCGTACTTCAAGGCCGGTGGTTTTGGCGAAATGCTCTCGGCACCGAGCCAATTTGACGCCGGTCAGCCGCGCGAAGGCGAGTTTTGGAAGGTGTTTTTCCCTTCACTGACGGCGATGGTTGGATTTTGGGCCACGTTGTCGCTCAACATCCCTGATTTTACGCGCTACGCCAAGACGCAAAAGGACCAGATCCTGGGTCAGGCGCTGGGTTTGCCGACCACAATGACGCTCTTCGCCTTCATCGGCGTGGCCGTCACCAGCGCGACGGTGGTGATCTACGGCGAGCCGATTTGGGATGTGACGGTGCTGCTGGGCAAGATGGGTGGTGGGTTTGCGGTGGTGGTGTCGCTCTTTGCGCTGACGATCGCCACATTGTCCACCAACATCGCCGCCAATGTGGTCTCTCCGGCCAATGTCTTCATCAACATCGCCCCTCAAAAGGTCACCTTCACGATGGGCGCCATGATTACGGCGGGTCTGGGCATCGCGATCTTCCCCTGGAAGCTCATTGAATCGACCGGCGGCTACATTTTCACGTGGTTGATCGGTTATTCGGCGCTGCTGGGCCCCATCGGCGGCATTTTGATCATCGATTACTTCCTCTTCAGGCGCACTGAGCTTGATCTGGATGGCCTTTACAAGCGCCAGGGCCCTTATGCTTACGCCGGCGGCTTCAACCCGGTGGCGATCGTGGCCTTTGTGATCGCGGTGCTGCCCAACCTGCCGGGCTTTTTGAAAGCTGCCGGGGCTCTGGAGACCGTTTCACCGGTCTTTGAGACCATTTACACCTACGCCTGGTTCGTTGGATTCGCGATCGCGGGCGTGCTCTACTATGCGGGCATGATGCTGACGCCCTTTGGACGCGGCTCGTTGGACTCGACGCCGCAGAAATGATGGTGGACGGCAGTGGGACGGCGCCCCGATGCGCCCAAAGCTGCCGCAGCGCACACCGCCCAGGGTGCTCCTGGCGACAGTGACCGTGCCCTTGACCTTCAAAACAACAGACAATGCCCTGCGAAGGGCGTGTGAAGACACACCACACAAGGATTGAAGATGAACTCCGAGGAAATTGTCCGGCTGTGTAAGCAGCACACGATGTACACGTGGAACAAGGGCGACGCCGTCAACCCCATTCCGATTGATCGCGCCGACGGCATCTACATGTACACGACCGACGGCCACAAGCTGATGGACTTCAACAGCCAGTTGATGAGCGTCCAGGTGGGCCACAACCACCCCAAGGTGCGCGAGGCCATCAAGAAGCAGGTCGACCAGCTCACCTACGTCTTCCCGGCCAGCGCCACTGCCGTGCGCGCCCGCGTGGGCAAGCTCCTGGCGGACATTACCCCGGGGAACATCAACACCTTCTTCTTTACGCTCAGCGGCGCCGAGAGCAACGAGAACGCCATCAAGGCGGCGCGGCTCTACACGGGGCGCTTTAAGATCCTCAGCCGTTACCGCTCGTACCACGGCGCGACCAACGCCTGCATGCAGTTGACGGGCGACCCGCGCCGTCTGGCCAACGAGCCGGGCACGCCGGGCTTTGTGAAGGTCTTTGATCCGTGGCCCTACCACTACTCCTTTGGCAAGACCGACGCCGAGATCACCGAGCAGAACCTCCGCTACCTGGAGGAGGTGATCATGTACGAGGGGCCGGACCAGATCGCGGCGATGTTCATCGAGTCGGTCACGGGGACCAACGGCATCCTGGCGCCGCCTGCGGGCTACCTCAAGGGCCTGCGCGAGCTGCTCAACAAGTACGGCATCCTGCTGGTCTGCGACGAGGTCATGGCGGGCTTTGGGCGCACGGGCAAGCTCTTTGCCTTTGAGCACGGGGACATCGTGCCGGACATCGTGTGCATGGCCAAGGGGCTGACCAGTTCCTACATCCCTCTGGGGGCGATGGGGGTCAGCGACCCGATCGCGGCGCACTTCCGGGAGAACGTCTTCTGGGGCGGCCTGACCTACAACTCGCACCCGATGGGTCTGGCGGCGGCGGAGGCAGCGATCACGGCGCTTCTGGACGAGAAGCTGATCGAGAACGCGGCCAAGCTGGAGTCGGTCATGCGCGAGGAGATGGACGGCCTCAAGGAACGCCACGTCAGCGTGCGTGAGGGCCGCTGCATTGGCCTCTTTGGCATGGTGGACCTGCAGAAGAACAGCAAAGGCGAGCGGATGGCACCGTACAACGGCAGCCACCCGGCGATGAAGAAGTTCCACAAGGCGTTGCTGGACAACGGGCTCTTTACCTTTGTCCGCTGGGGCAGCTTCATGTGCAACCCACCGCTGTGCATCACCGAAGAAGAGCTGCGCGAGGGCTACGCCATCATCGACAAGTGCCTGGCGATCACCGACGAGGCCTTCGAGGGCTAAAAACAGCAGGTGCAGGACCCGCGGGTCCTGCCGGGGGTTTGGGGGCTGGCCCCCATCCCAAGCCGCCCACCAACCCCGTCCTCGTCCCCAAAACGGGGGCATGAGGGGGCGGCGCCCCCATAGACAGTCAAACGGGCTGTCGCCGCGATGCTCCAAGCATCAATTATTGACCCCAAACAACCTGAAGACTCTGCCCAGGACCGCCCTGGGAGCCAACAAGTGCGCGCCACGCACCGCAACCCTGCCCAACGGAGGCACAACACCCATGTTCCAAGTGCACGACATCATCCCCGACGTCCATGGACAGGTCGAAAAGCTGCGCGCGGCGCTCAAAAACCTGGGTTACGAGCGCCGTGGAGGTTCATGGAGATCTCCTTCGGCCAATCGGCGGTGCGTTTTCCTGGGAGACTTCATCGATCGAGGGCTTCACAACGCCGAAGTGCTCCAGATTGTGCGCTCAATGAGGGACGATGGGGTGGCTTTGGCGGTCATGGGCAACCATGAATTGAACGCGATCCACTTTCACACGCCCAATCCAGCCACGGGCGCGCCGCTGCGGGCCCATTCGACCAAGAATGTGCGCCAGCACGGCAGCTTCTTGAAGGAATTTCCCGTTGGAGCGGCCCGCACACAAGAGATCATCGATTGGATGAAGGGTCTGGCGCTCTTTGCCGAGGTCGCAGACTTCCGCGCGGTGCACGCTTGTTGGGATGAGGCTCGGATTGAGGGGCTTAAGGCGGCGACAACGGGCGGTGTTTTGGGTCATGAGCTGCTGGTGAGGGCAGCGGACAAGGGCGATCCGCTGCATGACCTTGTGGAGACCACGACCAAAGGGCCAGAGACGGCGCTGCCGCAGGGATATGCCTTTGCGGACAAGGACGGTCACGTGCGCGATCGGGTGCGGTTGCGGTGGTGGGAGGCAACGGCGAGCACGTGGCAGGAGGTGGCGATCTCGGTGCCGGACCCTGAAGAGCTGCCTGGGGGGCTTTTGCCGGAGGATTTGAGGTCACGGGCCTATGGCCAGGACGCGCCGCCTGTCTTTTTTGGACACTATTGGATGACTGGGACGGTCAAGATGCAGGCGCACAACGCCCTTTGCCTGGATTATTCGGCGGGAAAGGGGGGTCCGCTGGTGAGTTATGTGCACCAGACGGGGGAAGCGCTCGCTTTGGAGCATGTGCGGGTGCATGGGTGAGGGTTGGGAGGTGGATTGGGTTTGGAATGGGGGCTGCCGCCCCCTCTTGCCCCCGCTTTTTGGCTGCCTGTGCGAGCATTGAGGCGGCTTGAGGGGCTTTCGGATGGGGGCCAGCCCCCAAACCCCCGCCAGGGGCGCGCCCCTGGACCTGCAATTTTCAGTGGGCGCCTTTTTTGGGACGCAGGGTCGCGCCGTCGTTGACGTGATCGTTCCACGTGGCGGGCGAGTAGCCGTTGTCGACCTCGACCATCGAGATGCAGTCGGGCACCGGGCAGACAATCTGGCAGAGATTGCAGCCGACGCACTCGGATTCATCGACGACCGGAACGCGAGAGCCGTCCGTGGCCGGGTGAATGCACTGGTGGGCGCCGTCGTGACACGCCACAACGCACTTGTAGCACCCGATGCAGGACTGCGGGTTGATCTTGGCGACCGTCTCGTAGTTGAGGTCGAGGTTGCCCCACTCGGAGAAGCTCGGCACGGCGCGGCCAACCATTTGATCAAGGGTCTCAAAGCCCTTGTCGTTCATGTAGCCGCTCAGGCCCTCGATCATGTCTTCCACGATCCGGTAGCCGCGCAGCATGACCTCGGTGCAGACCTGGACGCTGCTGGAGCCCAGCAGGATGAACTCCACGGCGTCGCGCCAGTTGGTGATGCCCCCAATGCCGCTGATGGGCAGGTTGAAGCCCGGGTTGCGGGCCAGCGCCGCCGTCATGTGCAGCGCGATGGGGCGCACAGCGGCGCCGCAGTAGCCGCCGTTGGTGGACAGACCACCGACGCGGGGCTCAAGCACCATCTTGTCGATGTCGACCCCGATGATGGACTTGATGGTGTTGATGAGCGACACGCCGTGGGCGCCGCCAGCCTGCGCCGCCAGCCCGTGGGGGATGATGTCGCCGACGTTGGGGGTGAGCTTCACCAGGACGGGCACGGTGGAGTACTCGACGGCCCAGGAGGTGATCTCCGTGTTGACGGCGGGCTCCTGACCGACCGCCGAACCCATGCCGCGCTCGCACATCCCGTGGGGGCAGCCAAAGTTCAACTCAAGGCCATCGGCCCCGGAGTCGATGGCGCGCTTGATGATGTCCTTCCACTCCTGGCGGCTCTCGACCATCAGCGACACCACCACGGCGTGCTTGGGGTACTTCTTCTTGGTCTCGTAGATCTCCTTGAAGTTGACCTCAAGGGAGCGGTCGGTGATGAGCTCAATGTTGTTGAAGCCCACCGCCGCAGTGCCGCGGTAGCCCACGGCGCCAAAGCGGCTCGACACGTTCTGAATGGGCTGGCCCAGGGTCTTCCAGACGGCGCCGCCCCAGCCGTGGTCAAAAGCGCGCTGAACCTGGTCGCCGCTGTTGGCCGGAGGCGCGGACGCCAGCCAGAAGGGGTTGGGGGAAGTGATCCCTGCGCAGTTGGTGGTCAAATCAGCCATGGTCACTTGCCTCCTTGGATGTAACGGTCGATGGCGCGGGCAGCATCACGGCCCTCAGCCACAGCGTTGACGACCTCTTTGCCGCCGTTGGTGCAATCTCCTCCTGCGTAGATCCCGGGACGCCCGGTGGCGCCGTGCTCGTCGGTCACCACCTTGCCCCAGTCCAACTCCACACCGTCGAGCGCGGCGACCAGATCGCCCAGCTTGGACTGACCGATGGCCAGCAGGATCAGATCGGCCTGCGCCACAAACTCACCGTCGGGCACGGGGTTGCGCTCGGCGTCCAGGCGATTGCAGCGAAGCCCCGTCACGCGGCCATCTTCGTCGCCCACAAAGCCCGCGGGCTGGGCAAACCAGTTGCCGGTCGCCCCTGCCAGCTTGGCGGCCTTCCACTCATGGCTGTAGCCGCTCATGGTGGCCTCGTTGCGGCGGTAGACCATCGAGACGTTCTCAATGCCCAGGCCCCGCAGCTCACGCACGGCGTCAATGGCGGTGTTGCCGCCGCCGACCACGATCGCACGGTTGACCTTGTCGGTCTGAACCGAGCCCAGCTTCATCTGCTCAATGAAGTCCACGGCGCCGTAGACCCCCTCAAGCTCTTTGCCGGCGATCTCAAGCCAACGGTCGGGCCCCAGGCCCATGCCCACAAAGAGGGCGTCGTGCTTGTCCTCAAGCTCCTGCCAGGAGACATCCTGGCCGACCTTGACGCCGGTCTTGATGTCGATGCCGCCGATCTCCAGGACCCAGTTGATCTCTTCCACGGAGCGGTCCGCGCGCATCTTGTAGGGGGCGACGCCAGTCGTGTTGAGCCCGCCAAGGACGTCGCGCGACTCGTAGATGGTGCAGGCGTGGCCCAGGCGGCGCAGCTCGTGGGCGCAGGCGATCGAGGCGGGACCGCCGCCGACCAGCCCGACGCTCTTGCCGGTGTCCGCGCCAGCCTCAAAGTACCGCCAGTCCTTCTCAAAGGCCTGGTCGGTGGCGTAGCGCTGGAGCTTGCCAATCTCAATGGGCGGGCTGTCCATGTGGTTGTAGACGCAGTCCCCAACGCAGAGCACCTCCACGGGGCACACGCGGGCACAGCTCATCCCCAGAATGTTGGACTCAAAGATGGTCTTGGCCGAGCCCTTGACGTTGCCGGTGGCGATCTTGCGGATGAACTCGGGGATGTTGATCCCGGTGGGACAGGCGGTGATGCACGGGGCGTCTTCGCAGTAGAGGCAACGGTTGGCCTCGACCACGGCTTGGGCCCCGCTCATGGGCGCCTTGTAGTCCTCAAAGACGTTTTCAGAGCGTTCGTTGGCGACCTGACTCACACCACACCTCCGTTGCCAAAGTGGTTGGGCTCACGGCGCAGCAGCTGGCCGATGCCTTTTTTGCCGACAAACTCGCCGTCGCGCACCTGAACCTGACCGCGCACGGTGACGACATCAGCGCGGCCGGTGTGCTCCCAGCCCTCAAAGGCGCTGTAATCGACGTTCATATGGTGGGTCTTGGCCGAAATGATGCCTTTGTGCTTCGGATCCCAGACGACCAGGTCGGCGTCGGAGCCCGGGGCGATGCTGCCCTTGCGGGGGAAGAGCCCAAAGATCTTGGCGGCCTGGGTGCTGGCGGCGTCGACAAAGCGGTGGATGTCCATCCGGCCCCCGGCCACGCCGTGGGTGTAGAGGAGCTTGACGCGCTCTTCGAGCGACGGGATGCCGTTGGGGATCTGGCAGAAGTTGTCTTCGCCCATGCGCTTCTGGGTCATGTCAAAAGGCGCGTGGTCGGTGGCGACGGTGGAGACCAGACCGGTCTTGACGGCGTGCCACAAGAAACCCTGGTTGGCGATGTCGCGCAGCGGCGGGCTCATGACGTACTTGGCGCCCTCAAAGTTGGGCTTCTCAGCGTAGGTCTTGTCCAGGGTCAGGTACTGGATGAGCGTCTCGACCCAGACGTTGGTGCCGCGCAGTTTGGCCTCGATGGCCTGGCGCAGCGCCTGCTCGCAGGAGAGGTGGACCACATAGGCGTGGGCGCCGGTAATCTCGGCCATGGTGCACAGGTGACGGGTGCCTTCGGCCTCGACCAACTCGGGGCGGCTGGGCTCGTGCCATTCGGGGCCGGTGTTGCCCGCGGTGACCAGCTCGTTTTGCAGGGCGCTGACGATGTCGGCGTTCTCACAGTGCGCGGTGACGATGACACCAAGCTCGGCGGCCAGCTTCATGGCGGCGTAGAGTTCATGATCCTCAACACCAAAGGCCCCCTTGTAGGCCAAGAAGACCTTAAAGGAGCTGATGCCTTCTTTGCCCACGATCTCGCGCAGTTGGCCCTCGACGCCTGCATCAAAGCGGGTGACGGCCATGTGGTAGGTGTAGTCGCTGCAGGCGATCCCTTCGGATTTGCTGCGCCACAGCTCGTAGGCCTCCATCGGCTCGTCGTTGCGCATGGGGATGACAAAGTCCACCACGGTGGTGGTGCCCCCGCAGAGCGCGGCGATGCTGCCGGTCTCGTAGGTGTCCTTGGCGAACGTGCCCATGAAGGGCAGGTAGATGTGGGTGTGCGGATCAATAAACCCCGGGAAGACGTACTTCCCGGTGGCGTCGATGATCTGCGCGTCGGTGACGCCCGCCGGAACTTCCAGATCCCGGCCAATGCGCGTGATGCGCTCTCCTTCGCACCAGATATCAGCCACATACCGACTGTCGGCAGTGATGATCTCGCCGTTTTTGATCAGCAAACCCATACGTTTTCCTCCCCATCGGGCTTATCAAGAGAACAGAACATCCCCGTTCATGCAGGCATAAAAATCGGGCTCGCCCTCCTTGCGCAGGCAAGGCGGTACACGGAGCCATGATCGGTTGTTGACGACCACCCGACACCATACGACACAGCGCCGCCCTCGTCCAGCGTCGAGCCCGGCGACGTGGCGCTGGAAGGGATCACTTTCGCAGGCGGCTGTGCACACCGAGCCCACCGGCCAGGGCTGACACAAGGCCCGTGGCCGTGTTAAAGCCATCGACGTGAGCGCAGCGCGCAGTCAACCGAGGATGAGACGATGAACGTGGACCTGGAAAAGACCCCGTATGAATTGTTGGGAGGGCGAGCGGCCGTATTGGCGCTGGCGCAGCGATTTTATGATGAGATGGAGGCGCATGAGCCCGCGTTGACGGCGGTGCACCAGACCACGCCCGAGGGCAAGGTTGATCCAGGGGTCCGCGAGCGCTTTGGGCTCTTTCTGGTCTTCTGGCTGGGCGGCCCACGCGACTACCTTGAGACCCAGGGCCATCCCAGGCTGCGGATGCGCCATCACCACGTGGCGATCGGCGAAGAGATGCGCGACGCCTGGCTGCGCAGCATGACCCGGGCCATGGACCATCAGAAGGTCAGCGGCCCGGTCAGAGACTTTCTCGACGGGCGCTTTGCCCACGTGGCCGACTTCCTGCGCAACGTTCCGGGGTGAGGCAAGGCGGCGCGTCTCAGCGGCGCTCCATGTAGTAGCCACAAGCGCGAGGCTCATCGATGGGATAGGGCTGCTCCAGGGTCAGGTCTTCGATGAGGATGCGGGAGAGACCAGCGGGCGCTTCGAGCCACGTCACAGTCCCAAAGAACTCGGGAGACTCAGGGATGAAGTTGCCGCCTTCAACGCTGACGCGCAGATCGCCTCGGGTTCCTTCGCTGTTGCCTCGGATGTAGACGTAAGAGCCCCAGTAGTGCTTGAAGGTCTCAAAAAGGCCGCTGGCGAAGGTCATCTCAAACCCGCCTCCTCCAAAGAGAATAAACTCTGCGGCGGGATCCTCAGAGACAAAGGTTTCGCCCGTTTCACAGTCAACGCGGCCCGTCTCCTGCCAGTGGCCGTCCATGTCTCCGGACGCACACTGAGCCCAATCGCACTCCCAACGGCCCTCAACGCAGTCGGGCGTGATGGCCGAGCCCCCAGGCTCAAGACAGCACACCTCGGGCAGCCCGGTGCAGGTGTTGGGACCACAGGCAGGCTCCTCGATCATCCCACCGGGACAGACCCACTGGCCATCCTCACAGACGCTGGGCTCAATGACGTCGCTGCCGCAAAAATCCACGCAGCCCACATCAAACGCAGAGCCATCACAGGGCGGCGGATCCTCAATGAACTCACAATCAAAGGGTGGAACGTAGCCCTCGGGGCAAACCCACTGACCGCCTTCACAAACGGGGTCGCCGATCCGCCTTTCAATGTCACAGGTCACGCAACTAAAATCGCTGGGCTCGCTGCAACCGTCGTCATCATTGTTCTGATCATCGATGTCATCGTCCTGATCATCACCGATGTCATTGTTGTCATCTTCGACTTGAGCATTTGAGCCTGTGTAGAGGGTGTCGTCGTTGCATCCAGACATTCCCCACGACAGAATACACACACTCACCAAAACCAAGCGTCCCAAAACCATCTTGCCAACCTCACAGACCTTGGTTAAAGGCCTTTGTCACGGTTCTTTTTCTCTCCCACACGCCGGTAAATCTAACACAACAAAGAACTCGCGCACCCCAGCACCTCTCAAATTCCGTATACATTGAGAATACAGGACTCACACAGACATTTTGAGGTCGAACAGGCAATGGGTGGGGGACAAGGCGCATCGAGAGATGGGTTCAGCGCCGTTGTTGGTTCCAGACAAGCGCCTGGAGGCGTCGGTTGTGGTTTTGATCGCCCAGATGGGGCCGCCCAGCGGTGATGCTCAGCAAGCGTTGGACGATGCGCTCAAAGAAGCGCAACTGGTCAGCGTCCCAACCGCTGTGTTCGAGGCACGACCCCAGCAGCCCCTGAATCTCAGGCACGGCTTCGGGCTGGTGCTGGTGGAGATATTCAAGGCGCCGGTAGCTGTCGAGCGCCTGACGCAGCGAACCATCGGCCGCGACGGTGTCCTGCTGGGAGATTTCGGCCCGCGTGGCCCCCTGAACCAGCGAGATCCTTCGGGGGTCAACCTCGCGCAGCGCCTGGGCAAAGGCCGACCCATCGGCAAAGCGGTCCTCGGGCTCGCGCGCCAGGGCACGGCGCAAGACATCGCCCAGCGGCCCCTGCCAGATCACCTCGGGGATGTTGAACTTCCCGTGCATGTGGGCCATCACACACTCAAGCTGCTCGCCCTCAACCACCAACTCACCGGTGAGCAGCTCCACCAGGATGAGGCCCATTTGATAGACATCGGTCTGGGGCACGGCGCGCTGGGCCTCGATGTACTCCGGGGCGACGTAGTTGGCGGTGAAGAGCATTCGACCGTTCATGGTCAGGCTGGCTTCTTCGCCCTGACCCATGCGGGCGATGCCAAAATCAAGGAGCTTGAGCGTCTCCCAGGGTTGACCGGGGTGGGTCAAGAAGAGGTTGGCGGGCTTGAGGTCTTTGTGAACGATCTGATGGCGGTGTGCGTCGCCGAGCGCTTCAAGGCTCTCGCAGAAGATCGGCAAGAGGCGCTCGGGCGCCAGCGCGCCGTTGCGGTTCAGTTCGATCTCCAAATCGTGGCCCTGGAGCAACTCCATGACAATGTAGGGCCGATCTTCAAGCACGCCGTAGTGGTGAATCCGCACCACAGAGGGGTGATGAATCCGCGAGGCGGCCTGGGCCTCACGCAGAAACCGCGCTCGAAAGTCTCGGTTGGAGACTTCGTCGGGGCGTCGCGTCATGATCTTGATGGCCACGGGCATGTGTGTGCGCACGTGCCGACCACGGTGGACCTCACCAAAACCCCCTTCGGCCAGCTTCTCCAAGACCTCAAAGCGCCCATCGAGCACATGTCGAGACGCTTTGGCTCGCCGTTGTGACGTGGAAGCCTTGGAAGGGCGTTGGCGCATGACAAGGCGAGTCAGCTCGGCGCGAAAAGCCTGCGCGTCTTCGTAGCGCTGGGTCCAATCGAGGGCGAGCGCTTTGCTGAGCATGGGCCACAGGCGGCTTTTGCGGATCGCCGAGGGGATGTCCATCTGACCGCGGGTGTGCGCCAACACGCAACTGACCGGATCCTTGCCTGGGATCGCGGGGCGCCCTGAGATCATCTCCACCAGCACCAGCGCCGCCTGGTAGACATCCAAGCGCGGGCTGATCTCGCCGTGCTCAATGTACTCGGGCGCCAGATAGCGCGCCGAGCCCATGAACTGGCCGGTGCGGGTCATGCGCGTGATTGCGTCGCCGTCGACAAAGAGCGCGCTGAAGCTAAAGAGTTGAAGCCGCTCCTGCCCATCGTCGTCCGTGGTCAAGATCAGATTGTCGGGCTCAACCACCCGATTGGTCAGCCCGGCCTTGTGCACGGTGGCCATGACGTCGAGCAGGCGGTTCATCAGCATCAACGCGCGCTCGGGCGCCACGCGCCCCTGCCCATCAAGGACCTGCCGCAGGGTTTGTCCGGGGCTGTAGGCCTGGATGATGAACGGCACGCCGTCGACGCCGGTCAGCCCAAAGTCCTCAATGGCCAGCAGATCCTGGTGTTGCAGCTTGGACAGCGAGCGCGCCTCGTGCACAAAGCGCGTGCGCATGTCCTGGTCGGAGCCCACGCACAGCCGCATGTAGACATCACGGCCCATAAAGATGTGGCGGCCACGATAGACTTGAGACAACCCCTGGGGGTCGTTCAAGTGCATCAGCGGCTCCACCACCTGGTAGAAATCCCCGACCGTCGCCCCCACAGGCAGATGGGGTGTATTCATAGAGACCTCACAACCACATTCATCCCCAAGGCCATTGTGCTCATGCTAGAGTGGGGGATGCAAACTCTTGCGCGAACTCAGGCTCTGCTCTACCCTCACACTATGTTTCTCTTTTTTAAAAGCCCATCAATAAAACCCATCCATGACGGGTTTTGAACACACGCACTGATTGTGACAGAAGCGCATTATCTAAAAAAAGAGTTGGATGCGCTCATCCAGAATGACCCTGAGGTCTTCCGCTTCATTGAAGAGGGGATGTTGGATGGGTTGTGGTTCTGGGATCTTGAGAACCCAGAGCACGAGTGGCTCAGCCCCAAGTTCAAGGCGGTCTTTGGCTACGAAGCGCACGAGATGGCGCACAGTCCGGACTGGTGGCAAAAAAACGCCCACCCGGATGATCTGCCCCACGTGTTGGCCAACTTCAACGCCCACGCGGCCGATCCCAACGTCCCCTTTGACAATGTCCTGCGGTACCGACACCGGGACAACTCCACGGTCTGGATCCGCTGCCGTGGCATGGCCATCCGCGATCCTCAAGGCAAACCGATCCGCATGATCGGAGCGCACACCAACGTCACCGAGCTTCAACACGCCAGACAAGAACTTCAGCGGCTCTATGAGCAAACCCCCGCGCTGCTCCACTCGATCGATCACAATGGCTGCATCGAACTCGTCAGTGACCGCTGGCTGGAGCACTTTGGCTACAAACGCGATGAGGTCATTGGCAGACGCTCCACTGAGTTTTTGACCGAGGACAGCCGCCGCAAGGCCATCGAAGAGATCTTACCGGAGTTCTTTCGCACCGGGGCGTGCGAGGACATCGCCTACGAGTGGCTCTGCCAGGATGGTTCAATCCGCCAGGTCCAGCTCTCCGCCACCGTCCAAAGGGATCAAAAGGGACACATCATCCGCTCCCTGGCCATCATGCAGGACACAACGGCGTTGCACAGGGCAGAAGAACAAGCCGGACGCGAGCGCGCCCAACGCGAGCGCCTCTTTGAGAGCACCAAAGACGCCGTCGTGATGGCCGACGACCAGCGCCACATCATAGAGTTGAACACGGCCGCCGAAAACCTCTTCGGTTGGGCCACCGCAGACCTCAAGGGCAAACCCACGAGCGTCCTCTACGCCGACCAGGACGACTTTGAGCACCGAGGACGCACGCACTTCAACACCACAGTGCCCCTGTCCAATGACAGCTACCAGGTCCCCTACAAGCGCCGCGACGGCACCATCTTCCTTGGGGAGACCGTCGGCGGGGTCTTCAA
This sequence comes from uncultured Pseudomonadota bacterium, assembly GCA_937123825.1. Taxonomy (GTDB): domain Bacteria; phylum Myxococcota_A; class Bradymonadia; order Bradymonadales; genus CAKZKQ01. The sequence goes on from CAKZKQ010000352.1 coordinate 48,621, forward strand.
CGACGAGCGCACGGGCAAACCCATTGGCTTTTTTGGCATCATCCGCGACGTCACCGCGCAGGTCGAAGCTCGCCAGGAGCTTGAGGAAGCCAACAAACGCCTGGAGCTGAGCCTCGAAGCGCTCGATCAGTTTGCCCACATCGCCAGCCACGACCTGCACACGCCCCTGCGCGGCATTCAGAACGTGATCAACTTCATCCAGGAGGACACGTCCCCCGCGCTCCTGGATGAAATCGCGCCGCGCCTGACCCAAATCCAAGAACGCGCCAAATACATGGACACTCTGCTGCGTTCATTGCTGCAGTTTGCCCGGGCCGATCTCAACGGCCATCAGGCCGAAGAAGTGGACTGTGTTGGGCTCATGGACACCAAGCTGCTCAGACTGCAGGCCGATCTGGCGCAAATGCGCCCCTTTGAAGTCACCGTCGAGTATCCCGAGCCCTTGCCAAAGACGCTTCACCTCTCGGCGACGGTCCTGCGCCACGTCTTGAGAAACATCATCACCAACGCCGTGGTCCACCACGACCGCGACAAGGCCCATGTCAACATCCGTGTGTGCTTTGAAGACAACATGCTCCGCATCGACATCTCAGACGACGGTCCGGGCATCCCCCAGCGGCACCACGCGCGCATCTTCCAACTCTTCCAGACACTCAGTCGGGACAAAACCAGCACAGGCATGGGTCTGGCGCTCGTTCAACACTCGTTGATGCGCGCCGGTGGGCAGATCTCCGTTCACAGCCCCCTGTCTGCACAACGCGGTACCCGATTCAGCATCTCTCTTCCTGCACAAGGAGAACATCAATGAAAACCGTCTCACTGCTTCTGGTCGAAGACGATGACATTGACGCCGAAGCCCTCGAAAGGGCGCTGGTCGCTCAACGCATCGGCAACCCGCTGCACCGCGCCTGCGATGGCGAAGAAGCACTTGAGATGTTGCGCGGCGAGGGCGACCATAGCCCCAAGCTGGCCCATCCGGTCATTGTCTTGCTTGACCTGAACATGCCCAGGATGAACGGCTTTGAGTTCCTCAAAGAACTGCGCAACGACCCCAAGCTGAGCCACACCGTCGTCTTTGTCTTGACCACCTCAGACGACCAACGGGATCGACTGGCCGCTTACGAGGCGCACGTCTCTGGATACATCGTCAAGAATCACAACGCTGGCGCTGGCTTTGTGGAAGTCGCCAAGCTCCTTGAGAGCTTCTGGCGCGTTGTGGAATTCCCATGAAACTGAAGCTTCTTCTGATTGAAGACGACGACATTGATCGAGAGGTTGTCCAACGCGCCCTGGAGAAGAGCGCGCTGGACGCCGCGGTCACAGAAGCCGACTGCGTCGAGGATGCACAGCACGCGCTCTTGAACCAGAGCTTTGACTGCATCTTGTCCGATCTGTCGCTGCCTGACGGTGACGGCCTTGAGCTGCTCAAAGCCGCGCGAGACACGCCTTTTGTGGTCCTCACAGGCTCAGAAGCCACCCAGGCCCAACAAATCATCAAAGAAGGCGCCCAGGACTACCTCATCAAGGACCGCCTTGACCCCTACAGGCTCGAGCGCGCCATCACCTACGCCATTGAACGAAAGCGCCTTCAAGTCTTTGACCAACAAGCCGAACACAACAACCGCTTGACCAGCCTCGGCAGACTTGCCTCTTCTGTCGCCCACGAGATCAACAACCCCACCGCCTTTGTCCTGACCAACATCGGCCTGGTCCAACGGTGGCTCAAAGAGCACGACCCAAACCAACCGTTGTCTCAAAACCCCAGGCGGCTCCAGGACATCCACCAGTGTCTGGCAGAGAGCCTCGAAGGCCTTGAGCGCATCGCGCGGACCGTGCGGCAGATGCAAAACTTTGCCCGGCAACCCGATCCCAGCCAGCCCCCAGGTGACATCGAGGTCGCCCAGCTCCTGCAGTGGGTCGTCACACTGACCCAACACCAACTGACCGATGCTGGAAAACTGGAGTTGGACATTGATGGACCCGGCAGCCTCATCATCCAAGGACACCCGGGGCGCTTGGCGCAGGCCATCACCAACCTCCTGCTCAACGCTGCACAGGCCATCTCAGACAGCCCTCACAAGCACATCAAGCTGACCGCCCTGACCACTTCGCACCACCTGCGCCTGATCGTCGAAGACTCGGGTCCAGGCATGAGCAAAGAAGTCCAGGAGCGCGCCTTTGAGCCCTTCTTCACCACTCTGGAGGTCGGAAAAGGCACGGGCATGGGCTTGACCTTGTGCCGCCAGATCGTCTTGGAGCACAAAGGCACCATTCAACTGGACAGCTCACCGCTGGGCGGCTTGAAGGTCACCATCGCGCTGCCCATCAAGAGCCCTGACACCGCCCCGGTGGCCGAACCCAAACCACAGGAACCCGACAACCTCCGCATCCTCTTTGTGGACGACGAGCCCATCCTTCGACGCGCTTATGCGCGCCTGCTCCATCCCCACAAGGTCCACGCCTTTGAGGCCCGCGAAGCAGACCAGTGGATGCGCCAGGACCCGCAGGCCGAGCACATTCAGGTGGTCATCTGCGATTTGATGATGCCCCACATCAACGGGCGCCAATTCTATCAGCGCACCGTCGCCCAGCGGCCCGATCTGGCCTCTCGGTTCATCTTCTGCTCGGGCGGGGTCTTTCACAAAGACATCCGCATCTTTCTGGATGAACACCCTGAGCTTCCCGTGCTGCTCAAACCCATCGCGCGCGAAGAGATCGAAGCTCTGCTTGGCGACATCACCGCAGACGACTGACCGCCCTGACCTCACCCATCCAGCGGCGCCTCTGCACCCGCTTCTTTTGACACCGCCACAGGCATTTCGAGCACCAGACGCCGCAGCACCACGCGCGAGAGCCCATCGGCGCTGCTCTGAGAGAAGAGTTCGGCGTTGTGCCCCTGGCTGAGATCGAGCGTCACGCCAGTCTCCACATCCACCGCCACACCAGCCTTAAAGCGCCTCAGCACGGGCAAGCGGCCCAACGGGTGCGGCGCATCTTCACCGGCCAGGCGCGCCCGGCGCCACGCCTGCATCTGGGCATCGAGCGCCTCCAGACGCTGGAGCGCGTCGGTTTGGCCGTCGCCAACTTCATCCACGCGCACCAGGTTGCACATCATGTCTGGGCCCACATGCGAGGTGTCCAGGTGGTACCCCACCTCTTGCTCGATCAGCGCCAACATCCCCGCACCGCGCACCTCCAGCGCCATCGCCGTCACCACAGGCCTGAAATGACCGTAGATCCCTTCTTGGCGCTCTGTGCTGACCTCGTCCCAGCGCTTCCACCCACGATCTTTGACGTGCGCCAGGAGCGAGACATCGGCCCACTGCGACCAACAACTGCGGTAGAGCCCGGCAAGTGCCTGGACCCACTGAAACGCTGCAGGATCGTCGGTGGCCGGCAGCAACCGCATCAGCACCACCCGCTCAGAGCGACGCGTCGCGTCTGCGCGGTACCGCACGCCCACAAGGCCCATCTCCAACTCATCCAACTCTCCCCAGGCCTCGCGCACGGCTTTGGCGCGGTCCAGCGCCAGCACCTCCACGCTCGGCGCCATATAAAGCGGGTTGGTCTTGTAGCCGTAGTTGTTGAGCAGAGACGGCTCCACCACCTCGGCGCTGTCGCGGACGTCATACTCCAGCAAAAACCGGTCGTGGAAGTCATCGGCCTGCTCCCGCAGCGCCTTCAAAGAGCGCAGCAGCTCGCTAACAGAGTCCAGACGCGCCCACTGGGGCACGTCGAGCGCCTCTTGATTGAACTGCTCAATGAGTTGACCACGCGCATCGGCCATCTGACCCACCAGCGCGCTGTCTTCGAGCGCATCAAGGCCCTGGCGAATCAGGGCATAGCGGTCTTTGAGCCCATGAAACGTCCTGCGTGTCCCCCCGTCAGACCACGGCGCGCGCTGCGCATCGTCCAGCGCCCACAACTCCATCCCGATCTCTTCGCCCTGGCGGTGAAGATCGATCAACGTGGTCTTGTCCACGGGCTGACTGACCAGGTGCCGCGCCAGCGGCGTCGTCAAGCGCTGCTCCAAAGCCCGCTTGAGCGAGCGCGCCCCGTAACGCGGCTCAAACCCCTGGTCCACCAACAACTCCACAAGCTCCGGGGCCACCTGGACCAGGACACCGCTGCGGCGAAGCCCGCGCCTCCCCAGAATCTCCTGAAGGATCCGCGCCACCAACGGGCGCATCGCGTCGCGCCCCAGCGACCGAAACGCCACGATCCGGTCAATGCGGTTGAAGAACTCTGGGCGGAAGAACTCCTCGGCGGCCTTGCGAAAATGCACATCGCGGCTGGCGTGGGACACGTCCCCAAAGCCCACCGAGCGCTGCGACTCGCGCACACCCAGGTTGGAGGTCATGATGATGACCGTATTGCAAAAATCGGTCATCCGCCCCGCAGCGTTGGTCAGGCGCCCTTCGCCCAGCACCTGCAAGAAGGCATCAAAGACGGCCGGGTGAGCCTTTTCGATCTCATCAAAGAGGACCACGCTAAAGGGCTGTTGGGCCACGCGGCGCGTCAACTCTCCCTCAGGGTTGAAGCGGTCTCCGAAAAGGCGAGTAACGCTGATGGGGTCACGAAACTCGCTCATGTCGAAGCGGATCAGGCGGTCTTTGTTGCCAAAGAGGAACTCGGCCAGCGCCTTGGCGGTTTCGGTCTTGCCCACACCGGTCGGACCGACAAAGAGCATGGTCGACAGCGGCCGGTGGGGGTCATTGAGCCCTTGCTGCAGGACAGTGACCACATCTGAAACGGCGTCACTGGCCTCCTGCTGGGCCACGATACGGCGCTCAAAGTGGGCCAGGATCTGCCGGTGGCGCATGCTTTGCTGCTCCCAGAGCACAAAGCGCGGCAAGCCGGTCTGTTGGCTGAAGACCTCCACGAGCTTCTTGCGGTCGACCTGGCGGCGACCAAAACGATCGCGCTCGACCCCTCGGTAGTCGGTCACAACCTGGCTGAGCAGCTCGACCGCCTTGCCGGGGTGACAGCGCCGCGCCATAAAACGGCGCGTCAACGACAGGATCCCCTCCAGCACCTCTGGATCAATGCAGATGGACTCCTGGGCTTCGTAGCGGCGCAGCGCCCCCAACAGCACCATCAACGTCTGGCGCTCGTCCAACTCGGGGACCTGAATGATGTGAAAGCGGGCAAAGAAGCCGGGTGCCTCTTCCCGAACCGCCTCCAGGCGCTCCGGGGTGCACTCTCCGATGATCCTCAGATCACCGCGCGCCAGGTGTGGCTCCAGAAACTCGGCCACGTTGGTGTCAGACTGCGCCGAGCGGCCCGTGTAAACCAGCGCAGGCAGATCATCCACGTAGAGGATGTCCAACCGAGCGCTCAACTCGGCCACCATCTGCTCGCAGCGCTTCTCCCAGGCCCCCACGACGCTCATCCCGGCGATGATCCGGTTGCCATCGACCGACCAGACGTCACAGCGCTCTTGAATGGGGCGCTGTTGGGCCGCCATCCGCCGCACGACCTCGTGCAAGACCGCCGTTTTGCCCACGCCGGCCGGTCCCACCAGCAAAATCGCCGCCCCGTCGCGCTCAAGCTGTGTCGAAACCTGCTCGACCAACGCCTCGCGGCCAAATGTACGCCCCAGACGACCGTCTGTGGCCCGGTGGTTGAGGTTGATCCCGACCTCGCGCAGTGTCACCGGCGGGACAAGGCGCCGCTTGTGGCGCTGCATGAAGGATTGATCGCGGTTCTTCTTGCGGGACGCCTTCTTCTTGGCGCGCTTTTTCTTCTTTCGGACCTTCGGCGGACGGCTCGGGAGGATGGTCGGCAGCTCGGTGTCGACTTCCAGGATCTCCAGATACTCGTAAGAGCGGCTCGTGATGGCGTCAAAGTTGGTCACGCCGCCGTTGCGCTTGCTCCAGTCCTGCAAAAAGCGCGTCAAACCCTCTTCGAGGTACGCCGTGCTCTCCACCGCAAAGCTCTCCAGCCCCAAACGCGGGACGTGAACCACGCAAAACTTATCCTCGGGCCACCGCGTCACCACCACGGTCACGCGACCGGACCACCCCACGGTCTTTTTGGTCCCTTCGAGCGGAAACTCGGGCGACACTTTGACGCGCCGCAACTCCACGTGGGGGCAAAACTGCATCTTGACCATCGATGAAGCGTGCTGACCGGGGATGACCTCCATCAAATGGAGCGCCACATCGTCCAGAAGCTCCGCCAGGCTCACCCCGCGAAAGGTTTTTGTGGATATGCCAGGCAGAAAAAGCTCGTAAAGCTCCCGCTTGTCCACCGACACCATCACCGCAACCGACAATTGCATGACGTCTCTCCAGAATCGACCCCTGGTCGATCATCAAACCGTGCGTTCTGGGCGCAAAGCGCCTCAGCGTTGCTCAAAAAGGACGTGGGAGCCCCGACCAAAGACCGCGTCGTAGAGCGCTGCGCGCATCAAGACCTCAAAACGGCGGTCCAATCGCCCCGTGGCCTTGTGGATGCCCAGGCGCATGTCGTGCAATTGACGCTGCACCAGGTTTTCCTGGCGGCGACGGTTGGTCGGCCAGGCCTCGGCGAGCTTCGATGGGGCGTCCAAACCGTGCATGGGAAGCTCAGCCTGGAAGCGCACGCGGACTTCGGACGACTCGCCCGACTCAATCCGCTGATGAACCCCCGTCTCAGACCACAACCAGCAGGCCACCATCGGCCCCTCAAAGCGCAGCACCCGCGCCCAACGCATGTCATCGCTAAAAAACGCCGGGAAACTGCGGTTGAACTTGTCCTGGGCGTCCTCACCGGACAAATCCAGGCTGAAGAGGTGGTGCCAGGACCACCTCAACTCCGCGTCACGGCGAGTTTTTCGCTTCCGCTTGGACTTCCCGGCGGCTTCATCGGCCAAATCCGCGCTCAAGATGGCCTGGGCCTCGCCTTTGGGAGGACGCACCACGCTGGCCTCCACCTTCCAACCGTGTTTGAGCCCCAGACGGCCGTACGCGTGGGCCAAATCCCTGAAGGTTCCCAGCGCGTTCTGCCCTGGTTGGAAGTAAAGCCGCGCTTTGTCGGGCACCAGAAAGCGCCGCGCAAAGAGTCGCCGCTCAATCGCACCCAAACTCGCGACCGACTCTTGCAACTCGCGACGGACTTCTTCCAACGGCTCCACGTTGCGATCAAAGAAGAGTTCGTAGGACAACTCCTCGACCGACCCCAACCGGCCCGCCAACGCTTCAAAGTCATCGCGCAGGTTGCGCTCGGCTTCATGATCGCGCAGCCGCGCCTCTGCCCGGGCCCGGTCGCGCCAGAAGTTTCGGTCCTGGCTCAAGCGCTCAAGCAAGCGGATGTTGTTGACCAACTCGCGGTAGGGCGATGAGGACCGCCAACGATCCACCTGGGTGCGCACCAACCCCAGATGACGCAGGAACTTCAGCAGCGTCTCCCGACGCGAGCCCCCTTCTGAGCTGCTGCCCCCTTCCGAAGTCTCAAACGAAGGCTCCGTTTGGCCTTCGACCATCACCTGAACGCTGCGCGTCGAGTTGGCGTTGACCTCGGACAAGTGCCGCGCCAGCGGGGCCGTCAACGAGCGCTCAATGAGCCGCTTCAGCGGCCGCGCCCCATAACGCGGCTCCACGCCGTGCTCGGCCAGCCAGTCCAGGACCTCGGGCTCCATCTTCACATCCAGCTCTCGCTGGCGCAGCCCCTCGCGCCCCAAAAACCTGGACACCTCTCGCTGCGTAATCCGAGTGATCGCCTCGGACTCCAGCGGCTCAAAAGGCACGATATAATCCAGGCGGTTGAAGAACTCGGGACGGAAAAAACGCTCCGCTTCGGCCAAAAAGTGCTCGCGATAGCTGGTCTTGTGCCCCCCGCCAATGCCCATCGACGCCTTAAAAGTGCTCACCCCCAGGTTGGAGGTCATCAAAATGACCGCATTTCGAAAATCCGCCACTCGCCCGGCGTAATCCGTCAACCTCGCCTCACCCAACACCTGCAAGAGCACATCAAAGACAGCGGGGTGAGCCTTTTCGATCTCGTCGAGCAACACCACGCTAAAGGGCGCGCGGCGGATCTCGGAGACCAGCTTGCCGTCCTGCCCATCCGCGCCCAGAAAGCGATGCACGCTGCTGGCGCCAACAAACTCGCTCATGTCAAAGCGGATCAGCCGGTCTTCACGGCCAAAGAGGAACTCGGCCAGCGCCTTGGCGATCTCGGTCTTGCCCACCCCGGTCGGGCCAATGAAGAGAAACGAGCCCAGCGGCTTTCTAAGATCGCTCAGGCCCGCTTTGATGACCGACACCAGGTCCGTCATGCGGCGCACAGCCTCATCCTGACCGATCAAGCGCCGCCCAAAGGCCAGCCGCACTGATTCAGGGTCCAAAGGCATGTCATCGCGCACCAGAAACTCGGGCAGCCCGGTCTCACCGCAGAACCGCGCGATGACTTCGGGGCGCCCAACCTGCTCCTGGCCGTTGGCCAGCGCGTCGTCCATCACGCGGCGCAGAAAGTGGACGCTGCGCCCCAGATAGCTCCCGTCGGCCTGAAAGCGCCGACACAGCTCCTCCACAGCGCGCAGACCGCTTTGATCCACCTCAACGCCGTAATCCTTGCGGCCCTGGCGAGCCACCTGAGCCAGAATCTGGCGCGTGCCCTCCGGCGTGGGCTCATCCAGATGATACGGCGTAAAGAGCCGCGCAAAACCAGCGTCGCGCAGCTCCAACTGAGCCCAGCGCTCGGGGGTGCTCTCTCCCAGCACCGTCAGGCGCTTGCCCCCCAGGAAGGGCTTGAGCAAGAGCGCCACGTTTTGCTGAGAGTTGATGGACTTGCCTGCATCCAAAAGCGGCAAGAGCGACCCGATGTAGAGGATCACCTCGGCGTCGATGGACTCCTGCACCACCTCCAGACACTGGCGCTGCCAATCGCCAAACCAGCCGTCCCCGGCGATCAAGCGGCTGGCATCGACAAACCAGACAGGGCGCGTGCGCAGCTTGGCGGGCAGTTTCTTGTCCCGCAGGCGGTAGACCAGCTCAGAGAGCACCGTCGTCTTGCCCACCCCGGACTGTCCCACCACCACCAGCGCCAACCCCTTGGCCGAGGAGCGCACCTGCGAGAGCAACTCTTCGACCTCTTTGTCCCTGCACCAGGCGCGCTCCAGCTCCTGGTCCTTGGCAAGGCGAGTCAGCGACAAGCCGATGCGCTTGAGGGTGGGTGTGGGTGGGCGCTTCTTCTTTTTCTGCTTCTTTTTCTTCTTTCGGTCCGCAGACGACTCGCTCTGCTCCGAGGACTCCTGATCCTCATCATCCTCATCGTCCTCGTCGTCTTCGTCCTCTTTGGGGGTCTTGGGGACAGGCTCGGGGAGCATGCTCTTGCCCAGGTTCTTGCCCGTAAACGACTCCAGCGAGGCGGGCTCGGCGCTGATCTCCAGGGTCTCCAGCCACTCTCGGCGTTCGTAGCGCTTTTTGAGCCGATCGTCGTCGGTCATCTTTTTCAGATAACCTTCCAGAAAGGCGGTGGCGTGCTCGTGGATGTCTTCTTTGACGGGCACCCACAGGCGCGCGTTCCAGCGGGGGAACCAGATCCGGACAAAGCGCTTATCGCGGCTGATGAGCATGGAGACCTTGGTGGGCCGATGGGCCGGACCGGTGGCGTCCTCCACAAGGAGCGCTTCATCAAGCTCAAGCTCCTCCACGGTGTAATCGCGCGTGCTGAGGTATTCGCCAAGCCGACCGGGGTTCATCCGCTCGACCCGGTCGCCCAGGACCAACTCCAACTCCTCGCGGGCCAGGTCTAGGTCTTCCGTGTAGAGACACAGCTTGTTCTCGCCGATGACCTGCACCAGAAAGAAGCCGTTGTGCAGCTCACGCAGATAGAGTTGAACAGGAAATTCCATGGGTTCTCAGCGTCCAGGGGCATGCGGATGGGCAACGGGTCGCCGAAGTATGCCGCAGGTCAGACAACACAAACAACGGAGGCGAGGTTTTAACCATGAAGCATGCCACCGCAACCCTGGACCTGCGCGACGGGACTCTTTGCATCGACCGCGTCGAGCATTACATACTGACTGACTCAAGCAACGAGGCCCGCACAAAACGGGCAGGAGCATAGACCATGGGTTTTGCAGAAGGGATCGGGTGTTTGGTGGGAGTCTTCCTGCTGATCCCGATGTTCTACATCGACATGCTGCGCTGGACGCCGCTCAAGCGCAGCGACCGCCTTAGCGCCACCACCTGGGGGTGGATGACGGCGGTGTTGGCGATGGGGCTCTACGCCGCCCAGGCCGCCGAGCCGGGGTTGTCTCACGCGCAGATGGGGATGGCCGGGGCCGTTGTGGTGTTGCACGCCTTGTGGGGGCTGCACTTGCTGCGGGATTGGCGCGCTTCGATCGGCATCAGTGCCTTGTTTCGCGTGCTGGCGACCGCATCGTCCCTGTCTTTCCTTGGATGGGCGCTCTACCCCGCTGTGGATCAGGGTTTTGGGGCTTTGGCAGGCATCCTCAGGCTCGAAAACCTGGACTCGGGTCAGATGTTGAGGCTGACCGGCCTGATCACGGTGGCGTTTGCGCTGCCCCACATCCCCAGGTGGCCCGAAAGGGCAGCTCCAAAGTGGGTCTGGAACCTGATCAGGGCGAGCCACAACGTTGCATGGGCCGTGTCCTGGGGCATGTTGGGTCTTGCGGGACTCGCCGCCATCGCCCAACCCCTCGAATGGGACTGGGCAAGTGGTCCAAAGTCGTGGGCAGGCATGCACTTGTTGGGTGAAGCGGGCTACGGACTGCTTCTCTACGTGGGTTTGGCGATGGTCGTGGGGCTTGCGTGGATCATGGGCAAGGAAAAACCCACCCAGGCCATCGTCGATAAGCTCACCATTGAGGCGCTGCGCAAGCCCTACCGCCCCAGACTGACGCTCAGCGAGCGCTCGGGGCTGCTCGAAATCTGGGAACAGCCCTTTCCCACCACCGCCGTGCCCTACTTTGTCGCCTCGGTGGCCATCTTGTGGGCCGGGGGCTACCACACATCCACGCCGATGCTCCTGGTGGGGGCCGCGCTGATGCCATTGGCCATCCTCGTGGCCGGTTTTCGGTCTTATGATCGAAAACTGCCCTTTGAAGGCACCAAAATCGACCTTGAGCGCATGGATGACGTGGCCTTCATCAAGGGATTGAGGGTCCAACCGGGCCAGGGCGTGCTGATCAAACGCGACCAGTGGGACGGATCCAGCCGCGAAGACCGCGAAGGAAGCCCCGAAGACCTCTTGATCGACGCCAAAGAGATCCTGCTTGACGGTCAGATGTGGGTTCAGGTGCCACTGGAGCGCATTGAGCGCGTCGCGCTGCGGCCTTTCCTCGACGAAGAGACCCAAGAAGAGCTCAAACAAGAGGCCCAGCAATCCAACAACACGGTCGAATCCGACGATGAAGACGTCAGCGCGGGTGTGAGGTCAGTCTCCGACGCTGATCTGAACGATCTGGCGTCCCAAAAGGGCGAAGAGGAGGAAGAAGAGACCCCCAAAGCCTCCAGAACGCGCCTCAAGGCCGAGATTGTCCTTCGCGACGGCACCTTGACCCAAAAATATGAAGCGAGCTTGAACCAGAAGGACCGCATTTCGCTGGCGGCCGACGCCTGGTTTGCCGCGCTGCGGCTCAATCTTCCCCTGCGCATGCCCCACAGGCAGTTCCCAGCGCCCAACACAAGGGCCCACGGGAACCTCTCACAGCGGATCATCAACGATCACCGCCTCTTTGAGCCCCCAGAAGGCCACCGCGATGACACCAATTACGCAGGGGAAGGGGGCTGGACCCGTGTCAAAGACGAAAACGAGGACAGTTGGTGGATGGTCACCCCCGAAGAACCCCTCCTTGGGGGCGTGTGGTGGGTCTTCCTGGTCGTGATCGCCTTCAGCATCGAGTCTTTTTACGTCCTGGCCGCCGCCTCGTTCCAACCCGGCATGGTTGAACTCATCGCCGCCGCCGTGCGTTTGGCTTTGTGGCCCGCGTTGGTGCTGCAGATGTGGTCCATGCACCTGCAAAAGAAGCACCCGAACATCTACTGCGTCGCGATTCGCTCCGAGGGGATCATCATTCAGGACAAGTTGTGGCGCTGGGAGGAGCTTAGCGACCTCAACACTCTGCCCAGCAATGAGCTGCCCTTGATGATCGTCGCAGGGCGGACTCTGGTGTCGCTGCCCTGCCCGCTGGGACAAGACCAGCGCCTGGCCATGGCTGTGGGGATCGGCAAAGCGCTGGGCGCCAACCACCAGGGGGCCTCACTGCTGCGCCCTGGGCAAACCCCGCAGTTGTGACTTTGGGTCCAAAGCGGTACAAACCTTTGTAGACTCTGTTGACACCACGCTCACCGCCACAGGTGGGCAAATCCGCAACGGCTCTCGGCGACAATACCCCTGGCCCTCTTGTCTCAACATCGCTTCAGACACAAAACCAGGGACCACCCACCGGCACCCATGACCAAACCCCAAGGGACTTTCAAAGTGCACAAGCTGCTGACACGACTGACCTTGCTGGCCCTCTTGTTTACCCTGGTCGGCTGCACGATCCACATCAACCAGCTCCCCCCCATGCCCGAAGGCAAACGGGTGCTCGTGCCTTCGAGCAACCTCCCACAGTCCATGGGCGGTCAACCGGGCATGGTCACAGGTCAGATCAGCGCAGACAACGGCTCGCTGGCCGCACGCATGCAAGGCTCCTGGGCCGAGCAATGGCCCGGGCGCATGGGTTGTCAGGACATCGCGCGCATCACCAACCGAGGCGGGCGGCTCAAGCTCAGCGGCGGCGACTGCAACACCGACGAGTCCTACCGCTTCTCCAACGAGCGCATCGTCAACGGCGCCCTGCGCTTCCGGCTCCTGGTCGTCTCCACCGACATCTCCTACGAGTACACCATGCGCCTGAGCGCAGATGGACAGCGCATGAACGGCGAAGCCGTCGAAGAAGACGGCTCAGTGACCGAACTGCGCTGGACCCGTCAATGAGCCGAAGCCACGGGTTTTAGGCGAGCAATGGTGGATGGCAGGAGCCGAAGCATCCAGCGATGAGTCACAGGCCACCAAGCCTCCACCGCCCTCACGTCGATCCAAAAGAAAAACTCAGATAAGCCACGGGTTTGGGGCGAGCAACGGTGGATGGCAGGGGCCTCGGGTCGAACGAAGCCATAGCAGCGCTATTGCGAGTGAGTCACGTGGTTCCTGGCGCCGCCGGGGCCGCCCCAAACTCAAGATAGAACGTCATTTACGGGACCCAGCGGCTCGGGCAGGTTGTCGTCTTCGATGCGGGTGCGGCACTCGCGCTCGAGCATGTTGCAGAAGGTCGTCAAAGGCAGGTCATTGGGGTCTTTGCCAAAGGGCTCCTCGATCTCGTCGCCGATGGCGTCAAGGCCAAAGAAGCTGTACGAAATCATCAAGACCACCAGCGGCGTCAGGTGCCCGACCTTCTCGTGGATGCCAAAGGGCAGCGTGAAGCAGTAGATGCCCACAATGCGGTGCATCAACACGGTGTAGGCAAAGGGGATGGGGGTCTTCTTGATGCGTTCACAGCCGCCCTGAATGTCCGTCATCGTCGTCAGCGACTGTTCAAGCACCGGCAAGTGCAGAGGATCAATCCAGCCTTTGCGCCAGAACTCTGCAAAACGCTCGCCCATCCGGTGCAAGACCCAAATCGGCGCGTTGGGGTCTGAGCTCAGCACCTCTCCTTCGGTCCCCGGCAAGAGCGGCGAGCTTTCAGAGAAGTCGCGCTCATCGCGCAGGTGATGACGGAACGCGTGCAGGTAGGCAATCAGCCGAAAGACCATCTCTTTGCGCATCTCCGTGCGCGCCTTGTTGGCCTCGGGCCCATCGCCCATCGCCTGGGCGGGATCGATGAGCGTAAACATCTGGCGCGTCAGCGTCCGGGTGATGTTGATCATCCGGCCCCACAGCTTGCGGCCCTCCCAGAAGCGGTCGTAGCTGGAGTTGTTGCGGAAACCCAGGAAGATGCCCAGCGCCACGCCGATGAGCGAAAACGGCAGCGTGGTGAAGGTAAAGCTCGCGTCCAGATACGAGCGCTCAAAGAGTTGGGTCACAATCTCGGCAAAGATGGTCGCCGCAAAGACGCGCTTCCAAATCCGTGGAAGCACGCCCCCCTTGAGATAAAAAAAGATCCGCAACCAGGAGATTTTCCGGTCAAATACGATCATCGCACTACCCCATTGCTAAACAAGAGCTTCTCGGACGCCGTCTGAGCCTCTTCAGCACGGCAGGGACCTCGCAAGAGCGCTCATGGATACCGCCATGGCCCATATTTTTTCAAGAAAGGCTCACATTCGACCGGATTCCTGCAAAAAACCCTCAGAATATGCCGCCCAAACCGCCTTGTCCCTTCAAACACAGGCAGGGGACCGGGCGAGCTGGCGCCGCCCTGCCCCTCCAAACGCAGACAGGGGGCCAGGCGAGCTGACGCCGCCCTGCCCCCTGCCCGAAAAACCACCAGAACGCCCCCCGTCCACCGTAGAACCCGTGTGAGAAAATCGACCGGGGTGTTTCACCACACCTGACGCAAATGTTTCTGCGAATACCGAAACGCGGTGGCCCCTTTTATGAGTGGGTTGTGCTGCACACGCCAAACGCTGTCTGACATCAAATTGGCAGCCGCGGCGCTGACGTGCCAGCAAGCAGGGGCAAGTGCCAGGACCGGGACACCTCCCCCTGGGCTTTGTGGCCATGGACCCACCACAAGCTCACCATGAACCCATCCGAGCCTGGACCGCGCTCGGAACAAGACAGGCCGCGCACACGGCACAGGGCGAGCCCATAGCACGCCTTGAGATTTCGAGCACAGGGGGATTTCAGACACCGCCCAAAGCGTGTCTGAGCCCACACCAGAGCGCCACACCAGGATTTTGGCCAGGGGAAGCCAGCGCAACATTCGCCGTGCCATCCCCAAACCATCGGGTTGACCCGCTCTGTCACGTCCGCAGGAGGCTCCATGAACGCCACCTCCACGCTCCGCCCTCTCCTTGGTCTCCTGGTCGCAAGCACCGCCGCGCTTGGTGCCGCAGCGTGCGGAGGCTCCGGCACAGACTCCGATCAGGCCGCACCCAACAACACTGCCGACCAGGCCACAATCACGGGCTACCTGACCATGTCACAGCGCGCTGGCGCGGGCGGAGATCAGGGCGGCGTCGACGTTCAGGCTTACCAGGTCCAAGCCGACGGCGCGCTGCTGCCGCTGACTGCGGCGGGCACCCAGACCGACGACAGCGGCCTCTACACCATGACCATCAACCTGCCCACGGACGGCGCACGGGACTTCATGGTCGAGGCCACAAGGAGCGGCCAGACCGTCGGCTCGGTGCTCGTGGTGGGGTTGATGCAGTCGGAGCAAGAGCGCCAACTGGAGCCCATCACCATTGAAACCAGCGTTGAGGCCGACATCTACATCGCCGCGCTGAGCGCCGGGAAGTGGGATCAAGCCACCTGCACCACCACCGGCCTCAAACACCTGATCAGCCCAGCGCTGGCGTCCGACATCGACACCACGGGCGTGGACAACGAGAGCATCAACGCCGCCGCCAGCGCCTCGACCGCCGCCATGATGGCCTGGGCCAAGACCCTCCGGGATGAGTCCATTGGCGCCCACGAGCAGACCCTGCGCAACGCCCTTGGCCATCAAGAGGCGCTCCAGATCGAATTTGACGCCGCGCGCTTTGACAACTTCGCCGCAGGTGGCGCGGGGCCGGACGCAAAGACCTTTGACACCGCGGCGGTCGAGACCTGGAACGAGGCGGGGCTGAGCCTGGAGGTCCTGGGCGCTGCTGCCATCGCCAGCGCCGACGCGTTTGGGGTCTACGCGGTCATGATGAACGACGATGCCCAGGCCCAGGCCAGCATCGACGCCGAAATCCACACCGCAAGGCGCCTGACGTACTTGATCGAGGCTCAGGCGCAGCGCGCACAGCTTCAGCCCACGGCGCTGGATGCGTTGGGACAGGCAGGGTTGGCGCTCAAGGATGCGCTGGGAGAGTTGGCGCGTCAGGATGGTGATGTGACCCGGGAATTGAGCGATGCCTGGGGCGTCTACGAGGCCAGCGTCAAGACTGTGCTGCGCTCGGGGCTCAACTCGGAGCAGGTCGAGGTCTACCAACGCGTCGCAGACAGCCTTCAGGGGGCCCGCGAGAGCTTCGCCGCGTCCATAGACACGCAGCGACCGGGCAACCCCGCCGAGCAAACGGCGGCCAACGTGGCCAAAGCCAGCGTTGAACTGCGCGGGAAAGTCGTTGAAGACCGCAACCTGGATGCGTTGGCGGCCTTTATGGATGGTGAGCGCGCCGAAGCGACCCTGGAAATCCTCTTTGCGCTCAGCGCCACCGCCCCTTGAGGCCACAGGGGCGCTCAAGGCGACCCCATTCACAACAAAATCAGCGCCGGAAGGTGTAGGACGTGCTGTCGCGCACGTTGCGCCCCATGATCAGGACGTAGTAACGGCCGCCTCGGGGGATGCGGGTGGGCAAACGCTCGGGCGCGGAGTCGGTCAGGGCGACCTGAAGGAGCCCGTCGGTGGACTCTCGCATGAGGAACGCGTCCAGATTGGCGGCGCCAGCGTTGAACTCGATGCTCAGATCGACGTTGTCGTTGGTCGCCAGCACCCCAAGGTCAATAAAATCCAGGTCTCCGGGGCAGATCGTGCCCGAAATCGACGCCGCGTTGCCCAATGGGGTCGCCGTCAGGATGGTGTCGTCGGGTTCCTGGTTGTCTCCGGGGCAGGAAATGCTGCTGATGGAGGCCGAGAGCACGTAATTCCCCGTCACCGAAGGGTCCAAACCGCGCACACCGACCACATACTGGCCCGGCTGGGTCAAGCGCGTGTGGGTGTGGACAGCGCTGTCGGGCCTGGCCTGGTCCACAGTGATGGGTGAGCCGTCGTACCAGACGTCCAACAAGAGCCTTCCGGTGGCGTCATTGGCCATTTCGACGGTCAAAACCTGCCCGGGCAGCAGCGAGGGCATGCTGTAGAAGTCCAAATCGCCGTTGCAGATGCCGCCAGCGATGATTTGACCGGGGAAGAGGGACGGTGAGGATGTAAAAGGCGAGTTGTTGGGCTCAAAGGCGTCCACCAAGGCGCAATCCACATCGGATCTTTGCCATCCCACCACGTAAGAGGCCACCGTTCCGGCCTGAACGCGCAAATAACGCTGCCCCGCCGAGGCAATGACCGCCTTGAAGGCCCCGCCGGAGCCCACCACAGACTTTTCAACGTTCAAACCCGGTCCCAGCAGCTCCATGCTGATGGGCAAGGTGCCGTCGGGGCGCTGAACCACGGCCGAAATCTCGATCCCGGCGGGCAAAACGCCCAAATCCCAGAAGCCAGGCTGGCCCGTGCAGGTGTAGCCGTTGCCTGTGGCGCCCGCAGCGAGGGCTCGGGCCGTGGCCGGGGTGTTGTGGGGGTTTGAAGCGCACTGCGTGTCGCCGCAGCCGGGAGGGCCATCGTCCACGCGGCCGTTGCAGTCGTTGTCGCGACCGTCGCAGGACTCGGGAGCCCCAGGACGCATGGACGGATCGTTGTTGTCGCAGTCATTGCCCTGGGCGCAGCCGGGGCCATAGCCATCACCGTCTGTATCAATGCACTCGACCACGTCCGCGCAGAACCCGTCACTGCACACCGTGTCTCCAGAGCAGTTGATCGCAGGGCCCCAAACGGGACACCCACGCACATCGGTGGTGCACACCGAGAAGTTTCGGTCGCTCTCACAGCGGCGCTCGCCCAGCGGACCGCAAGGATCCTCGCACGGCATGTCACAAATCCCGCCGTCGTCTACGACGCCATTGCAGTCGTTGTCATAACCGTCACACCGCTCGGGATTTCCGGGGAAGACAAAGGGGTTTCGGTCGTCGCAGTCTTCGCCCGCAGGGCAGTTGCGCCCAAAACCGTCCCCATCAAAGTCGTCGCACTGCTCAACGCAGCGCCCATCCAGGCAGCCTTCCTCACAGAACGACAGCGGTTGCCAGATGGCGCACCCATTTTGCGTGCGGCACTCGCGCCAGGCCGTGTCCGAGAAGCACTCGCGCACGCCCACCACGCACTCATCTTCGCAAGGGGTGCAGACGTTGCCCTCGTCGATCAAGAAGTCGCAGTCCTCGTCCTGACCATCGCAAAGATCGACCTCACCGGCGTTGCGCCTGGAGTTCTCATCGTCGCAGTCATCCCCTGCCGGACAGTTCTCACCGTAGCCATCCCCATCTTCATCGATGCAGACAGGCGTGACACAAAAACCGTCGTCGCCGCAGCGCTGACCGGCGTCGCAGTCAAAAAACGACGAGCAGGGGCGGCCTTGCTCCACGTTGGGATCTTCTTCCTCTTCAATCCCGCCGCCTCCAGGGTTCTGACACGCCCAGAGCGCCACAATCGCCCATGACAGCACCCACCAACGCCCAGCACCGACCGTCTTTGTTTCCATCACTGCTCCTTCAAACATCAACAACAGGCGCATGTCCGACCCGCACCTGACGCACCCAAGACCGTACCATAAGACCACCGGCGCACCATCCAAAGCGTGCTGAGACGTTGGCGCCATGGGCATCTTTGCTCTACAGTACGATGTCCGTCATGGACTCCGGTCGCTAAAAATCGGTTTGACCACCGACTCTTAGACATTCCCAGCAGCAAGCCCCTTCACTCGCAGGTTCGCAGATGGTCACTCCTCGCCGCATTTCGTGGCTCTTAGCCCCAGTGCTCACCGTTGTCGCAGGCTGCGGCACCGACACCCAAGAGCCAGCACAGCCCCCACAGACCAACACAAAAACCACAGAGCGCGCCGTGATCTACGGCGAAGACAACCGCCTGGATGTCTACGCCCATCCAGATGAGCAATGGCGCGAACTGACGCGCCGCTCGATTGTGGCCATGGTCCCGCGCAACCTCTTGGATCAGAGCGACCCGGAGAACGTTCAGATCATCAGCGACGAGACCCTGGGTCAGGCCCGCAACCTCTGCGAGGACCAGCGCTTTCGCAACGACCCCGATGTCTCCAACTGCTCGGCCACGCTCATCGACGATGATCTGGTCCTGACCGCCGGGCACTGCATCGAAAACCAGAACGTCTGCAACAACCGCTACTTCGTCTTCAACGTGCACTTTGCCGCCGAAGGCCAACTGGCGCCCATCACCACCAACGAGGTTTACACCTGCCAGCGCCTGGTCCAAAGCATCCCCGGCGGCGATCTTGATCACGCCATCATCCAGCTTGACCGACCCGTGACCGGAAACCACGGACCGGCCCCAGTCAGGATGCTCGACCAGCCGCTCGACACCGACCAGGAAGTCACCCTCATCGGCTACCCCAACGGCATCCCGGCCAAGATCGCCAACGGCGGCCGCGTCATCGACAACCGCGCAGGCACGTTGGACTTCTTTGAGGCCACCGTGGACGCCTTTGGCGGAAACTCGGGCTCGGGCGTCTTTGATGAAGACGGCAACGTGGTGGGCATCCTGGTGCGCGGCGAGCAGGACTACACCACGCGCGGCGAATGCACCGTGGTCAACGTGCTCAGCGATGATCGCTCTGTTGAGGAAGGCGCCGAAGACGTCACCTACGTCGCCCGCGCCATTGAGGACCTCTGCACCCAGGGCTGGCCCAGCGAGCGCCTCTGCGGCGGCAACCAACGCGGCTGGTGCTTTACCTGTGAACAAGACGAGGACTGCCAGGACGGCTGGACCTGCCGCCAGTGGGACGACGCCCCCGAGGTCAGCTTCTGCGCCGCCCCCTGTGAGGCCGACGAAGACTGCCGCGAAGACCACACCTGCAACGTCGAGCTTGGCTCCTGCGAGCCGCGCCGCAGCGGTGTCTGCCGCGACCAACAGCCCTGGACCATCGACGCCTGTGGCCGAGAGCTGGTCCAGAACGGCACCTGCGGCGAAGACGAGTTCTGCAACGCTGGGCAGTGTGTTGAGCGCGGCGTGGGCGACATCTGCGAAACCGCCGAGGCCATCGACCCGGTCGACCAGAGCCTCACCGGCGACCTCTCTGTGGGTTACTCCAACACGCGCCGGGGTGACTGCGGCGGCAACGGCCCTGAGAGGATCTACACCTTTACCCTTGAAGAAGAGACCTCGCTGCTGGCCACGGCCACCGGCTTTGACACCGTCCTCCACCTGCGCCGCGCCTGCAATGAGGGCAACAGCCAGATTCTCTGCGTGGACGACAGCGAGCCGCCCGGCGACCGCGGCTCACAGCTTCAGATCGACCTGGAGCCGGGCGACTACACCTTGATGATGGACTCTTTCCGGGCGGAAACCGCTGGCGTCTTCACGCTGGAGTTGGAGTTTGGCCCCGTCTGCGAAGAAATCTGCGAGTTGGGCGTGCCTGTCTGTGAGGACGAGGCCACCGTGCGCACCTGCGTGGCCGATGAAGGCGGCTGCCCGGTCCTGGGCGATTTGATTGAGTGCGGCGAAGGCGAAGTGTGCCAGAACGGCAACTGCTTTGTGCCGGGCGAAGGCGACCAGTGCGAAGGCGCCGTGGAGATCGAGGCCGTCTCGCAGGTGCTCAGCGGCGACACGCGCCAGGGATACCGCAACAACCACCAGGGCTCTTGCGCCGGCGAAGGCCCCGAGCAGGTCTTCACCTTCACCCTCGACAGCCGCACCCGCTTCCAGGCCCAGTCTTTTGGCTATGACACCGTGCTCTACCTGCGCCGGGGCTGCGAAGACGACGCCGAGGTGGCCTGCAACGACGACATCAGCCGCCAGGAGCGCAACTCGGCGCTGATCGGCGTCCTGGATGCGGGCACCTACTTCCTCTTCATGGACGCCTTTGGCGACGTGGACGACGCCTTTGAACTGGCGCTGCGCTTCGATCCGCTCTGCGACAACGAGTGCGACGCCGGACAGACCGTCTGCACCGACCAGGGCTTGCTGACCTGCGTCCCCGACATCGACGGCTGCACCCAGTGGCGCGGCCCAGAACCTTGTCCCAACGGCCAGGTGTGCCGCGCCGGACAGTGCGAGCAGGCCTGCGAAGACGAGTGCGACTCCCCCGGCAGCCGCACCTGCGTCTCGGACATCGAGTACCGCTTGTGCGGCATCGGCCCCGAAGGCTGCCTGGTCCTTGGCCAGCCCCGCGTGTGTCCCGACGGCGGCGCTTGCACCGGCGACGGTGCCTGCATCGTCGAGGAAGACCCCGACGACGAGCCCGAAGACGAAGACCCCGATGACGAGCCCGAGATCCAGGCCACTTCCAGCGCCAAAGACGACGGCTGCACTACCACCCCCGCAAACCTCCCCTCTTCACCGGCCCCCTGGCTCCTGATCGGCGCTCTGGGCGCCTTCTTGTGGGCTCGCCGTCGCACAAACCTGTGACAGCCAAGCCATCCATGCTTATGATGGTCGAGAATTGACCCCCTCCCAGGCATAGAAACGACGCCTGCCTGGGATTGAGGATGGTGTGCAAGACATATCATTGCACCTGGAGGCCCTGCGGGACCTCCTCTACGACGCCCCACACCCTGGACGGTGGACGCGCCTGCTGGCCATCATGGCCGACTGGCCCCAAGAAACCGTTGACATCGGTCTGGATTACGCGCTGATGCACCTCCAAGGCTGGCCTGACGCGCTACGCGTGGCGCCGCCGCGCTGGATGGGGGCGCTGCGTTCGGGAGGCAAGCTGCCCGGTGCCTGGGCGCTGGCCCGGTGCGTGGATTTGACGGTGGGCCCTGCGCGCCCGCTGGCGCTGGCCTTCTTTGACGAAAACCCACACACCGCGCGCCTGACCCACCTGCGCTTGCCCGCGTCCATGCTGACGCTGGAGCGCGCGGTGGAGTTGGCCTCGTCGCCCTCTCTGCGCGGCATCCGTGCGCTGACTTTGACCCCAACACGTGAGCCCGTGGCCAACCTGCACGCCCTGGACGCGCTGGTGAAGTCCAAGTGTATGGCGCGCCTGCACGCCCTGGACATTCCACGCGCCAATGTGGGGCCGCAGGGCGCCAGGCTCCTGGCCAAACATGCCACCGAGCTGCGCAAACTGGGCTTGGGATACAACGCGCTGACCGGTTGGGGGTTGGAGCCGCTGACCAAGGCCCAGTTGCCGCACCTGGAGACGCTCGACCTGTCGGGCAATGGGCTCATCGGCGCCGCCGACATGAACGCGCTCTCAAGCGCGCCGTGGTTGCCGCGCTTGAGGAGCCTCAATCTGGATCGAAACCCGCTGACCAACACTGTGGCCGAACTTGTGACAGGCCACGAGACGCCCTGGGCGCTCGAAACGTTGAGCATGGTCAGCACCACCTTGATGGCCGACGACTTCAAGGCCATGGCCCAGAGCCCGGCGTTGTCCAATCTCCAAACATTGAAGCTGGGCGACGCCATGCTCAGCGATCACAGCGTTTGGCGGTTGGCCAGTTCCCATTGGCTAAAAAACCTGCGCCACCTGACCTTGAGCGTCCGTCAGGGCAACATCGATGGGGCGCGGCCGTTGATGGACGCGCTGCGCGGCGGAAAGCTTCAGACGCTCAGCCTGCGCGGCTCACACGGCGCGCTGAACGACGCCGCGACCTGGGCCCCCAAGCTCGATCTCCCGCTTAAGAGCCTGAACGTCGAAGGCTGCGGTCTTCAGGACGACGCCTTTAAGGCGCTCCTGGGCTCTGCGGCCCTGGCTCAGATCGAAGACCTGCGCTTTAAACAAGGCAATGAGTCGCTGACCCAACAAGGCATTGAACTTCTGGCCCAGACCCAAGGCGCCCCCTCGCTGCGCTCGCTCGACCTTGACGGACTCCAGACCCGGGACAACGACGCCCTGCTCCAGACCCTGGGCGCCGCCCCCAGGCTGCGCATGCTCCACACCCTGAACATCAACCGAAGCCCCCTGACTCGCCGGGGAATCCAAGCCATCGTCGACGCCCAGTGGACGCTCAAGCGCTTGGAGATCAAGCACGCCTCACTGACCCCCAGCGCTCTCGAACCGTTGCTCCAGGCCCCTCAACTGTGCCGGACCATCAAAGTCCTGCGCCTGAAGCGCAACAACCTTGGCGATGGTGGCATGAGGATCCTGGCTCAGTGCGACTTTGCCCAGCTTCAAATCCTCGACCTGACCCAGTGTCTGGTCACCGGCCAAGGACTCCTGGCGCTGCAAAAGGCCCCTTGGTGGCCGGGCTTGATAGGACTGGAGTTGAGCACCAACCCGCTCTACAACGACGACGTGCAGGTCTTCCAGCAAAACCCGGCCATGAACCGTCTGGCGCATCTGGCGCTCGACGGCACGCGCCTGTCTTCAGAAGGCATCCGCGACATCGCGCGCAGCCCCACCCTGGGCAACCTCTCCTGGCTCCAGGTCAGCGAGCACCAGCATCCCGGCGACCGGTGGGACTGGGACACCCAATCCAAGCTGCCCCGCGAGTGCGTCCTGACCCCACAACACCCCCGCTGAAACCACGGATCAAAACCCAATGCTCGATCCCCGTCTTGAACCCATACAAGCTCGCCTGGGCCGCCTTCTGGAGCAGCTCGACGACTGCTTCTTGGAGCGTCAGGCCCACACGCGCCTGGCGCTGCTCTCCATCCTGGCGGGCCACCACATGCTCATGATCGGCCCGCCCGGCACCGCCAAGAGCCTCCTGGCCCGCGCCGTGTGTCGGTGCATCGAAGGGGGCCGCTACTTCGAGTACCTGCTCTCGCGCTTCACACACCCGGATGAACTCTTTGGCCCTGTCAGCATCCCAGGACTGAAGCAGGAAGATTACCGCCGCTTGACCGACGGATACCTCCCTCAAGCCCACGTGGCCTTCCTGGACGAGATCTTCAAGGCCAACAGCGCCATCCTCAACAGCCTGCTGACGCTCGTCAACGAGCGCATCTTCCACCACGGCACCCACCGAGACACGGTGCCGCTGCTGGGGATGCTCGGCGCCAGCAACGAGCCGCCAGAGAGCGACGCGTTGGACGCGCTCTATGACCGCTTCTTGATCAGAATGTCCGTTTTGCCGCTGGCGAGCCGCGATCACTTCCTCCAGGTTTGCCTGGGACAGGTCCGGGACTTTGATCCACCCGAGGCCGATCGCCTGACGCTGGACGATCTGGCGTTGATCCGCACGCTGAGCCGTCAGGTCACCGCCACCGAAGAAGCACAGAACGTCCTGGTCTCCCTTCGTGAGGCGTTTCAGAACGAAGAAATCCACGCCAGCGACCGGCGCTGGCGCCAGGCCGTCGATCTCTTGAAGGTCGGCGCCCTGACAAGCGGCCGCATGCACCTCGAAGCCGTGGATCTTCTTCTTTTGCAGTACTGTTTTGGGACACCGGGCGAGACAGACACCCGCGTCCATCGCCTGGTGTGCCAGCATGTGCTTGGTGGGGTGCAGGCTGGCTTTGATTTGAGGCCCATGCGGACCATTTCAGCCCATCTGCGTCAACGGCCCGACCCCAAAGTGGGGTTTGAGGGCAACAAAGCGCGTCGATTGGAGCTTTTGGACGAGTTGGCTCAGCGTTGCAATGCCTTGGAAGGGGGCGTCAACAGCCGCCGCGATGATCTTTTGAACAATTTCCAGCTTTCTCGCTGGATCCACGAGGTTCCGCCCGAGGTGTTTACGGCCATGATCGCCGCGCGCAGCACTCTGCACGATGATTTGAGGCCGTTCAGGGCGTTGGTGGACGAGTATCGGCCCACTTTGGAGGCGTTTAGCCTGGTGGAGCACTTCTTCAACGCCTTTGCGCTGCGCAATCAGGTCCGCAGCGTCTTCTTCTACGACGATGACAACCACTCCATCGCCTGGATGAAGGCGCCTGGGGCCGCGCCCGAGACGTGGATCGGGCTCCAGGAGGAGGGGCGGCTGGTCACAGACCCCAACAAGATCGCCACGGCGCAGCGTTCGGCGGCCAGAAACGGTGGGATATGGCACCAGAACGTGCTCTCCATTGAGGTCACCGACGATCTCCTCTTCAATGTGCGCATCCACGACACGTGGAAACCCCACGCCGAGCGGTGGTTGGAGGAGATTTGGCCCGCCGAGCGCACCGAGGTGCTGCCGGGGTGGCCAAAACGCAGCGTCCTGGAGGCATCTTTGATGCGTTTGTTGGAAGATCTCCGCGTGGTCGGCGGTGAAATCTTCCCTGTCCCCGCTCAGAACCCAGGTTGAAGGCCATGTCGCGCATCGATCCCCGCATTTTGGACGAGCTTCTGGACGATCACCCCGAAGTTCAGCGCATGGAAGTGACCCCGCACCTGCGCCCGCTCTATGAAGCGGCCCCGCATCTGGGCCGTTTCTTCATCGGATGGACCGAAAAGAGCGGTCACCCCATCGTTTCAGCGCTGCGACAGGTCGCGCCAGCCGAGATGGGCCTGGCCAGAGGTCTGTGCAAGGGCCATTTGATGCGGACGGTGACCACCACCACGTCCATTTTGCTGCATCTTTCGTCACTTTTCCGGCCAGATGATGAAGGAGACGACGACTCGGGCGACACATCAAGTTCCGAGTCGGCCCCTGGGGGCGATGCGCAGGGGGAAGAGGCTCAAGAAGAGGAAGAAGGCGCCGCCGAGGGATTACCGCAGGACCTGGACCCTTCACAAATGGTCGATGAGGCCTTTGAAGAGGTCGCGGCACAGACCGAGACCCTCGATCAACTCGATGATCTGTTGCCTGGTCTGGCCTGGGGGTCTGGCCGAGGGCACCTGGAGGCGGCGTTGATGCGGGACATGGGGTTGATGGCCAACCTCATGGCGCAGATCGAGCAGTTGCGACAGATCGCCGATGAGCTGGGGCGCCTGGAGCGCTCGGCGCGGCGCTCTGATCCGCGCCGAGGTGGGCGCTCGACCGTGACCGGGGTGCGCGTGGGCGGTGAGTTGAGCGAGGTGCTGCCGGGGGAGCTGGCGCTGCTGGGCGATGCGTCCACCGAAGACCTATTTTACCAACGCTACATCGAGCGCCGCCTGCTGAGCCTGGAGATGGAAGGCACCATGGACGCACAAGACGATCACGCAGGGCGACGCGGGCCTGTGATCGCCTGTGTGGACACCAGCGGCTCGATGTCTGGGCGCCCTGAGTTGATTGCCAAAGCGTTGATCCTGGCCATCATGCGTCAGGTCTTGCCGCAAGGACGGCGAGTGCGGTTGATGCTCTTTGGCGGGCCTGGGGAGTTTACCGACATGGACATGGGGCGCAGCGTCGGGGCCATGCGACAGCTCCTGGAGTTTCTGACGATGGGCTTCCACTCGGGGACCGACTTTGACGGCCCTTTGGAGCGCGCCATGACCCTCCTGGAGGCCGAGCGTTATGAAGACGCCGACGTCCTGGTCATCACCGACGGTTACGCCCACGCCAGCGAGCCCATCGTCACGCGGGCCAGACAGGTCCACGACGACACAGGGGCCCACTTTGTGTCAGTGGTCGTCGGAGACCATCCAGGCGGCGTGGACGCCTTCAGCGATCAGGTGTGGCTCATTCCCAGGCAGGGGTCGCTCGAAGACCACATTGACCTGCGGCGTTGGAACAGGCCGCCAGAGCCCTAAACGCCTATTTGGCCTTGGAGAACTCGTAGGCGCCCACATCGGGGGCCTTGCCCACAACGCGAGGGGCGTCGTCGGCGTCAAAGTCGGGGACAGTCTTAAGCGAGGCGCCTGCGTCGCGCAGCGGGGAGCCGGGGCCAATGTGGAAGTCTCCGGCGTCCGAGTCGGCAAAGCCGGGCTTGGTGTTCATGAGGCTGGTCTCGGCGCCGATGTCTGCCTTTTTAAGCCCTCCAGGGGAGTCGGTGGTGGAGACGCTCAACTCGCGGTGGTCAAAGGCCCGTTGGTTGCCGATCTGGGAGAAGACGTTGTTGCGCAGGGTGACCTCGGCGTGGGGCGCAAAGAAGACCCCGCCGGAGTTGCGCCAGAAGACGGTGTTGGCGACCTCGATGCTGGTGGGCTCGCGCTCGTCGTAAGAGACGGTCATGCTGTAGGACGTGGGGCCTTTGTAGTTGTGTTCCGCGACCACGGAGTGGAGCAGGCGGTACTGTCCGGCGCCAAAGACGACCGAGGCGTCGGCGCCGGTCTTGTGGATCGTGGTGCCAAAGACGTCGCCGCCGCCCCAGAGCTTGAGCCCGTTGCGCCCCACTGAAGAGATGGTGGCGTTGGCGATGGCCACGCGCGTGGCCTTCAGGTCGATGCCGTCCGCGCCCACGCCGCTGACCTTGACGTCGATCAGCGCGATGTTGTCCCCCGCCTCTGCGGCCACCGCGTCGGCGCCCGAGCCAGCGTCCGAGGCTCTGCCCACCACCTCCAACCCTTCGTAGCGCATGTTGACGCACGGGCCGTCGTTGCAGGACACGCCCATCTCTGCGCCGCTGACTTTGACGTCGTGCAGCAGGACCCCGTCGATGATCGGTGAGCGGTCGGGGTTGGGCGGCGGCAGGATGAGGATGCCGGCGTTGGCGTCAAAGGCGCACCGGGCCAGGACCAGGTTGCGCATGGTGCGCCCAGCGTCGCCGATGGTGGCGCCGACCCGGCTGAACTCAAACTTGAGCCCCACCACGGTGATGTCGTCCCCCGAGATCTCCAGTCCGTAGGTGACATCTTTGTTGGCGGGCTTGACGATGACCTCTTCGCCTTTGTAGGCCGTCACCACCACGCCCTTGTGACGCTTCTCAAGGCGCACCCCGATAAAATCTCCGTCGCCTTCAAGGTAGGTGCCGCCGCGCACGACGACCCACGCACCGGGTGTGGCGCGTTCAAGGGCGGCGCGCAAGCTCTTCAAGGGCGACTTGAAGGACCCCAGGCCGCTGCCATCGTCGCCGTCTGGTGCCACGTGGATGACCTGAGCGTTGGCGCGCGGGTTCAGGGGGGGCAATGAGGGGAACTTGGTCCAGTCTACCCCCGCTTTTTGCGGCCATTGGCGCGGATACGCCTTCCAGGTGGGGATGATGCTGTCCTGGGCGACGGGCTGAACCACATTCTGGCCTTGTTCTGCGGATTCTTGCCTGGGTTGTTGGCCCTCTTCGGGGGCCACGACCCCCGATGGGGCGCACGCGGCCATGACCAAAGCTCCAGACGCGGCGATCAAGGGTGCATAAAGCCGCTGGCGGCTCCAAAACAAGCCAGAGAGCGCGCGTTTGGCGCCTGTCGGGCTGATTTTGGGGGACAATGGTTGGGGTGCGGCGGCTGAGATGCCAGATTTGCTCACGTTTGTGCCTCAATCGGTGGGGTTTTCAGGGGCGCGGCGTGCGGTGGGGGTCTTGTTCAGGCCGAAGCCAGGGTGTCTTGGGCCTCTTCGGCCTTGAACGCGTCCAGGAGAAGGTCGTAGGCAGCCACAAGGCGGTCGCGAAGCGGCGCGGCGCGCTGGCTGATGCGGGTTTGTTCGGTCTGGTAATGCCTGCGCCCCTCCTGGGTCTCGATTTTGATGGGCTCAAGGCCGTAGGGGGTCATGTCGTAGGGGCTGGCCTGCATGTCGATGCGACGGGCATCCATGGCCAACTCAAAGGCGTCGAGGATGATGGCGCTGTCGATCCAGGGGTAGATCTTGTAGCTCCACCGATAGAGGTCCATGTTGGCGTGCAGACAACCGGGCTGCTCCAGCGCGTCCATGGTCTCAAAGGACGGTTGGTGGTGGTTGAGGGGCGCGGCGGCGGGTGTAAAGAACCGAAACGCGTCGTAGTGGGTGCAGATGAGCTGACGCGACTCGACAAAACGCGCCAGTGCCTCGGGCTCCATGCGCAAATTCTCTTTGCTGTGGCGGATGTCGTCACTTTTGTAGACCATGGCCCACTCGTGGAGCCCAAAACAGCCCACCTGGGGCGGCCTGCGGCGCGTGGCGTCGAGCATGCCTCGGATCCAACCGGCCGATCGGCGCCTGCGGGCGGGGAAATCGGCCACTTTCATCGTCAAACCACCCTCGACAGGGGTCAACGCCTGGATCAACTTGAAGTCTTTGCGGGTGGCGCCCTCCAGAACCACGCCAAAACCGGGGGTCCAGCGGCGCAGCCGGGCAAATTTGAACGAGTAGTACTCGCACAGGAAGTCCAACACGGGGTGTTTGCGCCCTTCGGCCTTGAATTCAAGGTGAACGGCGAGCAACGCATCGACTCGCGCGTGGTGTTGGTCGCGCTGGTGGGTCCATTGGTCCCTGGTCAGACGCTGTGGGACTGCTGGCGCGGTGGTTTGTGGGGGGTTTGTGTCGTTGGAGGGCGTGTTCATGGCCAGTGGGGTGGTGTGGGGATTGTCTTTGGGTAAGCAAGGGAGGTAATGGGGGCGACCTGAAGCCCTGCCCAACCCTCCCGAAGGGTTTCTATGACAACACATCGGCCTGGGGTCAATGCCAAGAGCACCGCCAAGCGGTGCAATCCACTGACAATGTGCGCCAACCGGTGTATACCATGTCCGGTATACCCTGCACTGCCCACTCCCCTTCATGTCCCTGTGCAGGGAGGCACGTCAGGAGATTGTGGTGACCATGCGTAGGACCTCGACCGTCGCTGTGCTTGTGAGCTTTGGCGCAGCGCTGACACTGGCCTTGTTGCTCCCCGCCCCCCAGGCCCAGGCCCAGGACAATAGAAACCGCTCCCCCTATCTGGCCCAGGAGGGTTTGGAGTTGACCCTCTCGGGCGGCTTGATCCTGGGGAGCGCGCTCTTGCCCAAGATCTTCAAGGACGAGGCCTTTGCCGAGCCGCCCTGTGAAGCGTGCGACGCGCTCCAGATCAACGCCATGGACCGCCCTGTGACGGGGTACTACTCGGGCGGCGCCAAGGTGCTCAGCGACATCACGGTCTCGACGTTGATCCTGGCCCCCTACGCGCTGTCGATCGCCGATGTGGCGGTGGATGACAACGCCAGCGGCTTCTTGAAGGACGCGGCGGTGTTGAGCCAAACGCTGGGCGTCAACCTCTTTCTGATGCAGATGGTCAAGTTCAGCGTCCGCCGCCCCAGGCCTTTTACCTACAACCCCGAGGCACCGCTGGAGGCCAAGCTGGAGCAAGACTCCTCGCTGTCTTTCTTCTCTGGGCACTCATCGACAGCGTTCAGCATGGCGGTGGCGTACGCCATCACCTACCAGGAGCGCCACCCCAATGACCCGATGCGCTTTGTTGTCTGGGGCAGCGGCCTGGGTCTGGCGGCGACGACGGCAGGGCTGCGGGTGGCGGCGGGCAAGCACTTTTGGAGCGATGTGTTGGTGGGCTCTTTGGTGGGCACGGCCATTGGCATTGTGGTGCCCGCGTTACACATGCGCCCGGACTCAGGACGCAACAACGCAGTGGAGCAACGCTCCAGTGGGGCGATGCCCATCATGTTCAGCGGGGCATTCTAAACGGGCTCACTGCTTGTTTTCGCGCTCTTTGAGGCGCTCCTGGAAGGCGCGGTACTTGGCGTTCTCGACCTGACGCAGCTCCTGTCGCAGCGCGCGGATCTGATCCTGAAGCCTGGCCTGGCGCCGGGCCTCCTCTTTGGACAACTCAACCTCTTCAAGGCGCATGTAGCGCACGGTGGGGCTGCCCGGCTTGCGCTCCAGGTAGAGGTGGGTCGAGGCGCGGCGCTCGGCGCTGACGGCTGTGGCGGTGCCCGTAAAGGGGTCCACCTCGGTCAGCGCCCCGTCTTTGGCCACCTTGAGGAAACGCACGCGCGAGCCTTTGGAGGCTGGAGAGGCTGGCAAGAGAAACGCTGTGGTGACGCCTTGCTGGATGAGGGCTTGCTGGAGCGCTTCGGGATCGTTCATGGCGCCGTAGTAGAGGGCGCCATTTTCGGCGATCCCCAGGGCGTGGTGGGTCCCGGTGGCTTTGAGCGAGGCCAGCGAGCGGGCCTGACCGTCGATGATCAGGGCGATGCCGCCGCGCAGGTGCTCGACGGAGCGCGGTGTGGCGCTGCGGGCTTGCTGCGATGAGACAAAGCGCAGCGAGCCCTTCTCAAGGGTCATGGCGGGTTGGCCCTGGACCACGGGCGCCATGATCCTGCCTTCGGTGAAGAAGCCCACGGGGGTTTGGAGGTCCGTCACTCCCAGATCGATCAAGAGCGCGGGGTCTTTGAGGGTCAGCTCCGCCGCCGCGCCGCCTTGGCCCAGCCCCTGGGTGGGGTCAGGCTCTTTGTCACCGCGCCGCATTTGGCTGCCCAGGCGCGCCAGATCGATGGCCACGATGCCCTGGCCGGGTTCTCCAGTGCGCGACAGCGCCGCCAGGGGCATAAAACCCTCTTCTCCAGTGGGTGCGGCGGCCGCCTCCCAGGCCGAAAACCCTTGCGGGGGGATCGGCAGCCGGTCGGCGAAGGTCTCGCGCAGGGTCAGGTAGAAGAAGTCTTTGACGTCGCGGCGCAGGTAGCGGTCCTCGCGAAAGCCCATCGCGGGGCTGCCAGCGGCCACCTTGAAGTTGGTGTGCTGGTTGTCGCGGATGGAGGTGCTCTCGGTGCGGTAGTAGGCAAAGCCGGTGTGGGTCGGGTTCATGTCCAGGTGCATGCCGTACTCGCACCCGGCGCTGAGCATGGCCAGCCCCAACGAGTCCGCCGAGCACGACTTGCACCAGGCGTAGATGAGCGTGTCGTTGCCGCGAATGCCCACACCAGAGCGCGTGGTGTGGATGCCGTCGAGGTCGTTGGCGGTGCCGCCCCACTTGCGCTTGCGGGTGGGGTTGAAGACGCCGTCGGCCAGCAGCGGCGGCAGGTTCTGGCGCAGCGAGTGGATCTCGTCGGGGGGCGTCATGGAGTTGTACCAACTGCCCATCATGACCTGATTCTGGTCGTTGACGGCGATGGTGGCGGCAAACGGCATGGCGGGCATGATGGTTTTGCGCTTGACCACCATGCCGTAGGCGCCGTGGGCGGTCTTGAAGCCGCCGTTGAAGGCGGCCACGAGGCGATCGGTGACCTCGGCCTCGCGCGACATCAGGCCGCTGCCCCGGTTGCCGAAGCTGGACTCGGGGGTGATGGTGCCCGGGACCAGCCCCATGCTGAGTTGGCGCATGTCCATGGCGATCAGCACGACGTTGTCGTAGGGCCGGGACGGATCCATGCGCACGGCGGTCTTCATAAAGGCAGGCGGCGCCCCCTTGATGGTGCGCAGCCACGGCATGCGGGCCGCAGACCACTGGCCTTCCCCTGGCGCGGGGCTCTTGACCCCGGGCTTGACCGGCGGCGGGGGCCAATCGCCCACGCGCTCCACGGCAGACGCCGCCGCAATCCCCGAGCCTTGTGGATCGGCGCTGCCAAGCTCTTCGGCCAGGTTGCCTTCCTCGCTGACCAGGCCCAGCGCAAAGGCGCCGCGTTTGATGTTGTCCTTCCAGTGAAAGACAAACTTCTCCAGGAGCGCGATCTTGCGCGGCCCCACCCAGGAGAGGTTGCGGATGGTGTCGACCAGCCAGGGCACCAGGGATTTTTCTGCAAAATACCGAGGCTGGTAGGTCAGCCCCGTGGCCCCTTGCGCAGGTTCGGCCTGAAGTTCGCCGGTGGCGATGTTGAGCTTGACCTGACTGTCCGGGCGATCTTCATCGCCCTCCATGGCCAGACTCCAGAGGGTCGGGGCGACCGTCACTTTGACCGACTTGGGCGGCGGGTCGAGGCTGTAGAGCCGCATCCCGACCCCGTCCATGCGCCCGGTGTTTTGCAGGTTGGTGATCTGGTGACGCCAGCGATCGGCGTCGGTCTTGAGGGCCTGGGTGTCGCGCTCATCTTTGAGCGCGTCCACCAACAAGAGGGACTGGAGTTGACCAAAGACCTCCACGGACATCAGCGCGGTGTGGCCGTCGATGGCCAAAAGCTTCTCGGCGGCGTGCGGTGTGCGGGTCAGGTTGGTCAGGCGGCGCACCTGGAGCGGGCTGCCGTCGCGGGTCGTGCGCACCTCCATGTAAAAGACGTCTTCGACCTCTCCGGGTCCATCGCGCTTGGCGCAGGCAAGCGCGGGCACAAAGTCCAGCCCCTGGGTCCAGGCGCGATCGGCCGGCGGCGACAAGAAGCGCACGTTGCCCTCGTCGGCCATCAGACCGTGGTGGGCCTCAAGCGCCGCCCTCAGTGACTTGTCGGCGCCCACCTCGCTGGCGCGCACCTGTGGGGAGGTTCCACTTCGCAGAGGAATCCAGGCCGCCAGAACCAGGACCACCAGGAGAATCAACAACACCAGGCGCGGGATCAGCGCCGCGGGACGAAATCCCGCTCCAAGCTGCAACACAGACAACACCTTTTCTTCCGCTCTGTCCCCGCCTCGCCCGGCGTCTCCTTCCATTTCATGGTAGGATCGCGAGGATTCGTCTACGGTGGGTTGTACCAATCCTGGGCACGCGCGCCAACCCCGCGCTTGACAGCCGCTGGGCTGCGATTGTACCCGACTTGCACCAAGCCGCCTTGGATCACACCTCGATCAGCACCAGTAGGAGAGCCACGATGGACGCAAAAGGGCCAACAACGGCCAGACCAACACTGCACACCACCGCATCCCTGGTCCTGTGCATGTTGCTGGCGCTGGCGTTTGTGGCATGCGGCCAGGGCAAGGAGCCGCGCAAAGTCCAGATCGACAACGCTCCAAAAGCCCAACAGACCGCTGGCGAGGACAAGGGCAACAAACCCAGCGACGCGCCGCCGGCCGACGCCGCTCCCAAGACGCCGCTGCCCGAAGGTGCCGTGGCGCTGACCAAGCCGCTGGATGCACAAGCGCTCAAGGATTTTGACGCCCTCCAGGGCAAAATGCGCCGAGGGCTCTTTCCGTGGTCCGAGCGCAACAAGCGCGACAACGCCCGGCTCTTTCTCCACGCCGCAGCGCGCGGCGCCTCACCGCAGATTGTCGCCGCCGGGCTCCAGGCGATGGCCCAGAGTTGGACCTCGAACCCCAAGGACGACAAGCGCGAGCTGGTGGATGAAGACTTTGTCAAAGTGATCCAGGCGCGCCTGATGGACAAAGACAAGGTGGTGCTGGCCCGCGCCATGGAGGCGGCCCCGGCGGCGATCTCGGGCAACAAACCCGACGAGGCCATCATCGGACGTCTGGCGCAGCTGCTGGCCGATGACCCAGACCCGGCGGCGCGCTATGCGGCGTTGGTCGCGGTGGCCCGCGCGCGCAACTTTCAAAAGCGCCCTGAGGTGACCGCCGCTTTGTTGAAGTCGCTCGATGATCAGGCGCCCTACGTGGTCTCCACGGCCATGCTCTACACCCAGTTTGCGGCCTACAGCCTGGACCAGCGCGAGGCATTTTTGGCCAAGGCCACCGCGCTGTTGGAGCACAAAGATCCCGGCGTGCGAGGCCGGGCAGTCCTTTTTGCCGCCAACCTGGCCAAACCGCCCGAGCGAGAGGCGCTCAGCGCCCGCATCAAGACCATGTTGGGTGACGAACACGCCTATGTTCGCTCGACAGCGGCTTCGGCACTGGCATCATTGGGCCGCACCGAGTCCATCCACGACCTCATGAAGCTCCTGGAGGATGACGCGCGCAACACCTACACCATCAAAGACTTCAAAAAGCTCAGCGGAGAGCCCGGCACGGTGCCCCACAGCGGCTCATCCTGGTATCGGGTCAGCGATGCGGCGCTGACAGCGCTCAAAGTGGTGACCCTCTCGCTTAAGGACAAGCGCTTTGAGTACCGTCAGGTGCGCTACAAGACCGCCGACGCAGACATCGCCGAGGCGATCAAGGACGCCAAGCGGTGGTACAAGACCCACAAAGCGGCGTTGCCCCCGGCCGCGGCCCCCCAAAAGGCCCCATGAAGGCCAAAGAGCGGGTCTTGAAGCTCCTTCAAGCCCACGGACATCACGCCACATCCTTTCAAATCCTCGAAGAGGGCTTCAAATACTGGTTTGACCCCACTTGTGACGCCGTTGTGGCCTACGTGGAGGTGTCTGGATGGTGGGTTGCGGCCGCTGCGCCCACGGCCCCGGAGGCGTTGGTGGGTCAGGTGGCCAGTCGATTCATCGACGCGGGGCGCGCGGCGAGCCGCAAGGTGGCGTTTTTCTCGGTGGACGAGGCCTTTGTGGTCTCGCTGGAGGCCGCAAGGGGCATCAAAGGCTTCGACAAGGTCAAGATCGGCGAGCAACCCGAGTGGAACCCGGCCTCTTACGGGACTGAAGGGCGCCAGCGCAGGACGCTGCGGTCCCAATTGTCGCGCGCCAGGCGCAAAGGGGTGACTGTTCGACGAGTGTCGGCGCGAGAAATCGAGGAGACGCCTGGCTCCATTCGGGCTCAGATCGACGTGGTGCTGGATCAATGGCTCGAAACGCGGCGCATGAGCGCCATGCGCTTCATGGTCGACCTTCAACCGTTCCTCTTTCCAGAGCATCGGCG
The DNA here is from genome assembly GCA_937123825.1 of uncultured Pseudomonadota bacterium. Classification (GTDB taxonomy): domain Bacteria; phylum Myxococcota_A; class Bradymonadia; order Bradymonadales; genus CAKZKQ01. The sequence continues at coordinate 83,745 of CAKZKQ010000352.1, forward strand.
CTACTATATGGCCCAATGGGAGGGTCGCGCGGTGGGATTTTTGGCCGCCATCCCGGTTTACAAGCGCCAGGGGTGGTTCTTTGAGGACATCATCCGCGTGCCAGGGGCTCCCAACGGCACCACAGAGCTGATGATCCACACCGCCATGGAGGACGCCGCCCACAGCGGGGACCGATATGTGACGCTGGGGCTGTGTCCGCTGGCCGGTGTGGACGATGAACCAGGGCCGCACAGGGTGCTACGGCGAGGATTGAAGGCCTGCTATGACCACCTTGGGGGGCTTTACCAGTTTCCGGGGCTGAAGAACTTCAAGTCTCGCTTCTGTCCTGACCAGTGGAGCCCCCAATTTCTGGTCGTGAGCCCGCCTTCGATGGGTGTCATGGCCTTTGGTGCGGTGCTGAGGGCCTTTGCGGGGGGCGGGCTGGTCAGTTTTGGGCTCGATACGGTGCTGCGCTTGTTGGCCAGGGTGCCGCTGAAGGCGTGGTCCTGGGCGCTGGTCGCCTTTGCGGTGCTTTTGGTGCCCTGGACGATGCTCCTGGCGATGGCCGATGGGGTGCGCTGGTTTGGGGACGTGAGCATCCAGCAGGCCTGGGTGACGTTTGACGCGGCGATGGTGGTGGCGCTGGGCGCTTTGGCGTGGGTGGTGCGCAAAGGCACTCCGCTGGGCAGGCTTTTGGCGATCTTCCTGGCGGGCGCGACCCTGACCGACTTCCTCTTAACGACTGTGCAGGCCATGCACCTCCACCAGGAAGCCAGCGGCTGGGCCATGGCCTTCATCGCCGCCGGCATGGCTGGCCCCTTGCTCGCCACAGTCTTTCTTGGCACCCTGGCCGCCTGCGCCCCGTTCAAAGCTCGCCCCAGACGGAAACGACCATGATCCTCAAGCCACAACGCGATCTCTTTGACCTCCCCCCAGAGGTGTCCTACTTCAACTGCGCCTACCTCTCGCCGCAGCTTCGCGCCGTGACTCAGGCCGGACACAAGGCCATGGCCACCAAGGCCAGCCCATGGACCGTGACGGTCGAGGACTTCTTTGACACCTCCGAGCGAGTCCGCCAGCGCTTTGCCTCTTTGGTGGGCACTGGGGCAGACAACATCGCCCTGCTCCCGTCGGTCAGCTACGGCATTGGGACTGCGGCTGCCAACTTGCCGGTCAAACGCGGCGATCGGATCGTGTTGCTCGAAGAGCAGTTTCCCTCCAACGTCTATCCATGGCGGCGCCTTGCGGCCGACGTAGGCGCTCAGATCGTGGCCGCGCCCAGGGGCCACGGTGGTTGGACAGAGTCTGTGCTGGACGCGCTGGTGCCTGGGGTTGCCGTGGCGGCTTTGCCCGCGTGTCACTGGACCGATGGATCGTCGGTGGGGCTGGAGGCGATCTCGCAGCGGTGTCGGCAGATCGGCGCCGCGTTGGTCCTGGATCTGACCCAGTCGCTGGGGGCGGCGCCGTTTGATGTGGCGCAGGTGGATCCGGACTTTATGGTGGCGGCTTCATACAAATGGTTGTTGGGGCCTTATGGCTCGGCGCTGATGTACGTGGCACCGCGGCACCACGATGGGCGCCCTTTGGAAGAGGGGTGGATCGTGCGTGAGCAGAGCGAAAACTTTGCTGGGCTGGTGGACTATAAGGATGGTTACCAGCCTGGCGCGCGCCGATACGATGTGGGCCAGCGCAGCAATTTTGCGCTCATGCCCATGGTCGCCGCCGCCCTTGAACAGCTTTTGGATTGGGGCGTGAACAACATCGCCCAGACCCTCGCAGCCACCACCTCTCAGATCGAAGCCCGGGTCATGGAGCTGGGCTTTGAGGTCGCGGGTCCAAGGTTGGGTCATATGATGGGGCTGCGCGCGCCGGGGGGCTTGCCCCAGGATCTGTCCAAGACCCTCCAGGAGCAAGGGGTCTACGTCAGCGTGCGCGGCGATGCCATCCGCGTCTCGCCGCACCTTTACACCACGCCTTCGGACGTGGATCGGCTGGGCAGCGCCTTGCAATCGGCCATGAAGCGTTAAAAAGACACAAGTAAGGGAGGCGACCAGATGTCGGTGTCATTGAGAGGGTTTTGCGCGGCGCTGTGTGCTGTGGTGGTTGTGACGGTGCTGGGTTGCGGGGAGGACTCGGGCGACGGAGAAAGCGGCAGCAACGCCGCGCCGTGTGATCCAGGTCAGGAAGGCGCAGGGGTCAACGGGCGCGTGGCGGTGCCAAGCTGTGACAAGTCGGTGCCGTTTGCCGAAGTGGTGCTTTTGGACCAGTTGCAATTTGAAGTGGCCACCACCACGGCCAACGCCAACGGGGAGTTTTCATTTGGCGCAGGCCAGTTGCCCAGCGATGGGGTCTATGTGTTGACCGCGCGCAAGGGTCCTTTCAGCGGACCCGATCGCCCAGAGCCGTTTGAAGTGGCATCGGGGCGCAGCAGCTTTCAGTTGATCTTCCTGGCCACCGAATAGATTTTTTCTTCCCCTGCCCAGACTCTGCCCAAATTCTGCCCAGATTTTCCTCAAACCGGTTCAAACCGGTTCACCCACTTCAGACATGTTCAACCGAACAGATTTTACCCAGAGCACAGGTTTTTCTGTTCTGAACAGGTTTTTAAGCCATAATCTGTCCAACAAAGCCCTCAAACAAACGAAAAAACCAAACAAAGGCATCAATTTTTCGTAAATAAAGAATACGTGACAATGAACTTTATTTGTGCGAGGTTGTTCACGATTGGCAATCAGGGGCGCGTTGGAACAAGCGGTTCCACGCGCTGAACAGAAAAAGTTATCCAAAAGGCTTGATATTGGTTCGATTTCTGTTCATACTTTGTCTCAGTTGAATAAGTTACTGGGCTGAAGCCCTGTTAAAACTGTTCAGACAACTCAAGGAGGAACGCAGATGTCCAGCAGCGACCTTGTCCAGCGTCTGAGTCAGAAAGACCCCACGGCGCTCGAAGAATTCTACAAGCAGTATCGTGCCCCCGTGTATGCCCTCGCCCGTCGCATCGTTGTGGACGAGTGGGACGCCGAAGAAGTGCTTCAGGATGTGGTTTGGACGGTTTTCCGCAAAGCCGACACTTTCCGCGGTGACGCTGAATTCCAGCGGTGGGTTTACCGCGTGACGCGCAACGCATCCCTGATGCTCCTGCGCAAGCGCAAGCGCATCCCCACCCCGGTGGAAGACTCCGATATGGAGGCGTTCATCAACGCCACCAACCATTATGATGATGTCCACCACCCCGAGCAGGCCTTTGTTCACCAACAGGCCGTCAACCGCATGAATCACGAGCTTGACCGGCTCGACCCGGTCAACCAGACCCTCTTCAACGCCATGGACATTCATGGACGCTCCAAAGAAGAGGTTTCCCTGGAACTTGGCCTCTCGGTCTCAGCCGTCAAGGCCCGTCTGCACCGGATCCGTAAGACGTTGCGCCAAAGTGTCGACAACGTCCTGGTCCCCGCCTGAGCCATCCCTGCGCAGCAAAGGCGCCGCCTTTTGAGGCACCTCTTCAAGCAAAAGGTGCCCGCCCCCTTCCAACAAATGACGCGTGGCCCACGGCCAGACCTCTGACCAGATGTCGACCGACTGATGGACAGCGGCAAAAGTCTTGCTCCCGTGCAGGAGCGTGATCGGCGCGCGTGTGATGCCTGCATGCGTGTGCGCGTCGCCCATCTGATCCATCAGACGAAGATAGCCCAACGTCGTGGTTGAACGGGTTTGGTCAAAACTGGCCGACAGATCGCTGTCGTCGGTGCGGTTGTCTTTGAGGCTTTGGTTGGTGATCCACTTGCCGATCGGGTTCTCAAAGGCCGTCCAATAGAAAAACCGCCCCAGAACCGGCGTCAGGAAGATCCCAAAGTACCAGGGCATGAAGGCAAAAGGCTCGACCATTACCATGTGCGCCAGCCGATCGCCCAGCAGCGGTGCCAGCTTCAAGCACACCACCGCGCCGCTGCATGTCCCCACCAGCGTCAACGGCGAGCCGGGCTCGGTCGCTTCGGTGATCGCATCGGCCAGGATCTGCGCGATGACGTCCATGGACCATGATGGGGGATCGGGCGACTGGCCATAGCCAGGCATGTCGACTGCCAGGAGCGCGTCGTTGGGACCCAGGTGCGGGGCGATCTGTGCAAAAGTGGTGTGATCGCCCGACCAGCCGTGCAGGCCGATCATGGTCACCGGGGCGTCTGGATCACCATAGCGGTGCATGTAGACGTTGGATGTGTTCATGAGGCAGCGGCAGAAAACCGGTGGACTCCAGGCAAGCCTTGGAGGTGGTGGTGGAGCATGGGGTCGTGTTGAGGGCGCAACGAAAGCGGCGCACGCGCGGCAAACGCCACCGCCGAGGTCAGCCAGCGGGCCTTGGAGCGCCGCCCAACCACAGTGCGTCCCCGGGTAAAGTCGCAGTTGCGCTCGGAGCGCAGCTTCCAACCGATCGCCCGGTACATTCTGCCAGCGGCCGCGATCGCCGCCCGCGGTCTTGAGGGAATGAAGCGCATGCCCTGCTCGCCGCTGAGGTAATACCGATCGGCCAACGCCAAGAGATCGCTGATCACCCAACCCACCGCATAAGAGGGCGCCGTGCCCGCCAGAATCTCTTCATGGCTGGTGTTGAGGTCGTTGAGGCGAGTGGCAGGCAGGTAGACACGTCCCCGTCCGGCGTCTTCCAGGACGTCTCGGCAGATGTTGGTCAACTGCATGCCGACGCCCAGATCGATGGCGTGGGCCAGCGCGTCGGGGTCGGTCACACCAATGACGCCGCACATCATGATCCCCACAGTGCCCGCGACGCGGTAGCAGTAGCGCAGCAGTTCTCGGTCGTTGGGGATGAGGACCGTGCCCAGGTCAGACTCGACCCCGGCGATCAGCTCGGTGGCGGCCGTCAACGGGATGTGGCGCAGGCGACAGACCTCCAGAAAACCGCCGATCAGCGGTCGCGCGGGGCGTCTGCCCAGGAGTTCGTCTTCAAGGAGGGCCAGGCCAGCCCGCGCGCTGTCGTGATCGGGTGCCTCGTCGACGGTGTCGTCCACCAGTCGGCAAAAGGCATAGACCACGGCCGCTTCATCGCGCTGGGATGAAGGCAACAGGACCGAAGCCAGGCGGAACGTCCGGGCGTGGTGCGCCAGGACCTCTCGACTGGTGGCGACGACATCGACGTCATCGCCAGTGAAAGGCATCTCGTTTGGATGGGTGTCCATGGGGTCTCCGGGACAAAGGCGAGCGATCGAGTCTGGGGTGTGCGGTGCGGTCAGCCGTTGACGACGGCGGGGAGGATGGGCTGCTCGGCAGCCATACGCATGGGTTCAAAGAGATCCCGGGCGACTTTGAGCACAAAGGTGCGCAGGCCGGGCACCTCGTGCAAGACGGCGCTGCGGTTGAGTTCTTCAAAGAGCCGCTGCGCGCGGTTGGCCACCTCTTCAAGGGCACCCTGGAGGGCAAAAAGGTGGGCAATGGTCGAAACCTGTTCATCGGTGGTCTGGTCGCGCGGGGTGTGCAGCACTTCGAGCAAGCGGCGCTCATCTTCGGGGTGCAGCTCCAGATGGGTGGCGACCAGCGCGCTGAGCTTGCCTTCGCGGATGTCGTTGCCCCGCTTGGCGCGGCCTTTGTCACCGTAGAGATCAAGCACGTCGTCCTGAATCTGGAAGAGGAGCCCCAGCGGCGCCACGGTTTCGCCCAGTTGGCGGGCCTGATGGGGGGTAAAGCCTGCCACCAGCGCCGCGCCCTCGACCGGAAGGCTGAAGAAGGCGCCCGTTTTGCCCTCAGCCGCACGGGTGTACTCGTCCCAGGAGACCCCTTTGCGGCGGTTTTGCAGGGATTGTTCAAATGACTGACCGCAGGCCGTAAAGCAGGACAGGCGGTTCATGGTCCGGCTGATGCGCCAGCGGATCGTTTCACTGGTTCGGGTGTGCTCCAGCGCCAGCGACGGCAGCATCAGCAGCAGATCCCCGGCGTTGATGGCCTGCTCAAAGCCATGGGCAACCCAGGTGGCAGGCTTTCCACGGCGGACGCGATCGCCGTCTTGAAGATCATCGTGGATCAACGTGGCGTTGTGGAGCATCTCGCAGGCTGCGGCCAGCCCAATGCCGTCGTCCATGGGGACACCCAGTGCGGCCACGGCGGCCAGCGCCAGCCTGGCCCGGATGCGTTTGCCCCCGGTGCGCAGGTGCTCAAGCACGATTTCACCCAGCGGACCATCGGAGGCGCTACGGACCACCTGCTCCATGCATCGTTCGACCTCTTGCACCGAGCGCTCCATCTGCCTGGGCTCGGGGCGTTGGGTGATGTTGAGGACATTGGCTGTCATCTGAAGCTCTCCTGAACCGTGGGAGTGGAGCGGGTTGATCGAGAAAACCCTACCCCCTCTTGTCTGCTGAGCGGCGAGCGCAGGCCCAGAAGGCCATGAAGCACTCGCCCCGGTTGTCGGTACGATGAACGACGCAGCTCGGCTCTGATCTTTGGGCTGCAGCGCGTGTAGATGGTCCACATGGTGCTGGCCAACTGCCCAGGATCGAGTTCTCGCGTCAGATAGCGCCTCCAGCGGGCCGGAGGCAGCGAGAAGAAGGCTGCGTAGAAGTCTCTAAGCTCGGGCGCGTCAAAACCGAGCAGTGTGTCGGCGCCCATGCTGTAGAAAGAGTGCGTGCGGACATCGTCCTGGGACCAGATGGTCTGCCAGGCCAGCGCACACAGCCCTGCGGGAGCGGTGTGATCGATGTTTCTGGCCAGGACATCGGCCACGACCCTGGCGCGGGCGGCGATGTGGGAGACCATGTACCCGGTCGCGGGGTGGATCATGCTGGCGGCGGCCCCAAAACCGACGCTGCGCTGACCCAGGACCGGCATGGGGGTGTCCATGGGGATGTGACACCGCTCGATGTCGTCCACATCGCCAATTTCGATGCCCATGTGCTCCAGGCGACGGTGAAGGCGCGCCTTGAGCACGTCAAAAGAAATCGCCGGGCGGCCCACCAGCGCGGTCTCCTCCAGGAAAACGCGGCCATCGGGCATTGGCATGGCGTAAAGGAAGGTCGGCCAGCCCTGATCCATGCCAGGGATCGGCCGCCAATCCATCCAAACCATCGTCTGGGGGTCAAACTCGGGGCCAGAGCGCACCGTGGTCAGGACACCGTAGGCGGTCTGAAAGGACGTCGGGCCGGTGTCGCTGTGGCGCTTGATGAAGGGGCTCTTGTGGCCGGTGGCGTCGATGAAGACCGACGTGCGCAGCGACGTACCGTCGCCCAACACCACTGTAGAGCCGTGCCTGTCGTGCTCGACTTGACAGACCCGTTCGTTGTAGAACCTCACGCCAGCAGCGCTGCATTGGTCCTTGAGGTGAGCGGCCAACGCATCGTTGTCGATCACGCCATAGGCGCGATCAAAGCTGTACTGACGCGCTTCATCAAGCCAGACCCCGGCCTTGGACCAGAGCGCAGCGAAGGTGTGGTCCAGACCCAGCGGCGCGAATTCATCCAACCACGCGCCATACTGGTTGACCCAGCGCTGCCCCATGGTGGGGGACACAAGCGCGACGCGCAGCCCTCGCAGGGCGCAGGCGGCAGCGATGAACATCCCAGCCGGTCCGCAACCAGCTACGGTGATGTGCATCATGTCCTGTGCGCGTTGCATCCCTTTTGACTCCTTTTGTCTGGGGTGGGGCGTGACCTTCTTTTTTAAGTCGGGTTGCCCCACAACACGACTGATGCGCAGGGCCGCTCCAGAGGTGCGCTGGATGATCCAACTCGATGACGCCACACAACCCCTTCTTCACGATCTCATCAAAGCACCCGGCGGTTTCGCCTGGTGGTACCTTGAGGTCTTGGATGATGCCCGAAGCGGCCTGGTGATGATCTGGTCCTTCGGACTGCCTTTTTTACCAGGTTACATGTCATTGACCCGTTCTGGAAGGCAAGAACTCCCAGAAGATCGTCCCAGTCTCAATGTGGCCGTCTACGAAGAGGGTCGCCTTATCTATTATGTGCTCCATGAATTTGAGCCGGACGACGTGACCTGGGACGGCGCGGGACACTGGCGCTTTGGTCAGACCGAGATCACCCAACGCGATGAGGACGGCACCCGCTACGTGGACGTGGATCTGGATTGCCCGGTGCACGCCATGGGAGCGCCGCTTCGGGGGCGCGTGCGGGTGGCGGGGCCGATCCCCAAGATCAACGGCGAGCCGGTGGAGATGGGCCAACAGCAGCATTTGTGGACCCCGGCGGCGGTGCCGGCCTTTGCCACGGCGCTGCTGGATTTGTCTGGGACCCGGCGCTTTAGCGTCGCAGGACACGCCTACCACGACCGCAACGGCAGCCCGCACGCGCTCGACGCGCTGGGAATCGGCACGTGGGTCTGGGGACACGCCAGCGTTCACGGCCAGGAGCGCATTTTCTACATCTTATGGCCTGGAGACGCCGAATTGGGCGTGGGTCAATGCGTTGGCTTTGAGGTCGACGCGCAAGGAAATATCGAGGCGCGCAAAGATCTGCGCGTCCGAATGGTGCGCTACCGTCGTACCTTCTACGGAATGCCGACGTGGGACGCGGTGGAGCTGATCACCCCCGACGGGGAGTTGTGGTTCAGAGCGGCGCTGCGCGACCCCGTGGACGACGGCCCGTTCTACCTGCGCTACATCTGCGATGTGGCGGCCCAACAAGGGCAGGACCGGACCACGTGCGTGGGCAGCCTGGAGGTCATCGTGCCTTCGAGGATCGATCTGGCGGTCCACAGGCCGCTGGTGCGCATGCGCGTGGCGACCGACACACGAAAAAATTCGTTCTGGTTGCCGCTCTTTCAGGGGCGGCTCGACGATCGCTTTGCTCGGATGTGGGGACACATTCGGGCTGCCGGAGGGCAATAAACGGTGGACGCTTTGACGGTGATGAACGCGCTGGCCTGGGGCAGCGCAGGGCTTGCGGCGGTGGCGCTGGGCATCTCGACCTTCAACCTGGCCGCGTGGCCAAGGGGTGGGCGCCAGGGGCGCTTCGAGGGCAAGATCTCGGTGCTGATCCCGGCCCGCAATGAAGAAAAGACCATTGAGCGCTGTGTGCAGGCCATCATGGCCAACGAGCACGAGGTCCACGAGGTCATTGTCTGCGATGACCACTCGACCGACGCCACAGGACAGATTCTTGAACGCCTCAAAGCCCAGCACCCCAAGTTGAAGGTCATCGGCAGCCGCCCCCTGCCCGCCGGGTGGGTCGGCAAGCCCAACGCGTGCGCCCAACTGGCGGCGGCGGCATCGGGCGAGCGGATGATTTATGTCGATGCGGACACGGTGCTTCAGCCGACGGGCGTTTCAAGGTTGATGGCCCTCTTTGACAGCCCTGGGGCCGATCTGGTCACCGTCGTCCCCCGGCAGGACACCGGCAGCTTTGTCGAACACCTGATCCTGCCCCTGCTCCACGTCACCTACACCAACTGGCTGCCTCTGCCACTGATCTGGCGCGCCAAAGACCCCCGCTTTCTGGCTGCCAACGGTCAGGTTCTGGCGGTGCGCCGCTCGACCTACGACGCCATCGGCGGCTTTGAGGCCGTCGCCCGCGAGTTGGTCGACGACATGGCGTTTTGCCGACTGGCCAAGACCCAGGGACACACGGTCGTCTTCGCCGACGGCTTTCACATTGCCCGCTGCCGCATGTATGGCTCGGCGCGCGAGGTCTGGGAAGGGTTCTCCAAAAACATCTATGAAGGCATCGGCGGGGGACTGCCCGGGCTGCTGGGGGTGTTGCTGATCTACCTGATGGCCTACGTGGCGCCCTACGCGCTGCTGGTGGCCGCGCTGGTCGCGCCGTCGATGGCTGCGCTGCTGGTCCCGGCCGCCGTGGGCGTGGGCCTCAATTTGTTGATGCGGCTGACGCTGGTCGCCCGTCACAAACACGGTCTGCTCAGCGCCCTGCTGCACCCGGTGGGCGTGGTGGGTTTGCTCTCGATCGCCATCAATTCCTTTGTCTGGTCTCGCCAGGGAAGGCTTCGCTGGAGGGGTCGCACCTATGCCGCCCGCGCAACTCGCCTCCAGTGACGGCATCTGACCTGATGGACGTGCTCGGAGCACGTTGTCTAAATGTCGGGGTGTCACACACAAACCCGGCATCAACCATGGAGGACTCGGCATGGTGACCTGGGGTCGGACAAAATCCCAAGACGTTGTGATCATTGGGGCAGGGATCGGAGGGCTTTCGGCGGCGCTGACGCTGGCGGCCCGAGGTTTGTCGGTGACCGTGCTGGAGCTGGCCCACCAGCCCGGCGGAAAAATGGGGCAGATGCGCCATGAAGGGGTCAGCTTTGACACCGGCCCCAGCTTGCTGACCATGCCCGAGGTCTTTAAGGCGCTGCTGGCCAACGCTGGCCACCGCTTTGAGGACCACATTGAGTTGGTCCGCCCCGATCCGGCCTTCCGCTACGTCTACCCCGATGGGGTCACCATCGACATCCACCACGAGCTGACACACACGCTTGAGTCTGTGCGCAGCGCGCTGGGCTCAGGTCCCGCGCGCGAGCTTGAGAAGTTTCTGCGTTACGCCGGCAAGATCTGGAACACTGCGGCGCCGCGCTTTGTGTATGGCGAGCTGCCCAGCGTGGGCTCGGTGGCGGCGATGGGGCCCAAGGCGTGGTTGTCGATGCGGCACATCGACGCCATGTCTTCTATGCGCGACGCGATCAACAAACGCGTCCGCTCCCCTCACCTGCGCGATCTCCTGGCCCGCTACGCCACCTACAATGGCTCCGACGTGCGCCGCGCGCCCGCCACGCTCAACTGCATCGCGCACGTGGAGTTGGTCAACGGCGGCTTTGGCGTCAAGGGCGGCATGCACCGTCTGGCCGAGGTGATCCGGGACCTGTGCCAGGTCGAGGGCGTGCGTTTTCAGTGGGGCGCGGCCGCCAGCGCCATCAAGATTGAGCACGGGGCCGTCAAAGGCGTCGAGACCACCGACGGGCGCTTCTTTCCGGCCCGCTGCGTGCTCTCCAACGCCGACGCGCGCCACCTGCTGACCTCGCTGCTGCCCGCCGAGCACCGCCCCAAGCGGTCGCCCGACGAACCTTCGATGTCCGGTTGGAACGCCATCATCAAGGCCAGCGGCAAACGCCACGCGGCGCACACCGTGCTCTTCCCCAAGATCTATGAGCAGGAGTTTGCGGACATTTTTGACCGCCGCCGTGCCCCGGTCGAACCCACCGTCTACACCTGCGACCAGTCGCTGGCCCACCGGCGCACCGGCTGGGATGACGGCTCGGTCCCGCTCTTTGTCATGCTCAACGCCCCCGCGCTGCGGCAAGACAACGATCCCCAACGTCACTGGGACGACGCCAAGGCAGGTGTCGTCAAACGCCTGATTGAAGCCGGGCTGATCCAACCCAAAGATCCCGTCGTATGGGAGAGGACCCCCTGGGGTCTGGCGCAGCGCTTCCCAGGATCCCTGGGGGGCATCTACGGGGCGGCCTCCAACTCGCCGTGGGCCGCCTTCAAACGACCGCCCAACCGCTGGAAGTCCGTCCGAGGGCTCTATCTGGCGTCGGGCAGCGCACACCCCGGCGGCGGGGTTCCCCTGTGCGCACTCTCGGGCGTGGCCGCCGCGCGCGCCATGGCACAGGACATGGACCTCCCAGAGCGCAGTGCGCAAACGCTCGCCGTTCCCCTGGGGCGTAAGAGCGTTGCCTGGTCCATGATGTTCTGATACCCACAATGCGCCCAGCGCCAGATCGCCTCTGCGCCGCCACGACGCAGACTTTGGACTCGATGGTTAGAAGCAACAATGAGGGAACATGAGAGCTTGGTTTAAGGCTCTTCGCAGCCAAGGGATCGTCACCGCCTGGATGGTCGTGACGATGATGTCGGCCATGCCGGCTTACGCCTCCCCGGCCGACACGTGCAATCTGGGAAGAGGAGAAGAAGCGATGGATTTCTCTGGTCGTTGGGTGATGGTCCAGAAGACCGTGACGGTCGCCGATGTCCCTGTTGTGGGTGAGATACGCTCGACGACCCGCGCCGTGGTGCTCTACACGCTCGATCATCAGGGCGACAAGCTGCGCGGCGCCGGCGAACTGTGTGAACTCGACATCGACAGCGGCAGCACCATGATCCGCACGGTGCTGCCCGACGCCTTCAAGCGCTCGCTGGCCACCCCCAAGCTCGACGCCGTGCTCAAACAAGAGGGCCCGCAGCTTCGTTTGCGCCAGGGTCGCACGTGGTCGGTCGTCGGCGCCAAGCTCGAAGACCCCTCGCGGGAGGCGCTGCCGACCTCGGCCTCCGATGCCCGCGTCTACGATCAGGACAAAGACGGCAAACCGGGTGTCACCGTGCGCGTGGAGGGCATTGTCAGCGGCGAGATCTACGTGGTGCAGCGAAGCTGGAGCGAATTGGAGGCGGTCATGCGTGAGGATGACCTCTTTAAGGGCTATGTGCGCTTCAATCAGGAGCAGGTGATCCTCGACGCCACCAAAAAGATGCTCAAGAAGCCCCCGAACTCACGCCCCGACCTCAACCGCAGCGTCTTCCAGCTCAAGCGCGTTGACTCTGACGCCACCTGCGCCTCCGTTCGCCGCATCGCAGCGCGCCTCTGAGCCCTCCAAATCCCCTCAAGAGCCTCAAAGGCGCCACGCAGCGCCTCGGTAGAGATCATTGGGCACCCCAAGGAACCGATTCCATCACCGATGGGACTCGATCATGGCCTCCAAGCGGTCCAAACCCCCTTCCAATGACTCGATCCCTGGCCCAAAGCTGAACCGAACGTGGTGACGGAAGCGGCTCAGGCGCGTTTGGCGGCGCTGGCCGGGGTTCACATCAAAGAATTCACCCGGCACACAGATGATCCCAGCCTCCAGGGCAGCCCTGAAGAGGGTCATTCCGGTCGAAATGGGCTCGGGCAGGTCGCGCACGTTGCCCCAGATGTAGAACGTGCCGCCCGGAGGGCGCTCCACGCGCACGCCCATGGACGTCAAACGGCCAAGGAGCAGGTCGCGCTTGGGCCTGAAGGCACGCTGAATGGCTTTGATCTCGGCCAGCGTGTGCTGATCTTCAAGCAAATCGATGGCGGCGCGCTGGATTGGGCGGCATGCACCACCATCCAGGAAGCTCCCGGCGCTCGAAATCCGCTCAATCACCTTGCGCGGACCCAGCGTCCAGGACACTCGCCAGCCAGGATAGCGCCAATTCTTGGTCAGACCGTTGACGATCACCACCGGATCCTTGTCCACATCCTCCACAAAACGCGCCGCCGTCACCGCTGGCGGCCCGCCATCGTTGTTTTGGGACTCCCAGGCGTAGTGGCTGTAGAACTCGTCGAGCAAAAGCGTACAGTCAAAGCGCCGCGCGATGGCGCACCACCCCCTCATGCTCTCTGCATCGACCACTTTGCCGGTGGGATTGCAGGGGTTGGACATCAGCAAGGCCCCAAGACCGCGTCCTTGAACCTCGCGGCGCAGCTCTTCGAGGGAAAAATCGTAGCCGCGATCGGGGTCAAGGAGGATCGGGATGGCCGTAAAGAGCCTGAAGAGCCCCAAAAGCTCTTCGTAAGCGGTGTAATCCGGCAAAAAGTGCCCCAGGTTGATGGGGCCAAGGGATGCGGCCAGCCGAGTGAGCGCTGTGCGGCCGCCTGCGCTGATGCAGACGTTCTCGGCGCTGTATTTGGAGCCCATGCCGCGACGGTAGAGGCGGTTGTAATGGTCCGCGACCGCCTCGCGAAGCTCCCAGATCCCTGCCACGGGGGCGTATTCGTGGTCTTCGACCGCAAAACCGACATGATCGATCCGCTCGGGGGCTCCCGGCAGCGCTCCGACCTCGGGCATGCCCTGGCCAAAGTTGGTCCACCCTGGTGCGCCTGCGCGGTAACCGCGCCGTGCGGCCTCGGTCATGACAAAGATCACCCCGGTGTTGGGGACGTCGCGGAAAGCGGAAGGGGCGCTGGACTCAGGAAGCGCGCCGCCGTTGGAGATCTGGCTCATAGGGCTATGCTCGTGAACAGGTTTTTTTGGGGAGACCGCAAAAGGATCTGTGCGAACGCCTATCACATTTTACCGACGCGATGCCAGTGGGGCCGCGGCGACGCGGCGCAGCCTTGACCGTAGGCGCCATCGGCGCCGAGGTCACAAGCGGGGGCGCGAGGCAGTGTGGGCCTTTGCGGACCGAGCCAGGAGGCGAAGGGAACAAAGGCCCACACTGCCGTGAGGGGGCGGCAGCCCCCATTCAAGGCCTGCCGTTTGAATTGACACAGAGACCCGTTGGGTCGCATCAAGGGAGAGACAACGTCGGCTTGGAGGCGTCGGCATACGCGAGTGTGCCTGCACGAGGATGGAGGATTCCATAGATGAGAGATCAACTGGCGCTTTATCGCCTGGACGAGGCCACGCTAAACCGCTTGCCGCAGATGGACTTTATTGAGGGGGCCGAGGTGGCCCAGTTTCTGGAGCGCAAGGGTCGGCATGTGGCGGAGTTGATGTACAGCGGGGGCTCGGTCGGCGCGCTGCTCAAGGGTCTGCGGGCGATCACCGGGGTCAAGCTCGATGGCCTGGTGGGCCAGTCGGGCATGGCCATCGACCCGGCCGGACCGCTGACCTTCTGCTCCAGGATCGAGCGGGGTGATCTGGAGGCGATGTTGGGCGCGCTCAGTCAGGCACGGCGAGCATGTGGGAAAGGTCAGGATCGGGATCCGAACGTGGCTCAGATGGCCCAGCGCCTGGATGATCTGGCTGGGACTCTGGGCGCGGGCGGCCGCCTGCCGTCTTTGATCCGCGAGGTTGAGACCTTTTTGGAGGGCGCTCGGGGCATGTCGGGCGTGGTGGCGGCCTACACGTCTTGGTGAGTCAGTTGAGGCGAGCGAGCTTGTTCTGGATCATGGGGATGCGCATGGCTGCGATTTTGCCTTGTTGGGTGCCGTTGTGTTCGGCGGCAACTGACTGGTAGAGCTCCAGCGAGAGGCGCAGCGCGCCGACTTCTTCGCTGACGCGGGCGTGCATCAACTCGTTGTTGGCGTTGGGGTTGAGCGTGGCCATCAGGCGGACCACCCGATAGAGGCGGTCAGAGATGCCGCGCCGCGCGTTGGCGGCGATGAGGTTGCGCAGCATGCGTTCGATGATGGCGCTGGTGGGTGTGGGGTCGAGGTAGCTCTTTTTCCAGCGCAGCTTGCCCGCCGTGATCTGCTTGCACAGCTCGGCGCATTGGGCCTCGGTCAGGGTGCGGCCACCGTGGAAGGGGTCGAGGAGTTGTTCTTCGACCTTGATGATGAAGTGCCCTGGCATGCCGACGCCCTCGGCGTCGAGCCCTGCGTGTTGGCACACGGCCAGCCAAACGGCGCAGAGCGAGATGGGCAAGCCGCGGCGGCGCTCCAGGACAGCGCTTAAGTGGCTGTTTCGGGGGTGGTAGTAGTCGCCCTCTTCGCCCTGGAGACCCAGATCGTCGACCATCACCTTGCGCAGCGCCAGGAGTTGTCCGCCCAGCGGTTGGCCGCCGAGCGCGTCTCGCACGCGGGCCGCCCAGCGATCGAGGAGTTGGCGACACCAACGGGCGCGCGTCTCGCTGGGGCCTTCGATGGCCAACATGGCGCCGATCAGATCGTCGTTTTGGGCGGCTTCGAGCAGCGCCAGCGCTTCAATTTCGTCTTGTGAGGTCCAAAGCGATGCCATCATGGCAAAAATCTCCAAGCAGAATCGTTGGACAGGACCATGGCCACAACACAGTCCGTCAGTCCCTACAGATGTGTGATAGAGCCAGGAGAGGTGATGAAACAAGAAAGAGCGGGATTGAAGGCGGATTTTAGCGCCGCGATGTGGGCGACAATCGATCGAAACCTGCCTCAGTGGTGTGATCGGGAGCACTTTAAAGGGCGCCTGGGGCAGCTTTTGGAGGTGGAGATTGGGCGCATGGACGACCCCGACTTTGCCAGGGGGTTTGCGCAGGCTTGTCCGATCGCAGGGATGGAACCGTCGGCCTACAACCAGCGGCTTGTGGAGATCGAGGGGCTGGGACGCGCGCTGGTGGGGATTCGGTTCAAGGGCTTGGATCTGGATTGGCCGTTTGTGGACTGGGTGGCGTCGGATTTTGAAATCGACGGTGCCGGGCAGTGGCGCAGGGCGCTCCAGAGCATCCAGAGAGAGATGGCCCACTTTGGGCCTCGGTGGGTGCGTGTGTGGTCCTGGTCGGGGCAACGCGCGCCGGACGACGCGGGGTTGGAGCGCCTGGGCGATCAGGCGGTGATGGCCGCGCCCGTGGGGAGTCTGCGCAAGCTCCCCTGGCCCAAGGGTCGCGGGCGGCTGACGCTGCGCAAATGCGATGATCTGTCGGGTTTTGAGCGCTACGCCGAAGCCATGGAGCGCTTCCGGGCCGGCTCGCCGTTGGGTCAGGAGGTTTCGGCGATCTCGCCGCAGGACTGGCAAGAATGCCGGGACACAGGTGTGGTGGCGCAGGCCTTTGTGGACGGTCAGTGGGCGGGTTTGGTGGCGGCGTGTTGGGATACGGAGGGGTTGTGGGAAGGGTATTGCGTCCAGGAGGAGTTGTTGGATGCGCCTTTTCGAGGGTGTGGGTTGGGCCCGGTGATGCAGCGCGGTCTGGTGGAGCTGTTGCCGGACCCTGGGGCCATCATTTTTGGCACCATCCACGCCACCAACCTGCCTTCGTTGGCGACAGCCAGGCGCGTGGGCCGCGTGAAGGTGGGCGAATATGAGTTTTTGCGTATGCGGGTGTAGAATGTGCGCTTGCAGGCGAGGGATGGCCGCCTGGGAGTTGAAGCACGGAGAGGTTTAGCAGACGTTGCGAGCAGTGTTTTGGATCAGCTTGGCGGTGCTTTGGTCAAACGTCGGGATCGGGTGTCTGGTGGCAGGCCCGGTGGCAGACGACGTTGAGGACGCACAGGTCGAAGAGCAGCCCCCGGACTTTGTGATCATCCCTTCGGGTCTTTTTTTGATGGGGACGGCGCCGGGAGAGCCGTTTGCGCAGGGCGATGAGGCGCAGCGCTCGGTGACTTTGACGCGGGACTTCTTGATGCAGAGCACCGAGGTGACCCAGGCGCAGTGGGAGGCGGTGATGGGGACCAACCCGTCGCGCTTTGCGGGCTGCGCCGAGTGCCCCGTGGAGCGCGTCAACTGGTGGGACGCGGCGCAGTACACCAACCAGATCTCAGCGGCCGAGGGCTTGCAGCAGTGTTACGTGTTGCAGGGCTGCGTGGGGACGCCGGGGATCGACTTCAGGTGTCAGAGCGCGCAGTCGGTGGGGCCGGCGTGCGACGGCTACCGGCTGCCGACCGAAGCGGAGTGGGAGTACGCCGCTCGCGCGGGCAGTTTGACCGACTTTTACAATGGTCGCCTTCAGGAGCCGACCTGTTTGGACAGCCCATTGGGAGAGGTGGCGTGGTACTGCGGCTCGGCCCCGGAGCGCCCCGAAGAGGTCGGCCAGCTTTCTCCCAACGGTTTTGGGCTCTTTGACGTGCACGGCAACGTCTTTGAGTGGGTCGAGGATCACTACGGCGCTTATGCGCCAGGGGATCAGACCGATCCGGTGGGCGCCCCAAGCGGCTCCCAGCGTGTTTTGCGCGGTGGGGGGTGGTTTAGCCTCTCGGAGGAGTGCCGCGTGGCCCGGCGGACCTCAGACACGCCGCATGTGCGCATCAGCGACATTGGCTTTCGCCCGGTGCGGACCTCGCGTGGGTCGGTCTTGACGGGCCGCTGAGGCATTCAGGGGCTTTCAAGCATTTTTAGAGGGATTTGAGGGCGGGGTTGAGCCGGGCGGTCATGATGTGATCGCGCCAGGCGCCGTTGATGAAGAGGTAGTCCCTGGCGTAGCCCTCGACGTTGAAGCCCAGGCGCCGCAGCAGCAGCCCGCTGCGCTCGTTGGTGGGGATGTAATTGGCCTGGATGCGGTGGAGCTTGAGCTCTTCAAAGGTGTAGTCGACCGCGCAGCGCAGTGCCTCGGACATGTAGCCACGGCCTTCAAAGCGGTGATCGACGCTGTAGCCCAGGTAACAGGACTGGAAGGCCCCGCGGACGATGTTGGAGAAGCTGACGCGGCCGATGATGGGTCCGTCGGGTTCTTCGCGGCGCCGCAGCGCCAGTCGGACCGATCGGCCTTGTTGGAAGTCTCGCTGCGCGAAGGACAGTTGTTTGCGCCAGAAGGGTTCGGTGTAGAACCCATCGGGGTGGGGTGGATCCCAGGGGGCCAGGTGCTGTCGATTGTCCAGAAAGTATTGGACCATGGTTTGGGCGTCATCGGGGCCGGGAATGGTCATGACGAGGCGCGTGGTGGTCAGTTGGGGCAATGCGTCGAGGGTTTTCATGGCGTGCCAGGGCTCCTGTTGAGGTTGCTACCGAAGCGCAGGGTGTCAG
This sequence comes from uncultured Pseudomonadota bacterium, assembly GCA_937123825.1. Lineage (GTDB taxonomy): Bacteria > Myxococcota_A > Bradymonadia > Bradymonadales > CAKZKQ01. The sequence goes on from CAKZKQ010000352.1 coordinate 102,022, forward strand.
GATTTCTGGTGGCAATCCAGACCGGGGGGTGTTGACCTGGGGCAAAGGCGAGCTTAATCTTGATTTTGTCATAAATGGTGACGGCATCGATTGTCTGTCGTCCTGCAGTGAAGGTTGTGAAGAGCTTGGGGCCACGCGACCTGCAGGAAAGGGTGTTCAACCATGTGTTGAAATGCTCGTTGACACGACAGGGTATTCGCATGCAGCTCATGTTTATGGATATTGATCGCCGCGTGGCATGTTACCAATTGCATCGTCACTCCAGCCCAGAGCGCTGGCGGCTTTTTTTGGAAAAGGTGGAGTTGTCCTGGCTCTACCACGACTACGCAATGGACGGCACGGCGCTGACCCCACAAGAGGTTCAGCGTGCACTGACAGGTGCGCCTGCCAGACACCACTGCGACGGTCTGATGCTCGCCCAGGTGCGCCGCACCCACTCGGCGATCCATCACGTGCTTCACAACACCCACGCCACCGAGGGCTTTAGCCTTGAAGGTGTGAAGAATTTCCACGCGCTTTTGGTGGAGCCGGGTTGTCCTTCAGCGGGCCGCTACCGCAAGGTCGAAGGCCCCATGGTGCCCTACCTCCACAGCATCACCCGCACGCCGAGCATCTCCTATCGACTGCGCAAGCTCGTCGAGTCGATGGAAACGACCTATCGGGACATGCACCCGATCCGCGCGGCCGCCGAACTTCACCACGAGTTCATGGGGATCTGGCCTTTTGACATGCGCTCGGGCACCGCTGGACGACTGCTCCTTGGCAGTTGGTTGCTGGCGGCGGGCTATCCGCCTGCCATCATCCACGCCATTGATCGACAGCGCTACTACAGCGCGCTGTCCAAAGGGCCCGAGGCCATGGTGCCCCTGGTGGCCGAGGCCATCAAGACCACCCTGCGCGGCGCAGAGGGCTTCTTTGGGGTCGAAGATCTGCACAACGTCGCCTGATCCTCGCGCCCGCACAAGGCACATCAGGCGGCGTCCACCAAAGCCGCGCCGCCATCCCCCAGCAGCCTTCCAAAGACCCGCCCTCAAGACCCTTTTCAAGCTGCCAAGTCAATTGCCTGGTACACCGCCGCGCACCTTCGCTTTGATCACAAGCATCATGGATGAGGACCCGCTGTTAGACACCTGGCGACATTCTCTACAGCAGAATGCTTGCGCTCAGGCAGCCGGTGTATAACTTCCGTAACGGTGACCTTGAGAGAGGACACCTTTACAGGGAGTCGAGGGGAAACAACACGCCGGCGTTTGTCTGACCGGCCGTTGAAACCCGGCCCACAATGGGTCAAACTCAACCCAACGATGTCCGGAGTACGGTGCATGTGCCGCCTGCTCGCGTGCATTACGGGTGGGGCAGCGAGAGCAACAAAGCTGCCCCGCGACGATCACGCCACGAGGAGCCAATGACCACCGCTTTTCAGCCTTCCAATTCTGTAGCCTACAAAAACCGTCATGAGTCTGGACCCCAGCCGGGTCGCTTTTCGTTCACCGAAAGCGGCCATCGGGTGGAGATCTACGGCCGGGCATGGCTGCCAACCCGTTACGGCGAATTCACCATCTTCGCTTTCCGCAATGACAAGGACAACAAGGAGCACATCGCCCTGGTGAAGGGCGACATCTGGGACCAGGAGCGCGTCCCCATGCGTCTCCACAGCGAGTGCCTCACTGGAGACGTCTTCACCAGCCTCAAGTGCGACTGCCGAGAGCAGCTCGAGGCCGCCCAGGAGGCCGTCAGCCAGATGGACCGCGGCTTCATCCTCTACATGCGCCAGGAAGGCCGAGGCATCGGCCTGGCCAACAAAATCCGCGCCTATGCCCTGCAAGAGCAAGGGTTTGACACCGTGGAGGCCAACCAGCACCTGGGCTTTGACGATGATCTGCGCACCTACGACGTCGCCGCAGAGATGATCAAGCTGCTTTGCCCTCGCTCGGTCGTGTTGATGACCAACAACCCCAACAAGGTCAACCAACTGACCCAGCACGGGGTCAATGTCGCCGAGCGGCGGCCGCTGCAAATCGAGCCCAACCAGCACAACCGCTTCTACCTGAGCACCAAACGCAAGAAGTCTGGGCACTTTTTGGAGCTCCTCTAAGAAGCCGTCCCAAAAAATCGGCGCAGACTAAGAGGCGTCCTCGCCTTTGATGGAGGCGCTGGCCTCCAAGAGCGCTCGAATCTGTGTCCGAACGGTCTCCAACTCTGCCTCGGGACGCCCCAGACGGCGGCTGAGCGCCAGACGACCCGCCAGCGCCACATAACGGCGCGGAGCAATCATCCTGGCCAGATCCTCGGCGTTGCGCTCTCGGCGCGGCGCCGACAAAAATCGCACGTGTGTCGCGGGCATCAGCCCGTGGCGGCTCTCTTCGGTCAACTCGCGCAGCAAGATGGCCCGCTCCGTCCTCAATGAGCGCCACGTCAAGACCGACACCATCGTCAAGAGGATCGGCGACGCCAGAAACGTCGCCATCGAAAAGAACGGGTTGCCGGTGGCGTTGCCAGTAAAGATGGCCGCGTTCCACATCCCGTGGAGCAAGACCGCCGTCGACAAGCCCACCACGGCGCCCAGGACGATCCGCCGCTGACCAGGCACGCGCGTCTGACTCCACCCGAGCGCAAAACCCATCATGGCGCTGCACACGCCGTGGGCCGTCGCGCTAAAGAGCGTGCGCACCACCGTGTTGACGTACCACTGCTCCAAACCACCCGACTGAAAGATGTGGATCCCGTAGACAATGTTCTCGGTGATGGCAAACCCCAGCCCCACGGCCATGCCGTAGACCAGACCGCTGGTGGTGTGGCTGAGGCGGTGTGTGGTCGCCAGCGCGATCAACACCACCGCCTTGGCCAGCTCTTCGGCCAGCGGCACATAAAAGGCAAAGGAGGTCAGACCAAAAGCGCCCAACCCCGGGTCGTAGAGCGCCATGACGTCTTCAATGAACCCCGCCGTCACCAGGCCCACCACCGTGCTGCCGATCGCCCCCCAGGCCATCACCAGGAGGATGACGTGCAGCGGTTCGCGCTCCAACCGGCCCAACCAACGCACCGTCAGCAGGTAGAGCATCGCCGGCATCACCGAGGCCAGGACCGACAGAATGAGGACGGCGTGCATCATGGCATCATGGCAGTGTGTTGAAAGGGGTTTGGTCCATCAGGGAGGCACCGCGGCGCCCATCGACTGAAGTTGACGTTTGGCGCGTTCTGCGGTCGGCCCTTTGGGGTAACGATCGAGGTATTTTTTGTAGTACTCGATCGCTTTGGCGGTGTTGCCCGACCTGCGGTAGGCGTCGGCCACGCCAATGAGGGCCAATCCGTTGCCGGGGCTGATGCCCAGCGCCTTCTCATAGGCCCGCAGCGCCCCCTGGGGCAGCCCCAATGCCATGTACGCGCGGCCCTTGCCGCAGATGGCGGCGATGCTGTTGGGGCGCATCTCAACGGCTCGGGAGTAATCTCGCAGCGCGTCGTTGGCGCGGCCAGCCTTGAGGTGGCCTCTGGCCCGATCCATCACCCCATCAAAGCCACGGGGGATCGGCGCAGACTTTTCGACGCCGTCGTTGGCCGGGCGCTTTCGGGTGTTGTTGCTGGCTTCTTTGACGGGACGCGCTTTGCCCTTGTCGGCGTCGGCGGCCTTCTTGGGCTCGTTGTCTTTGTTCTTATCGCCGCCCTTCTGAGCGTCATCGTCGCCTTTGTCGCCTTTGTCGCCCTCTTTGTCCTGACCCTTGGTCAACGCTTCATCGCCCTCAACGGCGTCGGCGTTGGCAACGGCCGAGGCGTCCTGGTTGCCCTCCTGCTGCTGGGCATCGCCCTGCAAGGAGGCCTGCTGCGCGTCGGCGCCAGACGCCCCCGCTGCGCTCGGAGACATCCCTGCGTCGGCGCTCGCCACAGACCGCTGAGCGTTCATCCCCAACCAATCGGGGTGGTAGAAGTACACAAACGCCAGCAACCCCACGATCAACAAAAGCAAGAGGAGGGCGATCCACGGCAGGACCCCATCCCGGCGCCGCTCATCGACAGGGGCATCAAGCGGATCGTCAAAGGTGCCCGCCGAAGGACCCGAGAATTGCAGCGGTTGGGGCGAACCCAATGATTCCTCAGCCCCGTTCATGCCTAAAGACGGTCCCGGGAGCGCTTCGCTGGTGCTGCTGTTGAAGGTCCAGTCGTTGTTGCCTTGTTGGCTGTTGCCCAGCGCCCACGCGTCTTTTTCGTTGGCGGGCGGTCCAGGCGCCAGCGGATCAAAATACTCGGGCTCGGCGTCGTAGACCGGCTCGGGTTCGGCGCCCACGTGCGGCTGTGCGTGGAGCGCCGACGGCATCGGCACGGCAGCGGGCATGGACGATGGCCCAGAGACAGGCTCGGGCGTGGCGGCCGCCATCGGAGAGTCCATCAAACCCGACATCGCCGGGTTGGGCATGATGGCCGAAGCAGATGCGGCGGCAGCCGATGTGGCAGCAGCCGACGCCGCTGCGGCTTTGCCGCTAAAGGGCACCGACGAGACCGATACAGACACAGGCGGCTGAATGGGCGCGCTGGGCTGAGGGGCCGGAGCGACAGGCTCGGGGGCGTGCAACGCGTCAAGGTTGTCGGCCACCTGGAAGAAGCTCGACAGTTCGCTGATCTCTCCCAGCGCTCGCCATGTCCGTCCGGTTTTGCTGATCTCGTCTTGTCGCGTGACTTTGCGATCAACAATCCATTTTTGCAGCTTGGGCAGGCCTTGAAAGTAGAGGACGTCTCCAGCCGGGACTTTGCGCAACATCCAACGCTTGGAGCGGGCGGTGCTGGCGCCCTTGCCCTTGCGCCCCTCAACGCGAAAGACGTGGCCACACTGGCTGCATTTGAGGTTGACAGGGCCGCGTTTAAGCCGCGCCTCGTTGAACTCATAGAGAGTGTGACAACTGGGGCAGCGGATATCCATGGAAGTGCTCTCTTGGGGAGGTGGGCAGCGGTGCTGAGGCCATTGCTCGGCGCACTGGACTCAACGCTTGTTGGGTCGCGCCAGCTGCTGCTCAAGGAACTTGTAACGCTCGCGCATCTCGCGGGCAGACTTGGAGTCACCCTTGCGTGAGTAGATGCGCTCCATCAGACGGAAAACCTGAGGCTCGTTGGGAGCAATGCCTCGTGCCCCCGAAAGGGTCCGCATTGCATCATCGAGCTTGTTGGACCGTATCTCTTTTTCTGCCTGCTCAAGCAACAGTTTGATGTGATCGTTGTGTCGAGTTGGGTGCGGCGCCACAGGTGAAGAGCCGTTGAGCCCCTCCCCCGCTCTGGGCGGAGGCTTGGGAATATTGCGCTCGGTGTTGGTGGTCACCTGGGGCGGCGGCGTTGTGTTTTGACCAGGCTCGACCGCGTAGGTACGGGCCGCGACGGGTTTTTCAGGCGCATCAGGCGGCGGCCCCACAAATTTCTTGAAGTCCACCGCACCGCTGAGCTGCAAGCCCACAATGAGAAAGACCGCCAACAAACCCACACTGGAAAAAATCACCAGATTGCGGTTCGTTTGCTTCTCACGATCGATCTCTTCACGCTCTTCCTCGCTGATGCCGCGCAGACGCGCCGAGGGCGGCGGGCGGTTGACGGTGCGCTGCTGGAGCGTCGCCGCGCGAGGCTTGACGGGAGGCTTGGGCTTTGCCGCCGGGGGCTTGATGGCAGGTTTGGGGCTGGAGATCGGGGGCTTCTTGGGCCGCTCAAGGGCCTTGCGAGACCCAGAAGCGCGCGAGAGCGCCGGCGACGGCCCGCTCTTCTTGAGCGCATCGGCCGAAGCCACATGGGGAAAATCGCTCAGCGGCTTAAATGTCTGCCCATCTTTGGACAACTCGTAACCGCTCAGATCCTCACGGGCGCCAAGCCACTGCTGCAAGCTGGGCGTGTCGGGAAAGTCGTACACGAGCCCAAAGCTTGTCTTGAGCTTCCAACTCTCTGGCTCATTGGCCGCCGAGGTCGCCATCGCCTGCACCGACGACTTGCCCGGCATCGAGTGCGCCCCGGTGCCGCCGCCAAGCAGCATGGATGGCACGGTGCCGACCGTGGTCGCCTGGTTGTCATCCATTGTGCTGACAGGCGCGGTCGCCCGCCTCAGCCCCCCTAGACCCTTCGCTGCGGGCACGGGCGCAGGTGCACTGGCCACCTCATTGGGTTTGACAAAAAAGACGTGCCCACACTCGGGACACTTGATGTTGCCTCCCCCTTCAGGAAACCGGTCCTCGCGTACACGGTATTTGGTATGGCAACGGTCGCAATTGACGATCATATCCAGCCCTTGGCGTCACATCCGAGGCAGATCCCGGAACGAGTTCATAGCCTGGTATCAGGGTAACCCACCAGCGCCGTTGTCCAACAAAAACCCATGGACAACAACCACCCCTGTCGGTCAATACCATCCCATAAACACCGGTTTTGAGTATAAAACCCTGTGCCCCAATAACACAAGCAAGTCCAAGCGCCACCGGCAGCGCCCACTCATCAAGAGCAAGCGACGGCCTTTAAGCCCCTGCTCTTCGGCCTCGCCCCAAACCACCAGGGCCACGCAGCGGCGCAGCCAGAGGTGTGTAAAAGCACACATTTGTCTCTTTGAAAGGGGGTGTGCCAACAACATCAAGGTTGAGGCTGGAGGTGCTTTTGGGCCCAGCGGTAGGCCGCGCAGCCAAGCCAGGCGCGCTCGGTGTAGGTGCCGCCGAGGTAACCAACCACCAAAACGCGGCGGCGGCCAGCAAAGAGGATGGGGCCGGGGGCGACGGGCATCAGCGTGGACTGCTCAAGCTCCTCCCAGGGCAAACAAACGCCCCGAACCCAAACCCCCTCTTTGTCCATCATGAACCCGGGCCGCCCAAAGTGCATGGCGGTGATGGCATCGTGGATCAACGACGCCAAAAGCCAACCGATGATCATGCCCGCGGGCAAGAAGCCGGTGGGCAAGAGCGCCATCGCACCCAGGATCAACACCCCCTTCCAGAGCGGGGGCGCGGCGCAGGCTTCGGGCTGGCGCACCAGCGGCCCCCAAGCCTCGAAGCGCTCTGGACTCTGACGGATGTGCACACCGCTGCGCTCCATGTCGAGCTGCGCCTGCAGCGGCTCGGGCTCATACTGAACCACATCCTTGTGCAACGCCTCCAACAACGGACGGCCAACCTTGCTTGAATGCACTCGCCCCTGGGCCAGGATCAGGTCGGCCTGAGCGTGCTGTGCGATGGCCCGCGCGCACGTCCAGTTGAAGACCGCGTAACCCGCGTCCACGTCCCCGTGGCGGACAATGTCGGCGCTGGCATTGTGGAAGATCTCCACCATCTTGCCAGGGCCGGTCGAGGTCCCGACCGCCAGATGCCAGGCCTGCTGGCGCATCCCCTTGCCTTTGGCCTTGTCCTGCCCGTAGCGCCCAGGCGGGCCATAATCGACGACGTTGATGTCCTTGACGTTGAAGGCCTTGCCATCGGGGCGCGAGATCTGCCCGCGATTGAGATCGATCCGGCAACCGCGCGCCGGCAAGAGCAGGTTGGGCAGCTTTTCGGGGGCATCATGGCGACCGACGAGCATCTCAGGGGTCAAGGCGCCGTGCTGCTGACCGGCGCTGACGCGCTCTTTGAGCAGGTTCCAGATGGGGATCAGCGCCACCATCAACACGCCGCCCCAAAGCGCCAGCGACATTGCCCAGTCCGACACCGTGCCCCAACGCACCGCCACCAGCGCCACCACAAACGACACTGTCGTCATCACCGGCGCCGGGCGCATCAGCCAGGCCAGGCGCAGCGAGGGCAGCTCGGCGCGCTGATCGAGCTCCAGATCCTGGCGCCGCATCCGACGCTGGCGCAGAGACAAAATCCGGCGGTGGGGCCAGAAGAGGCTGTAAAAGAGGGGCCAGGAGGTGTCTGTGGGGGTGCTGACCGGCACGTCCTCTTCCAGGGCCAGACCGTGGCCTTCGAGGTGGCCACGAATTTCCTGCAAAAAGACCTCAAACGACTCGCGCTGGAGCTTGTGAGAGACCTCATCGGCGATCTGATCCATGGAAATGGCCAGATCGCGCCACGGCGTCCACAGGTGGAGCGTCAGGTGCTGTTCTTGATCAGGGCTGCGGGTGACAAAGGCCCGCACCATGTCTTCCCAGCGCAGCTTCTTGCGCCCGGCCAAGCTCCAGGATGTGATCGACTCTTTGTCGATCTTCACCCGCGTGATGGCCTTGTGCGCCCAGCGCGCCAACACCGCCAGCGCCGTCACCAGGAGCCCAAAAATGAAGGCATAACTGAAGGCCTGATGATCGTGCCTGTAGAGCCATCCCCACAACGTGTCGCGCAGGCGCGGATCTCCGGCCAGCATCGAGAGCAGGGACATGGCGATCAGCCCAGAGACGGTGCCGCCGACCAGGGAGCAGAGCGCCAGCAGGGGTCCCCCCGCGAAGATGGATGTCAGCCAGAACCAGGCCGGGCGTTGGTGGCCCCAGATTCCGTGGCGTTGCGGTGACTGTTGTGGGTTCATGGATCACCTGCCTGAGCGCAAAGTCATGTATACGGGCGGTGGTGCAACGCCTTGTGGTGCGGGCTTATTCGGCCTCAGGCTGGCAGGCCTCCAGCGCCGCATCCACATCGTTGGGTGCCCAGTCGTATTGAAGGTAGGTGTCCACCGCCACACCATCAAGCCCACCCGGGCGCCACATTTCGATCAACTCCCCCACAGGGGCGACCGCCTCAAAGTCCTGACGGAACCAATCAAAGAGGGCGCTGATTCCGTTGGGACCGGCGCCTTTGGTCGGATCCATCAAAAAACGCTCGGTCTGCTCGGCCAGTTGAAGCTCCAGATCCTTGCCGGTGTAGGCCCCTGGGCGAAGATCGGGGCAGGAGCGCGACGCGCAGTTGATCGCAAAGTGGAGCCGGGGGTCAAAGGGCGCCACGGCCTCGGCCTCGGCGGCGATCTGGGCCAGCACTTCGGGGTCGGTGATGCTGGTGACGCTGTCGTGCTGGGCGTCGCCGCGCAAGATGCCGTGCTCGATCTGATCGAGCGACAGGCGCATACCGCCCACATCCCACTGGGCATTGCGAAAGAACTCAAAGCCCCCGTCGTCGACCCGAAAATCGGGGTTGGCGTCGCGCGCGCCGGTCACCCCAAAGACCGTGATGGCGTTGTAGGCGTTGACCCAAAGCGCCACGCGATCGGCGCGGCTGTCGATGCTGGACAGATCCTGCCTGAAGAGCTGATCGAGGTAGAGCGAGAGCAGATCGCGCCCTTCGATGCTGCGCCCCAGGGCGTCATAATCAAAACACGAGCCCTGCAAAAAGTTCCGAGCCAGCCCATCCCAGACAAGGTGATCATCCAAGGGCGGCGAGACCACTTCGGGCTCCTCTTCATCGGGGTCTGGCTCAGCATCAGGCTCTGGCTCGTTGTCATCTCCTTCGGGATCGAATTCGGCGATCAGGTCCCGGTTGCGGTCTGAGGACTCAAAGGTCACATCCAGGCCGCAAGCCCCCAAAACCAACGCACAGACCACCAGCAGCACCGTCCTGGTCGCCTTGCAAAGCACCATCATCTCCATTGACTCCTCCCCCATCGGGGGTCATGTTGGGTGGGCGCCGCGCCGTCTGGAGCGCCGGCGAGCAGTCCACACCCCGCGTGCCGATGGCACGACTATAGCAGCAACGGCGGTCGATGTTCAGGTTCCACACCCCACAAGCTTTGATGTTGTTGTGCGCCGTTGGCGTTTTGTTGCCCTGGTCCACGGCCTCTGCGCAGGCCGACACCGACCCCAAACCGGCCCAGAAAGCCCCTGATCGGGAGCAAATCCTGGCCGAGGCCGAGCAAATTGACGACAAAGTCGGACAAATCCGGGGGCTTGTGCCGCTTGGGCCGATCACCAAGAGCATTAAAACCAAAGACGAGCTTCGCGCGGAACTGCAAAAACGCATCGCAGAGGAGATCCCGCCCGAGGACATTGCCCGCGAGGCGCGTGTCCTGGTCCGCCTTGGGCTGATCGAGGCCGACTTTGATTACGGCGGCTTCTTTCTGGACCTATTCACCGAGCAGATCGCCGGGTTCTACAACGACGAAGCCCGAGAGCTGGCCCTCATTGAGGGCGACATGAGCATGGATGAGCAGCGCGTCGTCATGGCCCACGAGCTTTTCCACGCCATTCAGGACCAGCACTACACCATCGCCTCCATCCAGCCCCCCAAAGAGGGTCTGGCGGGGCTGTCCAACAATGAAGACCGCGCCACGGCGCGCTCGGCCCTCATTGAAGGGGACGCCACAGTTTTGATGGTCGACTTCATGGTCTATGAGATGGGCGGCCTGCAATACGGCTCGGGGGCCAGCGTCCTGGACAACCCCATGGCCGCCTCGCTCATCGACGGCATGGCCGCACAGTCCGGCGGCTCCATGGCGGGCTCAAGCCCGGTGCTGGGCAACGCCCCCGGGTGGATCCAGGAGCAGCTCATCTTCCCCTACATGGGCGGGCTGAAGTTTGTGGCCGCCATGCGCAAGAACCAGTCCTGGGGGCCGATGGCCAACGTCTACCAAAGTCCTCCCGACTCCACCGAACAGATCCTCCACCCCGAAAAATACCTTGAGCGCGACGAGCCCACGCTGATCGCCCTCGACGAAGCGGCGCTGACCGAGGCGCTCGGCGGAGAGTTGATTTACAACAACGTGATGGGCGAGCTGCGCGTGCGCCAGTGGCTGACCCACCACGCCGATGATGAGACGCTGCCAAGGCTCCTGAAGCGCCCCGGGTTGACCGGCGCCGTGGCCGCCGCTGGCTGGGACGGGGACCGCTACTACGGCATCGACACTCCGCAGGGCAAGACCGCCATCATCGGCGCCAGCGTCTGGGACTCCGAAGAAGACGCCAAGGAGTTTGCCGCCGCGCTGGGCGCCATCATGCAAGCGCGCTACCCGAAGGCCGAGCGCCACGATCAAAGCGGAGAACACGGCGCCTCCATGTGCCTTGAGGGCAGTGACGAGCGCCAATACGTCGAGCAGTGGGGCACGTGGGTCATCTTCATGGACGGCATCCCTTCTGACGATCCGGCTCTGTTGAACAATCTGCGCCAGATCATCTGGGACAGCCGCCGCGCGGGCCCCTACCCTCCCACCAAAACGGCAGGACCGCTCCCTCAGCCCGGCTCTGAGCAGCCCTGAGCAGCCGCCAGCGACCCAAAATACACCCAGGATGGAGACACAACCATGACCTCACCGAAGGCCAACGCACGTCTGGTGATCACGGGAGCGGGCGGGGCCGTAGGCCACGCGCTGGTCCCCATGGCGCTGGAGGCGGGCTTTGATGTGATCGCCGTCGACCTGCCCGGCGCGGACATTCCCTGTCCAGATCGCGTCGAAGTTCGCAGCGGAGACCTGCGCCGCAGGCGGTTTTGCAAAGACGCCGTCGCAGGCGGCGACCTGATCATCCACGCTGCCGCCCAGGGCCCCGGCAGCGCCCTATACGAAGAGATGATCGGCATCAACGTCGACGCCGTGCGCTGGCTCTACCAGGCCGCCTCGGACGCTGGCGCGCAGCGCTTCGTCATGCTCTCCTCTGCCGACCTCTACAAACCCAGGCGCGGCGTCCTGCTTGAAGACAGCCAGATCGAACCTGGCAGCGCCTACACCGCCACCAAGGCCGAGGCCGAGCGCTTCCTGCGCTCTGAGCCCAAAGACGGCCTGTCCTGGACCATCCTGCGCCCCAGTCTTTCTTATGGACCGCGCTGCCACGCCTTCAACACGGGCCTGTTGACCGTGCCCCCGCTATTGAGGATGTTCTTCAGCTACGTGCCGGGGCTGACTGGCGGCGCCCGCAACAACTGGGTTCACGTTGAGGACATTGCCTCGGCCGCGCTCCTGGTGGCCACCCACCCCGAGGCCTCGGGCCAGATCTACAACGTCGCCGACCAGACCCCGCTGGCCTACGGCGAGATCCTGGTGGCCCTCATTCAGGCCTACGGCCTTCAGATGGGCCCGACCATCCCCTTCCCCGTCAGCATCGTGCAGGCCCTGTCGCCGTTCATCGACTCCGACATGACCTTCCGCTTCCTCTCCGGGTTCCTCTCACCGATGTGGAAGCGCGTTCAGGAGCGCCACAAGCTCACCGGCCCCCTCGAACCCAACGTCTATCGGGCCGGTCTGGCCTACCTCCAGGGCGATCGGGTGGTGGTCACCGACAAGCTGACGGCGCTGGGTTGGCAGCCCAGGTGGCCCGACTTGCGCCAGGGCATGGCCCAAACCGTGCGCTGGTACCAACAAGCCCGCTGGGTGCCCGACTACCGGGCGCTGCCCGACGAAGACATCCTCGATGAAGGCATCGGGCTGTCCTACCGCGAACGGCTCGACGCGCAAAACGGACACCTGGAGTTGACCGTCACCTTCCCCAGCCTGCGCCGCCTGGCGCTTGATCAAGACGCCATCCTTGAGGGCACCATCAGCCTCGACGGCATCGCCACCGAGGCCGAGTTGGTGGGCACGCTTCGCGTTCACAAAGCGCGCCGTGACATGGTCTACGAGTTCGCCTTTACCGGCGACGACGGCCAAGCCCACCGCTTCGAGGGGGTCAAACACCTCACCCTCCTGGGTCTGGTCTCAGACTTCGCGCATCTGCGCGGCACGCTGGTCGGCTCCCACGGCCAGAAGATCGCCGATCTGGTCTGGCGCATGGATCCCCGCGAAGAATTGGCCAGCTTTGTCCAAGGCCTCAAACCCAGCTTTGGCCAATAAACCCAAACCCCCAACCAAGCCGCCATAGGCCTGGCGCACTTCCCAAGCAATTCAAAAAGAAAAGAGAAAAGCCACGGGTTTGGGGCGAGCAATGATGGATGGCCTGGGCCTCAGGACGAGCGAAGCCATAGCAGCGCTATTGCGAGCGAGTTCTGTGGTTCAGGGCGCCATCAGGGCCGCCCCAAACAAGAAATCCAAAAACCCCACACATGACAGACGGCCATGGGTGGGGTTTCGGGAAAGGAGGAGAGATGGACAATCCCACATGGGATCATTCGTTGTTGCCGGCGACGTCAATCGCCAGCGGTTTGTCCTCCCCGCATGCACGGGTTGGACGGCCAGAACCGGCCACAAGGGCCAGCGCTGGCAAAAGCGTTTCATCGTGACCCTCACTGCCGTGCAGCGTCGGCCTACCAATATGGCCGCTGCGCAAAGCGTGGTGGGGGTCTTTAAGTGAACATCATCGGCGCACAAGGCGCCGAAGTCTGTCGTCCGTAAAGGCATGTGGAAGAGCTTGGGGACTCTGACCTCACCAGGAGGCTTCAACCTTCACCCTCACCAAAGAGCAATCGCCGTGCCAGCCCAGAAATAACTTCTAAACCATTGATTTTATTGAACTTTTATTTTTGGCGCGCGTTTGGACATCTTCAAAAGACAGCCAGAGTATGACAGCGATGTCAGGTGTGGGGTGCTTGTGCCGCGCGATGGGGCACGCCGTTGTCCGGGGGAGGTGGCAGATGGACACCACCGCTGTGGGCCATGGACGCCCATGGTCGGCGCTGGGCACAGCTGCAGCGTTGGCCGCAGGGCAGCCTTGCATCAGGGCAGGTTGTGTGGGGGTATAAAAGGGTTCGAGGCCGCAGCGCTGCCGATCCGTGGGCAGACCGCCGGGCTTACTGCAGAGGCACGAGGATGGCCAGCAGCGCAGCCGCAAGCAGCACGACCGACTGCAACAACATCAACATCAGGGCGGGGTTTTTGAGCTGGATACGGAATTTGGTCATCATGGTGTCTGGTCAACCTTGAAGTTATCAGTCTGGCTGCCGTCTATAACATCAGCGGCATTCATCAACGCCGGCCCGTATATACAACAACCGTGCCCAAATTCAAAACTCAATGATTACAACCACTTAGCAATTTAAGACGGCATGGAAGGGAGAAAATACTCTATGAATAGAAGAAGAAATATTGTTTGGAGAGCAAAATGGGTCCACTTTCTGGCCCCGCTGCTCGCTCTGACAATCATGTCAGGATCCTCCATGATCGCCTGCGGTGACAGCGCCTGCACCCAACTCCAGCAAGACCACCAGGCCCTCATGCTGGCACAAACCAACCTCGACACCACCTCTCCCAAAGACGCACCCGTCGTCATGGCCGTCTCCATCCATGAAGAACTCATCGGCCAAATGCTCACCGAAGCCGTCGGCAAAGAAATCCCGCCCATCGAGAAAAAACTCTCCGCCTCCAAAGCCTCCATCGACGCCACGCTCACCATCCCATCGTTCCAAACCTCCCTCTCCGACAAATGCGACGACTGCATCCAACTCGGCGGCGCCGTCTCCGTTCGCGCCTCCGCCAAAGCGCTCGGCGCCAAACTCTTCAGCACACGCGTGCGCGGACGACTGACCGGACGCGTCCCCCTCAAACTCATCGCCACCTCCAAAGGCTCCGCCCTCAAGGTCGACCTCAAACGCGCCCGCATCGAAAAAATCCGACTCGACCTCGACGGACTCCCCTCATGGGCTCGCAAAGCCGTTCAGGACTTTGCCAGCGACGGCGCCAACTCCATCATCAAAAAACTCTTCAAAAAAGACATCACCCTCGCGCGCTGGGAACCCATCCCCCTGCCCGGCTCACCCGTCAAACTCACCGCCAGCAAGCTAAACACCTTCCCCAAAGACAAAGAACTCCAGATCGGCTTCGCCACCAACATCGCCCAGCGCCAAGGCTCCAAACACAACCTCCCCTCCCTCAAGCCCACACCCCTGCTCAAGTCCTCCAAGCAACGCCTGGGCGTCACCTTCTCAGGGCTCGGCATGACCGCGCTGACCAACGCCGCCATCGCCGCCGGCACCATCCCCGTCCGACTCAACGACGACTTCAAACCCGACCCCAACGGCGACTACCACGTCACCTTCTCCAGCATCACCCCCACCGACCAACGCCTGCGCACCAACTTCACCGTCTGGCACCTGCCCAAGAGCGGCTCCTGCTTCGCCGCCGACGTCCAGGGCATGGTCTCTCTCAAGGTCAACCCCAACCAGAAACGCTCCCGCACGCGCATCCTGGCCGACATCAAAGACCTCGAAGTCCAACGTACCCGTGGCGACGACACCCTCCTGCGCATTGGACTGTGGGTTCAGTCCACTTTCATGGACGAAGCCCTTGAAGCCAGCACACGGCTGCTGACCGCAGACACACTCCAGGTCGGCCCCCTGGGCAAAAAACGCCTCCTGATCGGCAAAATCAGCTTTGACGACAACCGCGTCACCGTCACCGGCGACCTCACCGACGCACCCAAAGCCTCTGCCAACCCCCGCAAGCGCCGCTGAACAACCCGCAACATGTCTTCATACCAAGATGCAGACGAAAGGCTTGCTTTGTGGCGAACAATGATGAGTCCCAGGGGCCGAAGTTCTCAGCGATAAGCCACAGGTTTGGGGCGAGCAATGATGGATGCTAGAGGCCGAAGTTCCCAACGATGAGTCGCTGACTTACAAGCCGCTTCAGTCCCACGCAAAACCCAAACACTTTAAAAAGAAAAGGCGAAGATGCCTGGGTTTGGGGCGAGCAACGGTGGATGTCAGGGGCCTCGGGTCGAGCGAAGCCATAGCAGCGCTATTGCGA
>CAKZKQ010000353.1 GCA_937123825.1 uncultured Pseudomonadota bacterium
CAAGGCGCATTGACAGGGATCACGTTGACACCCGGCCAGAGTTTGGATTGCAGGTCAGTCGTGTGAGGTTTCGCCAGCAAAGTGACGTCAAACTGCTCCGAGGCGGCACGGAGAAAAGGCGTCGCAATGGCAAGGTCTCCCAAGCCCCACAACTCCAACGCCAGCCAGGGCAACGCCTTTGAACTCGAAGGCGCCGACGGCATGACCCCCCAGGAGATGGAAGAAGCCGCCACACGGCGAGCCCGGCTTGAACCGTTGATGGAGATCTTCCAGCACAAGGGCGCCAGCGAGTGCTACTACAAAGAGGACCAGCCTCTGCGCCGCTACAGCGACGATCCCACGTGCGAATACGAGCTGCTTGGCGATTTCAGCTTTGAAAACCCGGTCATTCCCCTGCCTTTCCCCAGAGATTACCTGCGCGGAGCCCTCGGAAAGGGCCTGCAAGAAACCCAGGAAGGACGCACCAACCCGCTTCGTCTGGGCGTCATCGCCAGCACCGACACACACAACGGCACCCCCGGCGCCACCGATGAGCGCGACTTCAGAGGGCACCTGGGCATCACCGAAAGAGACAACGTTGACAGAGGCGACGCCGCCGACGGCACCAACCCCGGAGGTCTGGTGGGGGTCTGGGCAGTGGAGCGCTCGCGCGACGCGCTCTTTGAAGCCATGCAGCGGCGCGAAACCTTTGGAACCAGCGGCACGCGCATCCAACCCCGCTTTTTTGCCGGCTGGGGCATCCCCGAAGACATCTGCAACAACGACCAGATGTTTGACATGATCTACCAGGACGGCGTCGCCGTCCCCATGGGCGCCACCCTGCCCCAACGCCCACAAGGCACCCCCAGCGCACCGTCATTCATTGTCCAAGCCGTTCAACACGAGGTGCCACTGGCGGTCACCGAAATCGTCAAAGTCTGGGTCGACGAAGACGGACGCACACGTGAGGCCATCATCACCGCCGCCGGCGCCAGAGACAACGGCGCCAGCGTAGACACGGACACCTGCCAGACCCGCGACCCCATGAACCAGGGCATGGCCAACACCTGCACCGTGGTCACAGACCCCGACTTTGACCCGGGACTGCCCGCCGTTTACTACATGCGCGTCTTGGAGAACCCGACCTGCCGCTTCAACCGCTGGCGCTGCATCGCCCAGCAAGAGGAACGCGAAAACCCTCTGGCCAACGACCCGCTGTGCGGCGCCCCCATCCGCCCCCCTGAATACCTCCTGGAGCGCAGAGACCCGTGCAACAGCGTCGATCCAAGGTCCGTTCAACAAGAGCGCGCCTGGACATCGCCCATCTGGTATGAACCATGATAAGGTGACGGTGGTTAGACAGCACCGAGAAGAGCCCTATGAAGCTGACACCGCAAGCCCTGACTGCCCTCTTCGCCAACCACAACGCAGACCCCAAACATGAGCGAGTCCTGGACGCCGCACAGGCGTGCTTTCTGGATTTTGGGGTCAAACGCACCAGCATGGGCGAGATCGCCAAACGCAGCGGCATCAGCCCGGCGACGCTCTACAGGTGGTTTGACGGCAAAGACGCGCTGGTCATGGGCGTGATTGCCCGCGAGGCTCGCCGTTTCCTTGCCGACCTCGACGCCCACCTCAACCTCGACGCCCCTCCCGACGAACAACTCATCGAAGCCTCCGTCCTGGTCCTGGCCCGCATTAAAAACCGCCCGCTCCTCGATCGCCTCTACCACACCGAACCCGAAGTCATCCTGCCCGAGTTGACCCTTGAAGCCGCACCTCTGATGACGCTCGGCGCCACCTACCTGACGATGCACCTCCAACGACTCGTCGCGGCAGGCAAAATCCCCGAGCTTCACGCCGCACCCACCGCCGAAATCCTCACCCGCGTCATCCACTCGCTCTTGCTGACCCCCTCCACAACCCTCCCTCTGGAAGATGAAGCGCAGGTACGAATCGTCTTTGGCGACATCATCCGACGCCTCCTGAAGCTCTAAACGGTATCAAAATCATCAACAAACCCCTGTTTTTTGCGTGACCGCAAGACTGCGCTTTCGACGAACGGCAAACTTTGTTGTACCATCGAACAAAGTAGGCCCACTCATGGGCCATCGCTCAGAGAGTGCCCCATGAACACGCGCTTCATCAGCTCACCAGGACTCCTCATCGCATGCGCGCTCTCAGCGTGCCTCATGGCCTGCCCCCAACAGGAAGCCGCTACACCGCCCATCATCCTGCTACCCGACACCTCAAACGATCCCAACGATCCCCAGGACGCGGGCTCCGATGAGGACACAAGCGCCCCCGACGATGCGGGCCCCCAGGACGCGGTCGCCGATGAGGACAGCCCCTCTTCGCCCGACGCCGATGAGGTCGACACTGGCCCCGACGCCGCGCCTGACGCTCAACAGGACGCTCAGCAGGACGTGGATCTGGGCGATGAGTGCGAAGGCCTGGCCTTGGATCCGCTCTACAACGCGGACACTGAGCGCGAACCCGAGATCCTCTTTGAAACCCAGGACGCCCTGGTGACGCAGATCGCCGACCGCGCCCGAGACCGGCACGCCCGCGAAGACGCCTTCCAAAGTTATGACCACTACCTGCCCTTCTACTGGGAGCAGCGCGTGGCCAAGCTGGAGATCATCGACCACGTCGCCAAGGGCGGCCAGGACATCGTCTTCAACTTTGTGACGCTCGATCGACTCAACCCCGCCGAGTTCCGCACCTTCTTTGCCAACGCCTACGCCACCTACCACAGCAACCAATCCGACCACATCAGCACCGGGGTCACCTACCTGGGTGCGTCGCCATCACAGGCCCACCCCGGCGAGACCGAGCACGCCTACACCTCCACCATCACGCGCAACGTCCCCCTGAACCGCCCCTTGAACGTGGGCGACCGCATCGAAATCGAGCTCAGCCAGTTCCTGAGCACCCCGCGCAACGGACGCACCAACTATTACGGCACCGCGCTGCTCTATGTGGTCGGCGAGGGCATCGTGCCCTGGTATGCCAAAGACCGCGAAGAGGCCACCACCCCATCACAGGCCCAGCAGGCCTCGCTCGACTCCCACCCGTTGCCCCAAAGGGCGTGGTCGGGCGGCCGCACCACCATCCACTACCCCTACTCCAACGAACCCGAGCACCGCTTTAAACAAACCGCCGGCAACCTCTCTCACACCAGCGGCTTTGCCTTCATGGACGGCCGACGCCTGCACCACACCGACTTCGCCAGCGGCCAGCACTCCGAGCCCGGCAACCCCGTCTTCGCCGCACACATCGGCAAAGCCGGGCCGCTCTCGGTGGCCCACAACTGTGTCAGTTGCCACCTCAACAACGGCCGCGACATCCCCCCACAGCCCGGCAACTTCTTCCCCCGCGCCGTCGTCAAGGTCGCCAGCGATGCCCAAGGCTCGCCCCACCCCACCCTGGGCGACTCCCTCCAGCCTCAAGGCGAGATCAACCCCACAGGTCAGGCGCTGCTTCGCCGACAAGCCGAAGACTACACCACCGAGCAAGGCACCATGACCGAGCCCACCACCGACACCGGTGGCGGCGTCAACATCGGCTTCCTCGATCCCGGCGACCAATTGACCTACCAGAACCTGAACGCCGGTGTTGACCAGGCAGGCACCTATATCCTGGCCTTCCGCGTCGCCAGCGAGGGTAATGGCGGCCGCATGACCATCACAGGGCCAAACGCCAATCCGGTCTACGGTTCAATCGATACGCCCGGCACCGGAGGCTGGCAAAACTGGACGACGGTCTACCTCCCCGTGCAGCTTCAGGCCGGACCCCAATCGTTTGAATTCCACATCGAACGCGGCGGCTGGAACCTCAACTGGTTTGAAATTCAGACCGCCGACCAAAGCGACGGCGTTGAAAGCCCCGTCACACTCTCGGGATACACCGAAATCGAAGGCCAATACGGCGACGGCCAAGCCTACACGCTGCGCCAGCCCATCTACGACTTTGGGGCGACGGCCCTCGAGTTCTATTCGGTCAGGTTGGCGCCTCAGTTGTTGGGACTCGGGCTGCTGGAAGCCATTGACGAAGAAGACATCATGGCGTTGGCTGATCCCTGCGACGACGATGACGACGGGATCTCCGGTCGCCTGCGCGTTGTTGTGCCGGTCACCTCACCGGGCGAGCATCAAGTGGGACGGCTGGGCTACAAGGCCGCCCAACCCAGCGTGATTTATCAAATCGCCGCCGCCCTCAACCGAGACATGGGCGTCACCAACCCCATTTTCCCCGCTTTGGACGGCGAAGACCCCGCCGAAGCCCAAAACCGTACGCCTGAGCTCTCTTGGGAGGACCTGGAGTTGATGCGCCGCTACGTGTCGCTGCTGGGTGTGCCCGCGCGCCGTGGACTGACCGACCCGCAGGTTGAGCGCGGCGAGGCGCTCTTTGCCCAGGCTGGCTGCGACGCTTGCCACACGACGAGCTTCACCACCGGCCCCAACCACCCGTACGCGGAGCTTCGCGAGCAGGACATTCAGCCCTTCACCGACCTGCTCTTGCATGACATGGGTCCAGGGCTGAGCGACAACCTGAGCCAACCCGGCGTGGCCGCCAGCGAGTGGCGCACCGCCCCGCTGTGGGGTCTGGGGCTGACCGAAGGCGTCAGCGGCCAGGAGGCCTTCTTGCATGATGGCCGCGCCCGCGACCTGGCCGAGGCCATCTTGTGGCACGGCGGAGAGGGCGAAGCGGCCAAAGAAGCTTTTAGAACGATGTCGAGCGAAGATCGCCAGGCGCTTCTGGCGTTTCTGCGCTCCATCTGAGACCCTGCGTGGCACAATCAAGCCGCAACCGTGAACATGGTGGTTCCCCCACACCACCCCCACACGCAGGAACTCGATGGCCGACATCAACGCGCTGCTCACGACACTCAGAGACTTTCTACATCAGGAGTCACCAACCGAAGAGGCGCGCCAGCGCATCTATGGGGTGTTGCGCAACCACATGGAACACCAGGATGTCTGGTTGCCCATGTTTAAAGAGCACCCCTTGTGGAGCAAAGAGCCGTTGATTTGGGCGCACATCGAGGGGATGGGCCCAGGCATGATGCCGCAAGAGGTTTACGGACCGTGGAGCGAAGAAATCTCAGCGTACGCTGCCGTGCTGCCAGATCTCCCCATCAAGCTCATCATGCGCGGCGGCAATGGCTCAAACTACAGCCATCAAATCGCCCCCAAAGAGTTGGCGCGGCGCTGCGTTCACCTGTGCATTGACCGTCCGATGTGGAGCTACGACGGTGGACAGGACGGGTACGGCTCGGGAAGCTGCGACATACGCGACATCATCGACCAAACCCTCCACAGCCTCAAAGGCCAACTGCGCGCGCTGCACACGCTGACCTTCAACGCCTCAGAGTGTAGCGAGTACCACTCCACAGACGCCGAACCCTCCAGGTACTACCGGGTCACCACGCTGCAGGGCAAAGGCTGGAACCAAGCGTCTGGCTTTTTGAAGTTCAAAAAACTCGTCAACAGCCGACGCCTGCTCAGACACATCACCATCTCCAACAAAGACCCGCTCTCAGGGCTCCGCCAGCGCGACCGCTTTAAGCGCGACGGCACCCCCAAAAAACCCTTGTCGGGTTGGCTCGCAAAATGCTCCTGGTGGCCACAGCTTGAGAGCCTGGACCTGAACCAGAACCAGCTCCTGGATTGCGACATGGCGTGGCTCTTCCCTGCCCCCATGCCTGAACTGAAGACGCTCAACCTGAGTCAGAACAAGCTGGGCAACACAGCCCTGCGGACCCTCAAAAAGAAGGGGTTCTTCCCCTCACTGGTTCACCTGGATCTGCAAGGAAACGGCATTACCCCAGACAAAGGCCAAGCGCTCTTGGGGAACCCCAACCTGCCCAATCTCAAAACACTCTTGGTTTGAGCACAGAAAGCCTGACACATTGGAGCCATCATGGGTGAAGACTGGAACGATTACGCCACCACCTGGGACGAAGGCGGACCGGTGGTTTACGCCGACGCGGCCGCCGCGTCACTGCACCAACAAACCGCAGCATTTGGCCTGACGCTCGCAGGGGCCAGAGTCCTCGATTTTGGTTGCGGCACAGGGCTCTTGTCACAGCGGCTGGCCCCCACAGTTGACCACATCGTCGCGCTGGACCCCTCAGAAGGCATGATTCGGGGCCTTCAGGCCAAAATCGACGCCGGATTGACCAGCATCGACGCCGTCCACGGCATCCTGGACGAGGACATGCTGCAAACCCCTGCCTTTGCACGCCCCTTTGACCTTGTGGTCGCCTCATCGGTCTGCGCCTTTCTGGACGACTACCCTGGCATGGTCGGCCGCCTTGCCAGCCTCCTCAAACCCGGCGGCGCCTTTGTCCAATGGGACTGGGAGTGGCGCGACGAGGACAAAGAACCCTTTGGGCTCACCCGTCAGACCATCCACGACGCCCTGCAAAACGCAGGCTTGACC
>CAKZKQ010000354.1 GCA_937123825.1 uncultured Pseudomonadota bacterium
TTCAAACCCGTTGCGAAAGAATCATCTCAAGTCACGTTAAACCATAACATTGGCTTGATTTCCGGGGGGCACTACACAACTCCGTCACAGAAGACGTGGATGAGGCCAAAGGAGGTGTCAACCGACAAGCGTCCCGTTCTAAAAGCGATAAAATTGTCTTGGGGGACGGTGGAATGATGGGAAAGGGGGAGGCTTACAAGGTCAATGGTTGCCTTCGGCTATGGGAGCAACCTAATCTATGAGATACAATCGTACAGTGTTCAGTCATGAGGCTCACTTCGCATTTCTTTGACATCTCTGATTGCTTCATTATGAATCTTAAACAAAATCACATTAAAATCATCTTTATTGTCAGCGCAGCTACAACTTGAAAGGAAGCAAAACAAGTCATTTTTTGCAGGTATAGATGTACTAATAACATCGATACCCACAACAGATGAATTCCTACGTAGCTTGCTCATCTTACTACAACTTATGCTTTTGATTACGGATGGTGAATCTTCACAAAACATTGTAATTGTAGTCACATCAATTTCATACCTACACCTATCGGAGTATTCTTCTAAGAAATCGTACAGTGCTTTGCTTTTGTATAGCTCCCCATAGTCTAAAACCAAATCATTTGGTTTCTGATTGCCTGAACAAGACAACAGAATAAATGCAAAAACAAAAACAAATCTCATAGCTTAAAAAACCCAATCTAGAGGAACAGGCACCACCGCATGAGGAAGCCCTCTCAGAATCCCTCCTTTTGTTCACTCTTCTCGGTTTGGACCAATGTCAAGATTGGTGTGTTTTGGCTTTTCTCTCATTTTAAGCTTGTTGCGAACTCTTCGACTAAACTCCCCGCCAGTATCGTAATCGAGTGGTGACGGATCAATTGGTCCTATAGGCACAGGGACACCAGGCTCACCTGTACCAAGAGGCTCAGGCAGTGGGATTGGAGGCACATCGTTATCGTCCGGAAGAGGGTAGCTTCGTTCTTCTGTTAAAGTCTTATATTCTTCCCTGGCCTTATCTCTCTCTTTTTTGAGCTCTTCATACAGGTCAATTAGATCTTTATATCTTTGACTTGGACCATTATTCTCAAACTCTTCAGAGGCCTCATCGAAGACCCTCATCGCTTCCTCACTTTTCTCCGCAATAAACAAAGAAAGCTCTTCGGCTCTGGCTCTAGCTTCTGCTTCCTTTCTTTCAGCCTCACTTCTCAAGGGGGCACTATAGTTGCACCTATTTCTCCACGAAGCACGTTGTGACAGTGCTTGGTGCACCAGGCCAGGTGAATGTGGAGTCGGAATCTGCTGTGGCTGCCATGGCGGTATTCGCTCATGGCTCCATACTATGCCCTGCTTGGTCCTTGTCCACATCTCGTTTTCAAGCGGGCCATTTTGAACGAGACAATAAAGTTATTCTCACACTCTTAAAACTTATATTTCAAATACCAGGTTCCTCAATTAAATCTAACAACCGCTTCACAAGTTCATCCTTATCCTCAGTACAAAAGCAGTCTACCAGTGTAGAACACCAGATCTCCCCTTCTTCAGACAAAGCATTTACTATACCAACACCATATTTTTCTAAGCTGACGCATTGGTTTTGAATTTTAAACTCAACATCGTCAGTGGTTGAATTTAAACATTCAACATTAATACTACAAACACCATCAACCGATACAAGACAATCTTCGCCCAGGACTTTGTCTGGACCAACTAGCTTTACTTGTGGGCATTGCAACTCATTGATTTGACTAGACACTCTATCATTCTGGGCACTACCGACAGTAGAACTATTGCTACATGCGATAAGAAAAAGACTCAAAACCATAAAGCGCTTCATTGTGAAACCCAATCAATAGGAACTGGAGTTAATTCATGTGGCAATGCTCGAGGAATTTTTGCTCCCACCAATTGATCCGATGGAGGATCTACAACGTAAGACTCAGGTTTCTCTATGGTTGGTACAGGCAACTGCTCAGGGAAATTACCATTATCAATGGTGTTTTCTGGATCTCCCCAAAAAGGCCTACTAGGGAACTCCGGCATATCAGTAAGAGGTGTTTTAGGTGCGTGTAGATTCGTAGGTAAAGGCTCTCCCAACAAACCAGGATTTACAACCAAGGGAGTAAATATTGTTTTCCGGTATCCGTCTCTCGTCTCCTTTAATTTCATATATCTTTTAATAGCATCATTGAGCAGATCAAGTCGGCCATCTTCTCTGGCCTTCTTAATTCTTTTCCACTCCTGCCTCATTCTCCATTCAACTGCATCCAACTCTTTTACTGTCGGGGGTTGAGGGTGATCATTAACATCGTTTGAATTATTAACGTCTTCATCACTATCTTGACCTTGTAAACCTTGCTTGCTTCCATTTAAGGAAGGATCTATGTTTTCCAAAAACCTCTTCACATTCAAGGCCTCATCCTTATAGCTCTCCATGATTGACGCAATGTCATTTATATCAACACCATACCTTGGAGTTCTAAAGTATGACCCCACAATGCTTGATGGTATTTTAGCCATTCCTGAGTTAGGTTTTTTTACAGCTGTTCTACCAGTTAAGTATTTAGGTTTTTTAACCAAAACAACCTCTTTTAATGTCTGTGACTTAATCAAAAGTCAATTCAAGGTTCAATCAAAACATGCACAAGGGTTAATGCCTGTCTAAAATTCATCTACATCATATTCAGCAGACTTAGATAGGCATCAACCCAAACCGTCCTTTTCACGAAGATGTTCTGAGGATAATCTGAGCCCTCACTTCATATTGATTAGAGGTTACATTGGAAGCATCCAACCTCAGACGAAGAAACCTAGCAAACCCATCAACGTTGGCAATTGCAGTTGACGAGTTCCCTCCACTTGAGTTGATGGAAAGTATTGCCCCTGAAGCACCTGCACTGCCTTGATAATCGACATAAGCGTCGTCTTCATTCAGGGTAGACTGTTCCAGATAGACATCCAGACTATCACTTCCAGCAAGACCGTAGACCCAGACTTGAATTGAAGCGTTCACAAAGTTGCCGGCATCCACAGCTTGGCCTGGGCCTTGAGTAAAACTCGACACAAGCTGAGTTTTAGACATCATGGTAACAACTGCTCCACTCATAGGTACACCTCTTTTGATGAAAAGTTATCTTAAGTTGCCGTACATCGTATAGTGGGCATTGATTGGAGTATGTCAACACATATTAGATCATTTATCCGCCTTCTCACACTGCTATCAGATAGATTGAGACAATCCCCGCTGGGTGTAGGTCTGGTAAGTACCCTTATGTAAACCCACACAATGCCCACACAAACCCCCCTTCACCTCCCCATTCCCCCCCCTCTCCTGCAACAAACCACACCCTCTCCACATCCAGCCCCTCCATCATTCCAACCCCCTCAGCATCTGCCGCTTTATCGCCGCATAAACTCCCCAAAGCACCACCAGCACAACCCCAGAAAGCTCGTGCTGATGGGGAGTTTTGCTTTTCCTCTGGCTTGGTGCTTCTTTGCGCTGGGCCCTGGCTCTGTCTGGACTGGGTTTTGAGTTGATTGGGCCATGGCTGGGCGGCGCCAGCTCGCCCGGTGATGGCCTTTGCGGTGGTGTGGTTTGTGGATGAAGTGGTTGAGGGTAAAGGGCAGGAGAGCATTGGGGGTGGGGCTTCGACGTGGCATTTGACCCGGCAGGGTTTTGTGCGGGGTTTGGGGCTGGTCTATGCGGTGGTTTTTGTTTCGACGTGGGTTCAGATCCATGGGTTGATCGGATCGCGGGGTTTGGTGCCTGTGGGGCGGCAAATGGAGTGGTTTGAGGCCAATCTTGGGGCTGGCTGGGTGTTGGAGCGGCCGACGCTCTTGTGGTTGGGGTCGGGTGACGGGGCGCTGGACCTTGTGTGCGGGTTGGGGGTCCTGGCTGGGGCGATGATGGCCGCTGGCGTGGTGCCGATTGTGGCGGCGGTGATGGCCTGGGCGCTCTACATGTCGATCGTCAACGTGGGCGGCCCGTTTATGCTTTTTCAGTGGGATGGGTTGCTGCTGGAGGTGGGGCTGGTGGCGGTCTTTTTGTCGCCTGCGCAGCTCTGGTCGCGTTGGGAGACCTCTGCGCCGCCGTCGCGGTGGATGCTTTGGGCGCTCCACGCGGTGCTCTTTCGGCTGATGTTTGGCTCGGGGTTTGTGAAGCTGGCCAGCGGTGACCCGACCTGGCGCTCTTTGACCGCCCTGGAGCACCACTACCAGACCCAACCGCTGCCGACCTGGGTGGGGTGGTATGCCCATCACCTGCCGGACATCGTGGGGCGAGCGAGCGTTGGGGCGATGTTTGCCATCGAGTTGGCGGCGCCGCTGCTGATCTTCTGGCCGCGCAAGGTGCGGATGGTCGGGGCGGCGCTGATGATCGCCTTGCAACTTGCGTTGGTGGCGACGGGCAACTTTGCCTTTTTCACGGTGTTGACGCTCCTGCTTTGCCTGACGCTCTTTGATGATCGCGCGCTGGAGAAGCTGCTGCCGACCCATTTGCGCCCATTAAAAATCCCGGAGGCCCAGCCTGCCCGTTGGAAGGTTTGGGGACTGAGGACGGTGGCGGTGTTGATGATCGCGCTGGGCGCGGTGGCTTTGGTGGGGACTGTGGGTCGGGGCAAGGCGCTGGGGGTGGCGCTTCAGGAGGCCACGGCGCCCATCTCGGGGTGGCATCTGGCGGGGCGTTATGGGGTCTTTGCGACCATGACGACCAACCGGCGAGAGATTGTTTTGGAGGGCAGCGTCGATGGTGTGGTGTGGGAGCCTTATGGGTTTGCTTGGAAGCCGGGGGATGTGCGGCGGCCGCCGTCCTTTGTGGCCCCGCACCAGCCCCGGCTTGACTGGCAGATGTGGTTTGCGGCGCTTCAAGACTGCCGCAGGGTGTATTGGTTGCACACGTTGATGCAGCGGCTTTTGGAGCGCGAACCGGCCGTCGCAGACCTTTTGGAGCACGATCCCTTTGAAGGACAGCCCCAGGGACCGCGCTTCATCCGCGCCCTGGCCTACCAATACCGCTTTGCGCCCTGGGACGACCCATCCGGGCGGTGGTGGACACGCCAGCTTGAGGGGTTATATTGCCCGGTGTCCACGCTCCCCGCTGCCCAATAGTGTTGAAGACCAAACCATACAAAACGGACCGACATCGCTCAAAACCAGACCCCAGCCTTGGCACCCGGATCACTTTTGAGCCAATCCCCCAGGAGCCCTTAGAGCCATGAGCCAGATCACAGCAGGCAACACCACCATCTCTCTTGTGCGCGGCGACATCACCGAGCAAGACACCGACGTGGTCGTCAACGCCGCCAACACCAGCCTCCTGGGCGGCGGCGGCGTCGACGGCGCCATCCACAAAGCCGGTGGCCCCCAGATCCTTGAAGAGTGCCGCCAGATCCGCGCCGCGCAGGGCGGGTGCAAGACGGGCGAGGCGGTGATGACGACCGCGGGCCAGATGAAGGCCTCCAAGGTCGTGCACACGGTCGGCCCTGTCTGGGCTGGCGGGAGCAAGGGCGAGTACATCCTTTTGGAGCGCGCCTACGACAACAGCCTCAACCTGGTACGCAAAGCGAAACTGAAAACCGTCGCCTTCCCCTCCATCAGCACCGGCGCCTACCGCTTTCCGACGGAGCAAGCGGCGCTGGTGGCGCTGGGCACCATGGTCCGCTTTGCCCGCAAGCACGAGGGCGCGCTCGACGAAATCCGCTTGGTCCTCTTCAGCGACACCGACCTGAGCGTCTACCGCAAAGCCCTCGATGAGGTGCAGCAGACCATGATGGGCTAGACCCCAGCGCGTTGCGTTCAAAATCAGCGGTCACATCAAAATGTCGCAACAACCTGACAACATTTTGAAACAAAAACGCGCTTAAATTCCCCCTTTTCAACACAATTGACCCCACCGAACCCCTCCTGGCGGCTTTTTTCAAACCTGGCCAGCTCTTTGCTCTAGGAACACAGCACCACGCGGGGACGATCGCAGCCCGCGTTTGCGAAGGGCTTTGGTGTGCGGGTTGTGTGTTGGGGGACATGCAGCCATGGAGCGAATGCTTTCGCAAACGCGGACTGCGACACTCGTCTCTGGTGAGTCACTGCGGCGCGGCAGGCTCATCGCGGGGCAATACAAACCCGTGGGCCTCGGCCAGCGCCTTGGCTTCGGCCTCAAAACGCTCCGCCTCCACACCCATCTCAAGCGCTGCGCGCACGCAACACCACCGATGATAGGGCGCCTGGACCGCCTCTGAGAGCGCCAACGCCTGACCCAGGTGACGCCGTGCACGGCGCGCATCGCCCCGGTGGTGCGACATCAACGCGATGGCCCGCGCGCCCATGCTCCGGTGACTGACGATCCCCAGACGCTGCACCCGCGACGCCGCCCGCTCGATCCGCCTGGAGCGCGCCGCCGAGAGCTTCCCAGCCCTGGCCAACCCCACCGCCGCATCCAGGTAGGGCATCATCCAATAAGAGAGGTTGAAGTTGAGCAAGAAGGTCCCCGCGCCACGAATGGGCTCATACAAGCGGTTCATCTCCTCAAGCACCGACTCAAACCGCCCCCGGGCCACATCGACCATCCCCATCGAGAGCGTCACCCAGAAATGCTCGGCGGTCAGCTCCGAGGGCAGCGCCTGGGTCCAGCGCCGATGCAACTCATCGCTGCGCTCAAACCGCCCCAACCGGGCCAGAATCCGCAGCCTGGGCGCAAACGCAAACGCCTCGGCCCAGGCCGTCTGGTAGGTCTCCATCTTCTTGCAGATCTCCAGCGCCTCATCGTGCCGACACAGCGTCTCACAGGCCAACAACTGCCAGCCCAGCGCCCAGATGGCGTCGTTTCTGGCCATCGCCCCCTGACGACGGTGCCCCATGACCGAGGCCGCCGCCGCGTCGTACGCCTTCAAAGGGTCGTGCTGCATAAAAAGCGCCGCGCGCCACCGCCCCGTAAACTCCAACCCCAACGGGATCCGATGCCGCCGGGCGGTCTCATCGGCGCCATCAAGCATCCGGTGCGACCGCCGCAGCACCCCATCCAAGGCGTTGCCGCTAAAACCCACCACCACCGCGCGCGTCACCTGGGCATGGAGCCGGTCGGCAGGATCGGTCAAACGCCGGGCCAACAAGGTCGAGCGCATGTTGTACTCCAACCCCACCGACAACCACATCCAACCCACCGAGTCGGTGATGTCGTGCATCAACGCCATCCGCTCGCGCTGCCACAACGACGACGGCCGCCGCATCCAACGCTCCGGCACCGCCGCCCACAAGAGCATCAGCGTCTGCAACCAACCCAGCGTCAACAACGCGCGCCAATACCCCCGACGCAGCCTCAACCCGCGCGGCGCCAACAACGCACCATAAAGCCGCTGGCTCTGCTCCAACTGACGGGTCCGAAAGAGCGCCCCAGCCTGCAACCTGCGCAGCCTATGCACGCTCAACGCCGCCTCTTTGCTCTTCTCCCCTTGCTCAATCAACCCAA